>JAEUOM010000225.1 GCA_016788495.1 Accumulibacter sp. | reverse complement strand
AGTATGCCCGCGAACACTTCGCCCTGGACCGTCTGGCGGACTACCAGACGGAAGAAATTCCTGATACCGCACGCGTCGTCAACCCGGCGCGGCGAACCCTTGACGGCCAAGTGCGCTCACTGACCAGCAAGCTCAGCCGCCAGCTCGCCCAATTCGGCGCGCTCAACCTCGACGAAACGATTGACCCGGAGAAAGTCGAGGCCTTTGTCGCCAAGAAGGCCGCTGCCCACGACGCGATCGAACAGCTTCAGGAGGGACTCAAGACCCTCAAGGAACAGCGCAAGGAAACCCCCTGCCATCTCGACGCCAAGGATTTGCCGGAAGAAAGCCGGTTTCGCCGGCTGAGCCCCCACAGCAAGCAATTGCTCGACACGCTCAAGATGATCGCCTACCGTGCCGAAACGGCGATGGCCAACGTCCTGGCGCCGCTTCTTGCCCGCCCGGACGAGGCCCGGAGCTTGCTGCGCGCGATCTACACGACCGAAGCCGACTTGCTGCCCGACCCGCAGGCCGGCACCCTGACCGTTCGCCTCCACCATCTGGCCAATGGCGTCTCGGACCGCGCCGTCCGCACACTCTGTGACGAGTTGAACGCGACCGAGACCGTCTTCCCACGCTCCAACCTCCGCTTGATCCTGCACCTCGGTACTTCGCAAAATCCGTGAGATCAGGTTGTCTGAGGCTGTAGCCGGCCTGGTAGCGGGCGCGGGCCTCGGCGCCGGCGTCGGGCGCGAAGACGAGTTCGCGATCCTCGATGGTGGCGAGAAAGATGAGGCGGTAGACGAGGCGCAGGAGTTGCTCGAAGTAGATCTGGGTGCCCAGCTCGCCGCTTTCGATGCGGCGGCGCAACTCGCCGTTGGCCGGGTGCGCGAGAAAGCCGCTGCCGAGCACGCGCAGGGCATTGGCGACGCCTTCGCGCAGGCGGTCGCGAACGCGGATGCCGTCTTCCTGCGCGGTGTTGCGCCAGTGTTCGAGCGGGCAGTCGGCGGGGTCGGCGCCGGCCTGGCCGAAACGCGTGGCGTGGGCGAGCAGCCAGAGCGCGGCGAAATCGGGGTAGAGGCCTTCGGCGAAGATCGCTTCCAGGTCGGCCTCGATGTAGGCCGGCCGGGTGAGGCTGGCGTTGTCGCGCAGGACGCGCAGCTTCAGGCCGTTGCTGACGACGGCCCACAGCACGGCGTGGCTGGCGTTCAGATACTCCTGGGCGAGCAGGAAGGGCGAACGGCGGCGCGTACCGTCGCCGTGCCGGCTGCCCGGCTTGTCGAGCGGCTGGTCGTGCGCGGCGAAGACGAGCGGCACGCGCCCTTCGCCGGCGGCGCAGCCGATGGGGAAGCTGCGTTCGCCGACGGCGACCTGGCCGACACGTTTGAGATCGGCAAAGCCGAGTACCTGGCGGCAGAAGGGTTCGACGAAGTCGCGGCTGTTGGCCCAGGGGTCGCGGTCGCTGCGTTCGCGGCGGGCGGCGAAGTCCTGCCAGAGGTTCTGCGCGATCTTCCAGTAGCGGCCGATCTCGTCGCGCAGCTTGAGGCCGCGCGGGATGTCGTAGTCGGCCTCGGACTGCGCGGCGGCTTCGAGGTGGGCGATCCGGTTGAGGAAATCGGGCGCCAGCAGCCCGCCTTCGATGGTCAGGGCGGTGAAGGCGAGTTCGGTGCTCGAGCGGCGGGCCATGCGGGTTCCCGGTTCAGTTGGTTCCTGGCGCGGCAAGCCAGCGCTGGTAGTCATTGAGGTCAACACAGACATAGCCGCGAGCCTGCAAGGCCTGCCGTTCAGCGACCGGAAAATCCGGGGCGTAGAGCGCACGTTCCGGCTGCCAGCCCTTGAAGCGACGCCCGGTCGCCGTCGCGAGGAAGTCGTCGACGTGCTGCCCGAAGGTGGTCAGCGCGGCCGGGGTGTGCTTCGCCGCAGCGCGCTTGCAACTGCCGAAGCGGACACGCCGGTCGTCTTCGTTGACGGCGACGATATCGATCTCGACCAGACGCGCGGCATCTCGGGGACGGTTCCAGTAACCGTGGACCATGTCGGTCAGCGGGAAGTCGCCGGCCCCGCGCCGCGAGGCTTCGGCCATCAGCTTGCGGACCATGCGCTCGAAGGTGGGGCCTTCGTGGTTTTCGAGACGAACCGCGCCGATCTTCAGCGCCTGCGCCAGCGGCTGCACGCGCGCGGCCTGTACCGCGGGTTCGATGGCGGCAAGCCAGGCGGCGAGGAAGTTGTCGCCGATCTGGTAGCGGGCCTGGCGGCTGCCGGCCTGGGCAAAGACCGGGCTGAGGCGCTCGACGAGGCGGTAGCGGTCGACCAGCGTCGCCAGGTAGGTGGCGAACGATCGGCTGTCGCCGAGGCTCTCGGCGTAGGCGGCCGAGAGCTGCTGCTGGGCGCAGGGCTGCTGACGGGCAAGCAGACGCAGCAGCGAGACGCCGGCGCCGCGCAGTTCGCGCAGGAACCAGGTACCGGCCTCCTCGACGAGCGGCGCGCGCGCCGACAGGAACAGGGTGTCGATGATCCGGTCCGCTGCGCTGTGGTCATCGGCCGCGAAGGTGCCCTGGTAGGCGCAATCGCGGTAGAACTTGGGGACGCCCTCGAAGACCGACCAGAAGGTCAGCCAGTCGCGCGGGCTGTCCAGGCCCTGATCGGCGAAGACCTGGAAAAGTGTGGCGAAATCCCAGTGGTCGAGGTTCAGGCGATCGGTCACGCGGGCATAGAGCGGCGAGCCGCGATCTTCGAGGAGCGCTGTCATTTCGGTGTGGATCGAGCCGAGCACGAATATGCCGCCATGCGCCGATCCGGTGAGCGTATCGACTTCCGCCTGCAGCAGCGACGTGAAGGCGGACAGCGCCTTGCGGTTGAAATACTGGAACTCATCGATGACGACGATGATGCCGGCCCGGCAAAGCGCGCCAGTGGCACGCGCCATGTCGGCAAAGCGGCGCAGCTTGTCGGCCACGACGCTTTCCGGCAGGCGTCCCGGGTTGGCGTCGGCAAACGCGGCGAGCGCATCCGTGAACACGGCGACGACATCGCGTTCGTCGCTGTCGGGAATCTGCACGTAGAGCGCGCCGGCCGCGCCGGTTCTGCCCTGCGTTTCAAGAAGCGCCTCGCGGATCAGCGACGTCTTGCCGATGCGGCGGCGACCGCTGATCGCGCAGAAAAACCAGCGGCCCCGGGTCAGGAGCAGCTTGATCGCCTCCAGCTCGTCGCGACGGCCGTAAAATTTCCAGGATGTCATGAATTCGTTTTGTGTAACTTTTTTTACACTACAAAGTCTAGCGCGAAAATCTCTTATAAAACCGCTGGTTGCGCGAAGATTTCGGGACAGCGGCAAGCGCCCGGGGCGTGATCCTGATCCGTCAGATTAAGCATGGCGAGCAATGCTTAACGCTACGGCGGCCCGAAATCCCAATGAATTCATCGTCTTGATGTGTCCGGATCAGCTGTCGCGCTACGCCGGCACGAGCACGAAGACCCCCATCACATCGACCGGCAGACTCGGGGTGACGCGGTATTCGCCACTGCCGCGCGCGGCTTCGCGGACGCGGCGGTGGTCGTCGAGGAGGGTCTGGGCGCGCTCGCGGGCCAGCCTTTCGAGGGCAGGCTGCAGGGCGGGCAGGCGGTCGAGCTGCTGCTGCAGGTGATGGTCGCGCAAGGGCGGCGGCATGTTGCGCGCCGGTTCGGCGTCGAGCAACGAGCGCACGGCATCGCCGGCCAGCAGCC
>JAEUOM010000117.1 GCA_016788495.1 Accumulibacter sp. | reverse complement strand
CGAGGATGTGACGGCCAACCTGCGCACCCTGCGCAGCATCCCGCTGCACCTGCACGGCAGCGGCTGGCCGCCGCTGCTCGAGGTGCGCGGCGAGGTGCTGATGTGGCGCCGCGATTTCGAACGGATGAACGAGCAGCAGCGGCAGAAGGGCGAGAAGGAGTTTGTCAATCCGCGCAATGCCGCCGCCGGCAGCCTGCGCCAGCTCGATCCGCGCGTCACCGCCACGCGACCGCTGCGTTTCGTCGCCTACGGCGTCGCTGCCGCCGCCGCCGGCGCGCTGCCGGCGACGCACTTCGAGCTGCTCGAGCGGCTCGCCGGCTGGGGCTTCGCGGTCGCCGCCGAGCGCCGCCGGGTCAGCGGTCTCGCCGCCCTCCTCGCCTGCCAGCGCGAGATCGGCAGTCGCCGCGCGGCACTGCCCTACGACATCGACGGCGTCGTTTACAAGGTCGATGACCTGGCGGCGCAGGAACGTCTCGGCTTCGTCTCGCGGGCGCCGCGCTTTGCACTGGCGCACAAGTTCCCGGCTGCGGAAGCGCTCACCGAGGTGCTCGACATCTCGCTGCAGGTCGGTCGGACCGGCGCGCTGACACCGGTGGCACGGCTGGCGCCGGTCTTCGTCGGCGGCGTGACGGTGACCAACGCGACGCTGCACAACGAGGACGAGATCCGCCGCAAGGATGTGCGCGTCGGCGATACCGTCGTCGTTCGCCGTGCCGGCGACGTGATTCCGGAAGTCGTCCGCGTCCTGCGCGAGAAGCGGCCGCCGGCGGCCAGCGCCTTCGCCATGGCCGTGCACTGCCCGGTGTGCGGCTCGCAGGTGGTGCGCCAGCAGGACGAGGCGGTCGCCCGCTGCAGCGGCGGTCTCTACTGTCCGGCGCAGCGCCGGCAGGCGCTGCTGCACTTCGCCTCGCGGCGGGCGATGGACATCGAAGGCCTCGGCGAGCGGCTGGTCGAGCAACTGGTCGAGCACGACGTCGTGCGCACGCCGGCCGACCTCTATCGGCTCGGCCTGCTGGCACTGGTGCAGCTCGAACGGATGGCCGAGAAGTCGGCGGGCAACCTGCTCCTGGCGATCGAGCGGAGCAGGCAGACGACGCTGACGCGCTTCATTTACGCGCTCGGCATCCGCAATGTCGGTGAAGCCACCGCGCGCGACCTGGCGCGGCATTTCGGCAGCCTCGATCGCCTGCTGGCTGCCGATGAAGCGCAGTTGCTGCAGGTTCCTGACGTCGGCCCGATCGTCGCCCAGTCGATCCGCCAGTTCCTCGGCGAGCCGCACAACCGCGAAGTCATCGAGCAGTTGCGGGCTGCAGGCGTTGCCTGGAGCGAGGGCGAGGCGGTGGTGCCGGCGGCGTCGATCGGCGCCGTCGCCGGCAGGACCTTCGTCCTCACCGGAATGCTGCCGTCGCTGAGCCGCGATGCCGCGCGGCAGATGCTCGAAGCGGCCGGCGGCAAGGTCAGCGCGGCCGTGTCGACAAAGACCGACTTCGTCGTCGCCGGCGCCGAAGCGGGCAGCAAGCTGCAGCGGGCGCAGGAGCTGGGCGTGCCGATCATCGACGAAGCGCAGATGCTCGCCCTCCTCGGCGGCCCGGGCGCAGAGCAGTGAGGCGCCGCCCTTTCGCGCGCAGCCACCGCCGCGCCGGCTGCCGTGCGGCGCGGTTGCTTCGACCACCGGCGGCGCTGGCAGCGCCATGAGCGACGCGCGGCAGGCGTTGGCGATCCTCGCTGCGGCCGACCTGATCCACTCCGCCGACCGTGTCGCCGCGGCGGTCAGTCGGGTCGCCGGTGCCATCGGCGAGCAGCTGCGCGACCGCAATCCGCTGCTGCTCTGCGTGATGAACGGCGGCGTCCCCTTCGCCGGCCATCTGATGACGCAACTCGCCTTTCCGCTCGACTTCGATTACGTCCATGTCAGTCGCTACGGGCAGGAGACGAGCGGCGGCGCCCTCATCTGGCGGCGCGAGCCGGGCATCCCGGTGCGCGGGCGAACGGTGCTGCTGGTCGACGACATCCTCGACGAGGGGCTGACGCTGGCAGCGATTCGCGAGCGCCTGCTGCAGGGCGGCGCCGATGCCTGCTTCACGGCGGTCGTCGCTGATAAACTGCACGCGAGGAAGAAACCGATCAAGGCCGATTTCGTAGCCCTGACCGTTCCTGATCGTTTCCTCTTCGGTTACGGAATGGACGTCCGCGGTGCCTGGCGCAACCTGCCGGCAATCTACGCCATGCGGGAGGACTGAGATGCTGGCAATCATCGGTGGCAGCGGGCTGGCACAGTTTGCCGGCCTCGAAATCTCGCATCGCCGGCCGGCGCCAACGCCGTACGGCGAGGCTTCGGCAGCGCTCACCTTCGGCCACATCGCCGTTCGGCCGGTGGTGTTCCTGGCGCGCCACGGCGATGCACACAGCCTGGCGCCGCACGAGATCAATTACCGGGCGAACATCTGGGCGCTGCGCGACTGCGAGCCGCTCGGCATCGTCGCGGTGGCGGCGGTCGGCAGCATCCGTGCCGACCTCAGGCCCGGCGACATCCTGATTCCGCACCAGATCATCGACTACACCTGGGGCCGCGCATCGACCTACCACGAGGGCCCGGGCAGCGCCGTCAGCCATGTCGATTTCACCGAACCCTACGATCGACAGCTGCGCCGACGCCTGTGTGCCGCTGCCGCGGCGGCGGCGGTGGCGGTCAGCGATGCGGCGGTCTACGCCGCGACGCAGGGACCGCGTCTCGAGACGGCCGCCGAGATCAACCGCCTCGAGCGCGACGGTGCCGACGTCGTCGGCATGACCGGCATGCCGGAAGCGGCACTTGCCGCCGAACTCGGCGTTCCCTACGCAGCGATCAACGTCGTCGCCAACTACGCCGCCGGGCGTGGCGAGCCTGGCCAGCCAATCAGCCTCGAGGTGATCCATCAGGTCCTCGAACAGGCGATGGAGCCGGTACGGCGGATCATCGAAGCGCTGCTGGCGAGCGATGATCATGATTAGGCCGCTGCTGCGCATGGGCGACCCGCGGCTGCTGCGACAGGCGCGGCCGGTCGAACGCTTCGACGCGCCGGAACTGCACACGCTGATCGCCGACATGGAGGAAACGATGCGCCACCTAGACGGCGCCGGGCTGGCGGCGCCGCAGATCGGTGTCGACCTGCGGCTGGTGATCTTCGGCGTCGAGCGCAACGCGCGCTACCCGGACGCCGAGCCGGTGCCGCGAACGGTGCTGATCAACCCGGTGCTGACGCCGCTGTCGCCCGAAACCGAGGAGGGCTGGGAGGGTTGTCTGTCGGTTCCCGGCCTGCGCGGCTGGGTGCCGCGCTGGAGCCGGTTGCGCTACAGCGGCTTCGACGACCGCGGGCGGCCGATCGAACGCAGCGTCAGCGGTTTCCACGCCCGTGTCGTGCAGCACGAGTGCGACCACCTCGACGGCATCCTTTACCCGATGCGTATGCGCGACCTCAGCCGTTTCGGCTTCACCGATGTCCTCGATGCGGCGGCTGCGGACTGAGCGGCTGTGCAGAAGGTGTCGTCAGCAGGCCGGGGTGCCAGGCGCAAGCGAGCCAACGAAGGGAGCTGTCGAATGGCTGGGCGCCGGCCGATGGCAAAGCGCGGAGGAACGGCGGAGTGATGCGCCGTGACGGCCGCCGCGCCACTGGCGGGGGTGTGCGAGGTGTGCCGCCGCCGTGCGGCGCAGGGACCCGCGAATGGACCTGATCAAGGGCGTTGCGCTCTTTCTTGGCTGGCTCTCCGGCTCGCTCGCCGGCATCGCCGCCGTCCTCTATTCCTTCGGTTATCTGGTCGCGCGCGCGCAACTCAACCTGCTCGGGTTGCAGGGGCTGGTGGCGCAGGACCCGGAGCACTTTCTGCAGGAAGGGGCGAAGTTCTTCGTCGTCCTGGCGGCGGACTACCTGGGCCCGGTCTTTCCCTGGCTCTATTTCGCCGGCTGGCTGCTGCTCGCCGCATTGCCGCTGCTGGCGCTCATCGGCTGGCTCGCAGCGCGCCGGCGGGAGGCGCTGCGACAGCTCCGCGATCGCCTGGCGACGAGCGGTGCGCGCCTCGCCGAACAACTTCCCTGGTCATGGCGCAAGCTGGCCTTTGCCGTCCTCGTGCTGGTCCTCCTGTTGCGCCTGACCACCCATCTCAATCCGTTCGTCGACGTGCTGGCGGTCGCGGACATCCTCTATGCGGCTCCCGTGAGCGGCGAAAGCCGGGGTCCGGCCGAGATCCGGCAATGGCTGACCTCGACCGACCGCGCCGATCTCGTGCTGCTCAAGGGTCGCTTCGGCGAGTTGTTGCGTGGCGCGGCCGAGGTGGCGCTGGTGGTGGTCGCGGTGTGGTACCTCGGTGCCGCGTCCCCCTGGCGGCTGTGCTTGGCGCTGCCCTTCATGGTGGTGCTGGTGGTCTATACTCTGTTGCTGCCGATGGCCTATGGTGTTCTCGTGCGTCCGAACGAGTACCCTCTGGTTGCGGTCAGCAGCGACAGCCCGCTGCTGGCTGGAGTGCGCGGGGAGCTGTTCCTGTTGCGCAAGACCGGCGACGAGTTCGTCTTCTGGGACAAGGCTGCGCGCCGGGTTCTCTGGGTGCCGACGGCACAGGTTTCTGGTGTCAGTGCGCGCGCCAGCCGTCTGCTGTTCAAGGAGTGATGCGATGACGCTGCACCGAACGTACCGCCTGCCCCTCTTCGCTCTGGCTTGGTTGTTGGTCCTTGTCGGCGCGGCCTGCGCGCCGCTGCCCGCTGGCGATGCCGGCGGTGCGGCGATCGGCACGCTGCAGGTCGCTGGACCGAATGTCTTCCTCAATGGCGCGCGGGCGCGCGATGGCGCGACCGTGCACGACGGCGATACCGTCACCACCGGCGCCGCTTCGAGCGCCTTCGTCGCCTTCAACGAGGGTGGCTTCGTCCAGCTCGACGAGAACACCGATCCGCGCTTCTCGTTTCGCGTCGAGACCCGCGGCAGGCAACGCTGCATCCATATCCAGATCGACATCGGGCAGATATTCATCGACAAGGATGTGCAGTGCTTTTCAACCCCCGACGTCACCGGCAATCTCGGCAGCCGGGTCAACATCCGTGTCAGCGGCAAGGAGACGATCGTCACCGTCCTCGCCGGACGGGCGCTGATGTTCGGTGAGCGCGAGCAGAGCATCCCGGCGGCGGGCGAGGCCTCCTGGCGGCGTGGTCGGCAGATCGGTTCGCTGCGCCTGCTCGACGCGCCGGAACTGGCGGCCACGGTCGGATGGCGCGAGCGCTATCCCGGCTGGTGCTGCGTGGGCGAGCGGCTCGAGCAGCGACTGCCGGAGCAGTGCGACCGGCAACAGTTCTCGTTCGACCGCCGCCAGGCCGAGGCGGGTTGCCGACCGCGGGCAGCGGCCGGCTGGTGCTGTCTCGCCGGTGGCAGGGTGGTGCAGATGCCGGCAGCGCAATGCCGTGGCTTCTTCTCGGCCGATGAGGAACAGGCGCGGCAGCGCTGCCCGGCGCCGCCACGTCCGGGCTGGTGTTGCCAGGATGGCCGTCTGAGCGAGACGACGGCCAGGCAGTGTCGCGGATTTTTCGCCGACGAGCGGCGCGAGGCGCAGCAGCGTTGTCGGCCGCAGACTGGCTGGTGCTGCCTGCGCGGCAAGGCAGTCGAAATGAATGCCGAGCAATGCCGGCGTGGCCAGGGTCGTTTCGCCGGCGAGCGCAGCGAACTCGGAGATTGCCGGCTGCGGGTGCTCCCGCTGTTGCCCGAGAGGCAGCCGACGCGCCCGCTGCCGCCGAGCACACCGGCCGTCATCGAGTAGTTGATCGGGAGAGATCTTGTGGCCAAGGCTTGTCGGGTCCTGTTCGTCTGCATGGGCAACATCTGCCGTTCGCCGATCGCCGAAGCGGTCGCCCGCACCCTGGCGCAGCAGCAGGGTCTGGGTCGCCACCTCGACTTCGACTCGGCCGGCACGCACGGCCACTACCACGCCGGCGAGGCGCCCGATCCGCGGGCGCGGCGGGTCGCGGCGCGGCGCGGCTACGATCTTTCGCGCCTGCGTGCGCGGGCGGTCATCGACGCCGATTTCGCTCGTTTCGACCGCATCCTGGCGATGGACGAGGCCAACCTGGCTGCGCTGCGACGGCAGTGCCCAGACGAGAGCCGGAGCAAGCTCGGCCTCTTCCTCGGCTACGCCAGCGGCCTCGGCATCTCCGAAGTCCCGGATCCGTACTACGGCGCCGAATCGGGTTTCGAGCGGGTGATCGACCTCTGCGAACTGGCGGCGCGCGGCCTGCTTGCCGATCTCGCCGCGGCTCGCGAAGGCCTCTGAGCAGCCGCAGTGGTCGATCAGGCCGGCGCCGCCGGCGGGCCGTCGACGTCCGACCAGCGCGCGCGCACTGCCGCACGCTGGCCGGCGAACCAGAAGAGCGCAAGCAGCGGCCAAGCCGAGTCGGTCTTCCCCTGCTCTGCCAGCAGCAAGGCCTCGGTCGCCGGCAGGCGGACGACGCGGATGTCCTCGCCCTCGTCCGCCAGGCCGTGGATGCCGCCGGCGTTCGCGCTGTCGATGCGGCCGAGGAAGAGGTGCGTGCGCTGCGAGGTCTTCGCCGGACTGGTGTAAAAGCTGCTGATCGGCAGCAGATCGAGGACCGTGCAGCCGGCTTCCTCGAGCGCCTCGCGCCGCGCCACCTGCGCCGGCGTTTCGCCGGCCTCGATCAGGCCGGCGACGATCTCAAGCAGCCACGGTCCGCGTTCGTCGTCGCGGGCGCCGATGCGGAACTGCTCGATCATCACCACCTCGTCGCGCAGCGGATCGTAGAGCAGCACGGCCGCGACGTCGCCCTTCTCGATCACCTCGCGGACGATCGGCGGGCTCATGCCGCCGGCGAACAGACGGTGGCGCAGGCGTAGCCGCTCGAGGCGGTAGAAGCCCTGGTAACAGATTTCGCGTTCGATGATCTCGACTTCGTCGTGGCGCATGCTTCGCTCCTTTCCGGCATGCGGCAGAGTCTAGCGCAGGCCGGGCGGAGGCGGGCCGCCTCTTGTCGTGCCGGCGCCGGCGAAACGAATTGACAGCCGATGCCTGGCCGAGAGCGCAGCGATCGTGAACGCCGTCATTGCCAGCAACAGCCGCGGGAATGGGCGTCTGCAAATCCGCCAGGCGCAGTGCCCGCGTCATGCAGGAGATTGCCCCGCTTTCGCCGCAGCTTCTCGCTGTCGGGCCTGACCATCGTTTCCGGGGCGGAATGTCGCGAATCAGTAGCATGGAGGCCTGGCCCAGGAGCGATATTCCTCCGCGCCGGGTTCACAGTCTCCGATCGATTGCTGCTGGTCTGCAATGTGTTACGTCCCGCCCTATTCGAAACTCTTCGTCCCGAGCTATTCCGGGGTGAGACAGGAGGAAAGTCCCACGCTGTAGTCGGGCGGATTGGGCCCGGCATCAGCGTGGGACAAGGGGCCTATCGGGATCGGGGATCGATG
>JAEUOM010000194.1 GCA_016788495.1 Accumulibacter sp. | reverse complement strand
CGAGTCGTACTCCTCGATCCGCGGGCACTGCTGCGCACGGTCGAGCGAGAAATCGAAGGTCGGCGGCAGCACCGCGGTCTCCGGCAGCGGGTGGCTGTGCTTGAGCTGCAGCGCGCGGTAGATGACGCTCGCCGCGAGGTTCGCCGCCGGCACCTGCGCACGCTCGTTGAGAACCGGGGAGAAACCCTGCGTCCGCCATTCGGACGCCTTGCCGGCGTCAACGAACAACCGCGAGGGCGCTGCCTCCTGCAAGCGCCCGCCGTCATACACCAATTCGTCGCTGGCGCCGCGCGCCACGCCTTCCCAGGCACCAAGCTTCAACTGGCATGGCGCGTCGTAGCAGGCGTGGCAGACGACGCAACGACGCTCGAGAATCGGTTGCACGTCGGCACGGTAGGACAGGCCGCGGGTCGGTGCCTGCGGGACATCGAAGCGCTGCGGCTCGGCAGGACCGTACTGCTGGTCGAGCGTGTGGCGGGTGATGACGGCACAACCGCCCAGCCCGGCGATCAACAGCAGCAGAAGACTCTTGTCGATGGTCATGGCGAAATACCCGGACAGCAGCCCGCAATCGCGAACGGGCGATTGTTGACGAGGAGCGAAGGATAGCGAATCCGGCCGCCGCTGCGCCAGCCCCGGATACGAGGGCACGGGAGCGATGCAGGCGAAGACCCGTGTTTGCCGCGCGCCCGAAGACAGTTTCCACGATAATAGCGACGGGAGGAAAGCGAACATGCGGGATCCCGAACAAGCCCACCAACTGCTGCGACGACCCGGCTGCTCGAATGGCTTCTGAACAGCTCGACCCAACTCTGGTCTTTGCCCGGACCGCTGCCGGCGAGGAAGCCATGGCGCAGCGGACGCGGGTCGTCCAGCGCAATGTGCGCATGGTGCTCATTCTCGTCGATGGCAATGCGACGGTTGCCGACCTGTGCGAGAAGACCGGCAACGTGCAGCTCACCGAGAGTGCACTCGTCGAGCTGGAAGCCGACGGCTTCATCGAACGTCGCGCCGAGACGAGGTCGGTCTGGCGGCTCACCAGCAACGCCGGCAGCCGCAAGCCGCCGACGCCACCGCTGCCGCGGCCGCAATCGGAGTTCTCGACCTTCGGCCCAAGCGGTCTGTCGACACCGGCGAGTCCGTCCCTTTCGGGAACGCAGGAAACGCAGATCATCCCTTTCCCGAATGTGCGGCCGGGCAGGACCATGCCGCCGACGGATGCGCCGACACCGAGCACCCTGACGCCGAATCCCCTGACGGCGGGCACGCTCGGCCCAGGCCCGTCGACGACGGGCGCTGCCAGCCCGTCCTTCCTGCCGGGCGAGTTGGCGGCGGAGTCGGAGGTGCGAACGGCGTTGCCGGGCGACGACCGCCCAGCGTTCCTGACGCGCCTGCGAACGGGGTTGACACCGGTCCGGAAGGAGGCAAAACCGGAGTCCAGGCCAGTCCGCAAGAGCCGCCGACGCCGGACACTGACCTGGCCCCTGGCCACCCTGCTCGGACTGGTGCTGCTCGGCGCCGGCCTTTTCCTCGGCGTTCTGCTCTTCCCCTACGCCAGCTATCTGACCGAGGTGGAAGCTGCCCTGGCACAGAGCAGCGGTCGGCCAGCGCGAATCGGCGCCATGCGCGTCAGCATCCATCCGAGGCCCGGACTGCTGCTCGAGCAGGTGTACCTGGGTGAGGACGGTGCTGCCAGTCAGATCCGCATCGCTTCGCTGCGCCTGCGGCCGGAGGTGGGAACGTTGCTGTCGCCGCAAGTGGTCTTTCGCGAGGCAGAGCTGAGTGGGATCACGCTGTCGGCCGCAGCCTTCGACGGCTTGGCGCAGGCTCTCGCCGCCTCGGGCGCCGGATCGGCACGGGCGCGCGTCGAGCAGGTTTCACTGACCGACGCAAGCGTCGCATTCGGCGACTTTGCCGTTGCCGACCTCGCTGGCCCGCTGCAACTCGCCGCCGATCATCTTCTGGAATCCGTCTCACTGCACTCGGCGGGCAAGAACCTGCAGGTCGAGCTGAAACCGATGACTGGCGGCGGGGTGAGTGTCAAACTCGAGGGAACCGCCTGGCGGCCCGCGCCGAAGTCTCCCTATTTCTTCGACTCGCTGGAACTGAAGGGACGCGTCGCCGGACCGGAATTCGTGATCGACCGCATTGAAGCACGCATCTTCGACGGCGTGCTGCGCGGCACCAGCGTCCTGCGGATCGGCAGCCAGGCCATGGTGACCGGGGACATCTCCTTCGAGCGGATCAATACGGCAGCGCTGGTGGCGGCCCTGGGGTTCACTGGGCGCCTCGGAGGCGAAGCCAGAGGCAGACTGAGCATCTCGACCAGGGCCGACAGCCTGCCGGACTCGGCCTCCCGACTACAGGCCAGCGGCAACTTCATCATCCACCGCGGACACCTGGGCGGCCTTGACTTGGCCGAGGCGGTACGCCGCTTCTCGGTGGTACCGCTGACACTCGGCGGGGCAACCCGCTTCGAGGAATTGTCGGGCGTTGTCAACCTGACACCCGCTGCGCTCCGCTTGTCGCGCCTGAGTCTGAGTGCAGGACTGATGCACGCGACCGGGCAGATCGAGGTCAGCGGCGAACTGCAACTGCGCGGCCGGATGGACGTCACGATGACGCGCCGACGCGCCGACCACACGGCGACGCCGGTGCTGATCAGTGGTGCCCTCGAATCCCCGCTGACGCAGACGGCGCGCTGACGACCGGCTGCTCGTTCCAGGCACACGGCGGCAGCTGGGCCGGGTACCGTTGCAGACGCCTCCCCGCAGCGGCGCGGCCCGAACCCTGGCAGCAAGCGCGGCCGGCCACCGCCCGGCAAGACGACCCGCCGCTTGCGCGCGCGAATCAGAGCACCGCCGCGATGGCCTTGGCGACGTAGTCGACGTTGCGCGTATTCAGTGCCGCGAGGCAGATGCGGCCGGTACTGACCGCGTAGATGCCGAACTCGTCACGCAGGCGGTCGACCTGCGCCGCGTTCAGGCCGGTGTACGAGAACATGCCGCGCTGCCGGTTGATGAAGGAGAAATCGGCGCTGACACCCGTGCCGTGCAGGCGCTCGACGAGGCTGAGTCGCATGTCGAGGATGCGCTGGCGCATCTGCGCGAGTTCGTCCTCCCACAACCGGCGCAGTTCGGCGCTGGCGAGAACCGCTGCCACGATGGCGCCACCGTGGGTCGGCGGGTTCGAGTAGTTGGTGCGCACCAGGCGCTTGATCTGCGACAGCACGCGGGCCGTCTCGTCACGACTGGCGGTGACCACCGACAAGGCGCCCACCCGCTCGCCATAGAGCGAGAACGACTTCGAGAAGGAGCTGGCGATCAGGAACTGCAGACCCGAGGCAGCGAACAGATCGAGGGCAACAGCATCCTCGCGAATGCCGTCGGCAAAGCCTTGGTAGGCGATGTCGATGAACGGCACCAGCCCGCGCGCAGCGGCGATGTCGATGACTTCGCGCCACTGCCCGGCACCGAGATCGGCGCCGGTCGGATTGTGGCAACAGGCGTGCAGGACGACGATCGATCCAGCCGGCAGCGCGTTCAACCCCGCCTTCATCGCCGCGAAATCGACGCCACGCGTCGCCGCATCATAGTAGGGGTACGAGTCGACGCGGAAACCGGCAAACTCGAACAGGGCGCGGTGATTCTCCCAGCTCGGATCGCTGATGTAGACGGTCGCCTCGGGTAGCAACCGGCGGAGGTAATCGGCACCCACCTTCAGACCGCCGGTGCCACCCAGCGCCTCGATGGTCAATACGCGGCCTTCGGTGAGCAGTGGTGCCTGCTCACCGAAGAGCAGTTTCTGGACCGCCTGGTTGTAGGCGGGCAGACCGTCGATCGGCTGATAGCCGCGCGGCGGCATCGCCTCCAGGCGTGCCTTCTCGGCGAGCTTCACCGCCGCCAGCAGCGGCACCTTGCCGCTGTCGTCGAGATAGACGCCGACGCCCAGATTGACCTTCGTCGCTCGGGTGTCGGCATTGAAGGCCTCGGTCAGGCCGAGGATGGGATCACGTGGAGCCATCTCCACGGCAGCAAAGATCGAAGCGGTCATCGTCTGTTCTTCCCGTAAGTGGTGAGCAGGTGGGCGGTGGGCCATCTGCACGCGATCTGCCGATTTGGGCAGGCACGCACAACGAGCACCGGAAACGCCGTCCTGCCTGACATGGCATCTGCCTGCCGGCTCGCCGCGGCGACTGGCGCGCGCAAAAAAACGTAGAATTCTAGCATGGCAAAACAAGCACAGAGTACCGAGAGGCCCCCTTCGCTGACCTTCGAGGGCAGTCCGTTCCGGCTCTACCAGCCGTTCCAGCCGGCCGGTGATCAGCCGCAGGCAATCGAGCGGTTGCTCGCCGGTCTGCGCGACGGTCTGTCGTTCCAGACCCTGCTCGGCGTCACCGGCTCGGGCAAGACCTACACCATGGCCAACGTCATCGCACGCAGCGGCCGCCCGGCGCTCGTCCTGGCGCCGAACAAGACGCTGGCCGCGCAGCTCTACGCCGAGTTCCGCGAGTTCTTCCCCGACAACGCCGTCGAGTACTTCGTCTCGTACTACGACTACTACCAGCCGGAGGCCTATGTGCCGTCGCGCGACCTGTACATCGAAAAGGACTCGTCGATCAACGAGCATATCGAACAGATGCGTCTCTCGGCCACCAAGAGCCTCCTCGAACGGCGCGACTGCGTGCTGGTGGCGACGGTATCGTGCATCTATGGCATCGGCGACCGCGACGAGTACCACCGCATGATCCTCACCATGCGTGTTGGCGACCGGCTGGGGCAGCGCGAGATCATCAAGCGCCTGACCGCAATGCAGTACGAGCGCAACGAGACCGATTTCCGCCGCGGCAGTTTTCGCGTCCGCGGCGACGTCATCGACGTCTTTCCCGCCGAACACGCCGAACAGGCGGTCCGCATCTCGCTCTTCGATGACGAGATCGACGGCCTGCAGCTCTTCGACCCGCTGACCGGCCACCTGCAGAACCGCCTGCTGCGCTTCACCATCTTTCCATCGTCGCACTACGTGACCCCGCGCGAGACGGTATTGCGGGCGATCGAAGCGATCAAGGTCGAGCTTGCCGAACGGGTCGCCAGCTTCCAGACCGCCGGCCGCCTCGTCGAGGCGCAGCGGATCGAGCAGCGCACCCGCTTCGATCTCGAGATGCTCGATCAACTCGGCTTCTGCAAGGGAATCGAGAACTACTCCCGGCATCTCTCGGGGCGCCAGCCCGGCCAGCCGCCGCCGACGCTGATCGACTATCTCGCCACCGATGCACTGCTGTTCATCGACGAGTCGCATGTCGCGGTGTCGCAGGTCGGCGGCATGTACAAGGGCGACCGTTCACGCAAGGAGAACCTCGTCGAGTACGGTTTCCGCCTGCCCTCGGCGCTCGACAACCGGCCGCTGAAGTTCGCCGAGTTCGAGGCTCTGCTGCGCCAGACGATCTTCGTCTCGGCAACGCCTGGCGATTACGAGGCGGCGCACCAGGGACAGGTCGTTGAACAGCTCGTGCGTCCGACCGGGCTGGTCGACCCGACGCTGGTCGTGCGCCCGGCCTCGACGCAGGTCGACGATCTGCTCTCCGAAATCCGGCGCCGCGCCGACGCCGGCGAGCGCGTGCTCGTAACCACCCTGACCAAGCGGATGGCAGAGGACCTGACCGACTTCCTCAACGATCACGAAGTGCGCGTCCGCTATCTGCATTCGGACATCGATACCGTCGAGCGCGTCGAGATCATCCGCGACCTGCGCCTCGGCAAGTTCGATGTCCTCGTCGGCATCAACCTGTTGCGCGAGGGCCTCGACATTCCCGAGGTGTCGCTGGTCGCCATCCTCGATGCCGACAAGGAAGGCTTCCTGCGCTCCGAGCGATCGCTGATCCAGACCATCGGCCGCGCCGCCCGCCATCTGCACGGGACCGCCATCCTCTATGCCGACCGGTTGACCGGATCGATGCAGCGGGCGATCGCCGAGACCGAACGGCGCCGGCAACGGCAGCTTGCCTTCAATGACAGCCACGGCATCGTGCCGACCGGCATCAGCAAGCGGATCATCGACATCATCGACGGCGTATACGACAGCGAAAGCGCGCACAAGGAACTCAAGGCGGCGCAGCGCCAGGCCGGCTACGAAGCGATGAGCGAGAAGGAGCTGGCACGCGAACTGCGCCGCCTGGAAAAGGAGATGCTCGACTGCGCCCGCAACCTCGAGTTCGAGAAGGCCGCCGCAGCGCGTGACGAACTCTTCCGCATCCGCCGCCAGGTTTTCGGCATCAGCGGCGAGGAGGCTCCCCTGCCGCCGGCGTAGGCAGCGTCGAGCACATGCCGCAGCGCGCCCCCGTCAATGCACGCGAGCAATGCCCGGACGGATCGCGCCGCCGGGTGGTGGGCTGGCGTCCGTGCCGCTTCGGCTGGCACGTCCGGGGCAGCCACGCCCGGTTTCGCCGGCGAAACCGCTGTCGCAGTCGCCGGGCCGTGCACCGCGCCTTTCGCCCTCTCGACGAGTGTCGGTTTTCTTTACACCGCGACCAACGGTGAAAAGTCAAGCAGTTGTTTCGTCGAGGAAACATCTAAGTGGTTCGAAACTTGCTTCCAGTTTCCGATGGACAGGAATGGTGGTGGCTGAGGGCCACGAATGTTGGCAACCAGGACTGTGGGGGCCAGAGTGCTGCGGGGAAGAACCTCGGGAATGTCAATTCCCGATAAACAGAGGGGATGACAATGAAGGAAAAAGGGAAGCTACTGGGTGCATGGGCCCTGGTTGCAGCGATGGGCATGCCGATCTCGGCCAACGCTGCGCTGCAGACGCTGTCCAGTCTTTTCGTTTTCGGCGACAGCCTGTCGGATGGAGGAAACAGCGGGTTGATTACCGGGGGCGCCTATCCGCCGCCGCCGTACTACAACAATCAGTATTCAAACGGCCCAGTCGCGGTCGAGTACCTGTGGCAGAGCTACAATGGCAATGTCCCGTTCGCGCCTTCCCTTGCCGGAGGAACCAACTACGCAGTGGGTGGTGCGACCAGCGGCGTGCTCGGGTTGGCGCCGCCGCCAACCCCCGAGTTTGGCAACGCGTGGCAATTGCAGCAATTCAAGCAGACTGCGCCGACCTTTGATCCAGCGACCTCGTTGTTCGTCATCTGGCTCTTTCCCAACGACGTGTTCAGGGCCGATGCGAACGGCGTATTGCCCGGAACGGCGTGGGGTGTGCCCGGCGGGCCGCTCCCGGAAGCTGGCGGCCTGACCAATCCGGCCAATGCTTCGGCGCTCATTGCCAACGGCGTGCAAAATATCAGCTACGCGGTGAGCGAACTCGCCAACGCGGGAGCGCAGCACTTCCTGGTTCCCAACATGCCGGATCTCGGGAAGACACCGGACAGGCTGGGAACTCCTGACGAGGCGGGATTGTCTGTGCTCAGCCAGACTTTCAATTTCTATCTGGCACAGGCGATGAGCCAGCTTGATGCAACTCTCACCTCTGCCGAGATCGTCCAGTTCGACACCTTCGCCACGTTCGCCAGCGTACAGCAGGATCCGGGTGCCTACGGCATCAGGAACACGACGCAGCAGTGCATCCTGAATCCCTCTGCCTGTGCTGCCGACAACTACCAGTGGCTGTTCTGGGACGGGGTTCATCCCACGACCTACGCCCACGAGATCCTCGGCGCGGAGTTCAGGGCTGCGGTTCCCGAGCCCGAATCGATTTTCCTCGTGGCCATCGGCTTGCTGGGCATTGTCGTGACCGGGCGCCAGAGGCGGAAACAGCGTACCTGATCATCCCACACAGCCCAGCCACGCGGATCGGCACGGCAAGTCTCCTGGGTCAAGAGTTTAGTATACTGTCCCCGCAATAGGCGGGTCAGCGGATGAACTCGCGGCTGAGCGCGCGAAAGAGGTCGCTCCCCGCCTGCCGCAGCCACTCGAAGACGACCATCTCGCGCGACACGATGTCGGCGCCGTGGCGGCGCATGCGCTCGACCGCCAACGCCTTGTCGCTGGCACGCCGCGAACCGATCGCCTCATCGACGACGAAAACGTTGCGGCCGGCTGCCAGCAGGTCGAGCACCGTCTGCTGCACGCAGACATGCGCTTCGGTGCCGGCGACGACGAATTGCGCCCGATCGCCACCGGCAAGCTGCAGGAGTCGGCCGTCGGCCAGCGCCGAGAAGTGCATCTTTTCGATCACGCACTCGTCCGGCAGCAACCGGCGCAGCTCGGACATCGTCGGCCCGAGGCCCTTCACATACTGCTCGGTACAGATCACCGGCACCTGCAGCCGCTGCGCGACGCGCGTCAGCCAGATGCTGGCCGCAAGCACCGAAGCGGCATCATGGATCGCCGGCTGCAGCCGCTCCTGCAGATCGACGAGCAGGAGAACGGAACGATCAACGCGCATCAACATCGACAAGCCCTCCCGGGAGTCAGGACACCGCGCAGCGAAGCCGCACGGCCGCCGGACGACGCGCCGGCGCAGACGGCAGGAGAGGACGGCCCCGACCGCCAGCGCGGCGCGCCGTGGCGAGTCGGATTCGATCGCGCAGCCTGCACTGCGCCGGATCGCCAGCGATGTTAGTACGATCCCCGCCTGCCGCCAAGAACCACCGCCCAGGGAATCCGCGAAAGACATTGCTGCGGCGCAACACAAATGCTATATTTCTTCGTGTCGGGATCCTCCAGCCGACGGTTGTGCGAGACACGGATGTATATCGTTGATGACCCGACCCTGGCGCTGATCTCCCGCTTCGTCGGCGGCGGAGAACGCCCGGAACTGTCGGACGAGGACTTCTTCCAGAGGCAACTGGCAACCGTCGAAGCCTACGTCGCCGCCTTTCCGGAAGCCGAGCGCGAGGCGCGGGCACCGGCCTGGATCGAAGACAACGCCCGCCTCTATCGCCAGCAATGGCAGAAGCAGGCCGCAGTCGCCATGCTGCAGGCGGCTCGCTGCCCGGACTGCCCGCTGACCGCCAGCGAACGGCAGAACCCCTGTGCCATCCACGAGCACTGGCTGCAATTGCTGCGCCGCTACGCTGGCAACCAGCTCAGTTCGCACGACTACGTCGAACAGAGTCTGGCGCTGCTTGCCCGGCACAAGGCCGGGCTGCGCGCCGCCGGCTGCGGGCGTGATGCCCGCGACGCTGGCGGCAACCACCAGCGCTGCCATGACGGCGCCCAGCCGGCGCACGCCAGCTCCGCACTGCCTGCCTGACGCAACCGGCGCCAGCCCCGGACGGACCATGCACGGAGCATTGTGCTGGGCAACAGGACCGGATTACCGGCGCGCCCCGGTGACGGCCGACCAGCAGCGCCGCGAGCAGCCGCCCCGACCGCGACCACCAGGCCATGCCGACGCTGCCGTCATGCCGGCGCCAGCGCCTCACGGCCCGGCAAGCAACTGCCCAAGGACGAAGGGCAGGATGCCGCCGGCACGGTAGTAACTGACCTCGATCGGCGTATCGATGCGGCAGAGCAGCGCACACGCGCGTCGCTCGCCGTCGGCGCGCGTGATCAGCAGCCCGACCGTCTGCATCGGCGACAGCCCGCCGGCCAGCCCGGTGATGTCAAAGCGCTCGTCGCCGCGCAGGCCGAGCGAGGCAGCCGACTCGTTACCGATGAACTGCAACGGCAGGACGCCCATGCCGACCAGGTTGGCGCGGTGAATCCGCTCGTAGCTGCGGGCGATCACCGCGCGGACGCCGAGCAGGCGGGTTCCCTTGGCGGCCCAGTCGCGCGACGAACCGGTACCGTACTCCTCGCCGGCGACGACGATGCTGGGTATCCCCCGTTCCAGGTAGCTCGTCGCCGCCGCAAAGACGGTCGTCGGCTGCCCGTCGAGCAGCGTGTAACCGCCCTCGCGCAGACGGCCATCGGCACCGGGCGGCAACATCAGGTTGCGAATCCGGACATTGGCAAAGGTGCCGCGCATCATCACCTCATGATGGCCGCGGCGCGAACCATAGGAGTTGAAATCGGCGCGCTCGACCCCCTGTGCGCGCAGCCACTGCCCTGCCGGCGTCGCCTCGCCGAACGAGCCGGCCGGCGAGATGTGATCGGTGGTCACGGAATCGCCGAGCAGCAGCAGCGCGCGGGCGCCAAGAATGTCACCGGCAGCCTGCGGCGGCAGTTCGAAGAACGGCGGTCGGGCAATGTAGCTCGACGCCGGCCAGTCGTAGACCTCGCCGCCGGGCGCCGGAATCGCCTGCCACAGCTCTTGGTCTGCGCTGACATCGGCGTAGCGCCGGCGGAAGGTCTGCGGATCGAGCGCCAGCGGCAACACGGCGCCGATCTCGTCCGAACTCGGCCAGATGTCCCGCAGATACACCGGCAGCCCATCGACGCCAGTTCCCAGAGGCTCGTTCTCGAGGTCGATGTTGACCCGACCGGCGATCGCGAACGCCACCACCAGCGGCGGCGACGCCAGGTAGTTGGCACGCAGTCCGGGGTGGATGCGCGCCTCGAAGTTGCGGTTGCCCGAGAGCACCGCCGCGGCGATCAGTTGCTGCTCGGCGATCGTGCTGTTGAGCGCCGGATCAAGGTCGCCGGCGTTGCCGATGCAGGTGGTGCAGCCGTAGCCGACCAGCGCGAAACCCAGTTCCGCCAGCGGCGCCAGCAGCCCAGCGCGCTCGAGATAATCGGTCACCACCCGCGAACCGGGAGCCAGTGAAGTCTTGATGTGCTGCCTGACGCGCAGCCCCTTTGCCACCGCCTTCCTCGCCAGCAGCCCGGCAGCGATCATCACCGCCGGATTGCTGGTGTTGGTGCACGAGGTGATCGCCGCGATCAGGACGTCACCATGGCCGAGGTCGACGCCCGGCAGCCCGGTCGGGTAGCGCTGCGCCAGGCTCGCCGCCGGCCGCCCGAAGCCGTCCGCCGACTCCGCGGCGCTGAACAGGGCGTTGAAGCGGCTGGCCATGTCGGGCAGCGCGATGCGGTCCTGCGGCCGCTTCGGGCCGGCGAGCGAGGGAACGATCGTCGACAGGTCCAGGTGGACGCGCCGAGAATAGTCGACCTCGCCGGCGCGCGGGATGCCGAACAGACCCTGGGCACGAAAATAGGCCTCGAACAGCACGCAGTCGTCTTCACTGCGGCTGCTGCTGCGCATGTAGCTGACGGTCTTCTCGTCGACCGGGAAGAAACCCATCGTCGCGCCGTACTCCGGCGCCATGTTGGCCAGCGTTGCGCGATCGGTCACCGACAGCGTGCTCGCGCCGTCGCCGAAATACTCGACGAAGGTGCCGACCACTTTCTCGCGCCGCAGCAGTTCGGTCACCGTCAGCACCAGATCGGTCGCGGTGACGCCTTCGCGCAGACGGCCGCCGAGTTCGACGCCGACCACGTCCGGAGTCAGGAAATAGACCGGCTGGCCGAGCATCGCCGCCTCTGCCTCGATGCCACCGACACCCCAGCCGACGACGCCGACGGCATTGATCATCGTCGTGTGCGAATCGGTACCGACCAGCGTATCGGGAAAGCACAGCCTCCCATCGGCCGTCTCCTGCTGCCGCACGCCGCGGAACAGGTACTCGAGGTTGACCTGATGGACGATGCCGACCCCCGGCGGTACGACGCGGAAGGTATCGAAGGCCTGCATGCCCCACTTCATGAACTGATAGCGTTCGCCATTGCGCGCGAACTCGCGGCGCATGTTCTGCTGCAGCGCCTCCGGCGTCCCGTAGTGATCGACCTGGATCGAGTGGTCGACGACCAGATCGACCGGCACCAGCGGTTCGATGCGTCGTGGATCGAGCCCACGCTCGGCCGCCACCTGGCGCATCGCCGCCAGATCGCAGAGCAGCGGCACGCCGGTGAAGTCCTGCAGGACGACGCGCGCAACGACGAAGGGAATCTCCTCGCTGCGCTCCGCCCGAGGTTGCCATTGCGCCAGCTCGACAATGTGCTTCTCACTGACCCGCAGCCCGTCGCAGTGACGCAGCAGCGCCTCGAGGACGATGCGCAGCGACACCGGCAGGCGATCGACGTTGCCGATACCGGCGGTGGCGAGTGCCGGCAGCGAGTAATAGAGGGCCTCCGGCTGGCCGGGCGGGCTGAAGCGGGACAGGGTGTTGAACGGCGAGTGGCGCATGCGGGTTCTCCTGAAGGGTGCGTGCTGCGAGCGGTGCCAGCAGTGCACCTGACAGCGCCTGGCGGCGCCCGTTCAACCGGCGCCGCTACCGCGGCGCCGGCATGCTTGCGCGCCGGGCACGAATGCGCCAGACTTGCCGCGACAGCCACGCGCGGGCGCAGGGCTGTTGTGAGGGAGCCGGTCCAGCACCGGCGTCGGTGATGCCGCGTGCCGTCGTCGGCACGTGCCCGGCTCGTCAGCCACCGGCTGCAGGATCCTGACGCGCGCGTCGCCATCGCGACCATCACCGCCGGCAGGCGCCCTGGCGATGGGCGGCTGGCGGACAGCGGCATCTTCCGGGAGAAGCGAGATGAAGAAGAACCTTGTTGCAGCAGCAATGGTGGCGGTCCTGAGCGTTGCCCTGACGAGCGCGTCGGCCGCCGTCGTCCGCTCCGACTTCAGCCTCGACGCGGACGCGGAGGGCTGGGGACCCGGCAGGATCAGCTTTTCGGGCTCTCTGCCAGCGGTCGACGGCGCCTTCACCGGCGACGACCAGGGCAACGACGATTCCCGGCTCGACAACGTCTGCCTGCGCGACGTCGGCTCGTCGTGCCCCGTCGGCATCATCCCGGAACCCGCTGCGCTGGCCCTGTTCGGCTTGGCGACCGGCCTCCTCGGGCCGTCGCGGAGCGACAGCCGACCACCCGGCCGCCGGCAGCGTTGAGCTGCCGCACCGGCAGAAGCCCATGCGGCACATGGAACTCGGCACACCCGGACTCGGCGATGCTGCGCTGATCGACACCACCTTCCTGTTTACCGACATCGAAGGTTCGACGAGCCTCTGGGAAAGCGAGTCGCAAGCGATGCGCGTCGCGCTGCAGCGGCATAACACGTTGCTCTCGGCGGCGATCGAGCGCCATGGTGGACTGGTCTTCAAGACCGTTGGCGACGCCTTCTGCGTCACCTTCGATGACGCCGCGGCAGCGCTGTGGGCCGCCAGCCAGATCCAGACGAGCCTGGCGGGCGAACAGTGGCCGACGCGCAGCCCGCTGCGCGTGCGCATCGCACTGCACAGCGGGCCGGCCTACCTGAGCGGCGGCGACTACTTCGGTCGCACGCTCAATCGCGTCGCCCGCCTGCTGGCGGTGACCCACGGCGGCCAGACCCTGCTCAGCTCGGCGACCGAGACGCTGGTGCGCAGCGCCCTGCCCGCCGGCAGCAGCCTGCACGATGTCGGCTTGCTCCGCCTGCGCGATCTGCCGCAACCGATCCACGCCTTCCAGCTCGTCCATTCCGGGCTGCCCACCAGCCTCCTCGAAGCGAACGACGGCCTCGACGGCAGCAAGCTGACGGCCGAACCGCTGGCCCGCTTCCGGCCGATCGACGTCTATGAGGTTCCCACCCTGCCAGCGGTGGTCATGCAGGCGCTGCGCGTCATGCAGGATCCCGCCAGCGACGCGCGCACCGTCGAGCAGGTGATCGTGCATGACCCGGCGATCTCCGCGAAGATCCTGCGCGTCGCCAACTCCGCGTTCTTCGGCCGCTCCCGCCGCGTTGGCACCATCGCCGACGCCGTGCGCGTGCTCGGTTTCACCAACGTCCAGGGCATGTTGATCTCGGTCGGCGCCTTCGATGCCTTTCGTACCGAGCGACTGAATCTGGTTGACTTCTGGCGACACTCGATCGCCACCGCGACGGCAGCCCGCTTCCTCGCCGCAGCGCTCCGCCACCCTGGCGACGAGGCCTTCATGGCCGGACTGCTGCACGACATCGGCAAGCTCATCTTCGCCGTCCAAGCCGAGTCGAGCTACCGCCATGTGCTGGAGCTGGAACGGAACTCGGCGCTCGGCAGTCTCGACGCGGAACGAACGCTGTTCGAGTTCACCCACCCGGAAGTCGGCGAGATGGTAGCCGAACGCTGGGACCTGCCGGCACGCCACATCGCCGCCATTGCCCACCACCATGACCCCGACGCCAGCGGCGACCAGTACCGCTTCTGCGCGCTGGTCGGCCTCGCCAACCGGGCAGCACATGCGGCCCTCGACGGCTTCGTCGACACGCTGGCCGGCGACGAGGACACGGCGCGACTGCGACGCCTCGGGTTGCGGCCCGCGCTCTGGGACGACTGCCTGGCGAACGTGCTCGCGGCGCGGCCAACGATCGAGGGTTTCGTCGGCGCCATCCGCTGAACGAAAGGCCAGCACTGGCGCCGCGCACGACGTTGCGATGGCCGGATCTGGACTTGGTCCGCCACGCGCCCCATCGCGACATCAACGGCGAGATCGACGGCGTTCTGGTGAATCGGCGAGCGGGCGCCGAAGGACGACGAAGTCCTGGAGCCAGCTCACAGCAACAGCCGACGATGCATAGCCCCCCAACCAGTATGTCACTGGCGGAGAGGGAGGGATTCGAACCCTCGGTAGGCTCACACCTACGCCTGATTTCGAGTCAGGTACATTCGGCCACTCTGCCACCTCTCCGTCGGGCGCGAATATTAGCACAGGAACGCCCGCATGCACCGGTCGCGAACCTGGCCGCTGGAACTTTTCTGCGCCGGCGCCCCTGGACGCCCGATCGCCAGGCTGGCGCTGCCGGCACGCACTGGCGACGCGGACCCGCTCAATTCGCCACGATCGTCGCCATGCCGCCAAAATACGGCCGCAATACCTCCGGAATGCTGATGCTGCCGTCGGCGTTCTGATGGTTCTCCATCACCGCCACGAGCGTGCGCCCGACAGCGAGCCCCGACCCGTTCAGGGTATGCACGAGTTCGGTCCGGTTGCGCTCGTTGCGATAGCGCGCCTGCATTCGCCTCGCCTGGAAAGCCTCGAAGTTGGAGCACGAGGAGATCTCGCGGTAGGCGTTCTGCGCCGGCAGCCAGACCTCGAGATCGTAGGTCTTGGCCGACGAGAAGCCCATGTCGCCGGTGCACAGGGTGACCCGCCGGTACGGCAGCTCGAGCAGTTCAAGGATGCGCTCGGCATGCCCGGTCAGCTCCTCGTGCGCCGACTGCGAGTCTGCCGGGGCAACGATCTGCACCAGCTCGACCTTGTCGAACTGGTGTTGGCGGATCATGCCGCGGGTATCGCGACCGTAGGAGCCGGCTTCCGAGCGGAAACAGGGCGTGTGGCAGACGAGCTTGAGCGGCATATCGGTCGCCGCCAGAATCTCGTTGCGAACGATGTTGGT
>JAEUOM010000138.1 GCA_016788495.1 Accumulibacter sp. | reverse complement strand
TGGGGCCTGGGCTGGATTCGTGCCCACCACGAGTTATCATTGGCAGTCTCTGGATCGGCGAACTGCAGCTGCAATCCCGTTCCAGCCGATATCCCGTCGCCACCGATGTACCATCGACGCCACAGGGGAACCGCCTCCGATGATGCCCACCGTGTTGCAGGTGCTGCCTGAGGACCAGCCGCCGAAGGTCCTGGCACCGACCCGACCACAGGTCAGCATCGTGTCGACCCTTTACCGGTCGCGGCCGTTCCTAGAGGACTTCCTCGCCGGCTGCCTCGAGGCTCTGCGCCGGCTCGCCATCAGCGACTTCGAGATCGTCCTGGTCAACGACGGCTCCCCTGACGATTCGCTCGACTATGTACTGGCACGGCGTCAGGATGTGGCGCAACTGGTGGTGGTAGACCTGTCACGCAATTTTGGCCACCACCATGCCATGCAGGCCGGCCTGAGGCACGCCCGTGGCGAGCTGGTATTCCTGATCGACTGCGATCTCGAGGTCTCCCCGCTGACCCTGTGTTCGTTCCACGAGAAGCTGCACGAAACCGGCTGCGACATGGTCTTCGGCTATCAGGAGAAGAGGAAGGGGGGCTGGTTCGAGCAGATCAGCGGCGGCCTCTTCTGGAAAGGCTTCAACCTGCTGAGCGAAACCAGGATTCCCGCGAACATCGTCACCGAGCGCCTGATGAACCGTCGTTTTGTCGACGCACTGCTGCAGTTGGGCGACCACAACCTTTTCCTCGGCGGGATGATGAGCTGGACCGGCTTCCACCAGATCGGTCTCGCAGTAGCCAAGAGCCAGCGCGCAGGGGCAAGCACCTACACGCTCTTCAAGCGCCTCAACCTGATGATCGACGCCGTCAGTTCGTTCTCGGCACGGCCCTTGGTCTGGCTGTTCAACTTTGGCGGCCTGGTCACCTTGGCCAGCTTCTCCTACGCCATTTACCTGGTGATCAGAAAGCTCTTCTTTGGCGATCCCCTGCTCGGCTTCACCTCGATCATGGGGCTGATCGCGCTCAGCCTGGGGATCCTGACGATGGCCATCGGCCTCGTCGGCATCTACCTGGGCAAGGTCTTCACCCAGGTCCAGAACCGTCCGACCTATATCGTCAGGGACGTTCACCGGTGATGGGTTGCGGCCGTACCCGTTGCTCCCGGTCGCGCAACCGGCTGCGGTTTCCTGGAGCCGGCGGCGGCAGTCAACACGGTCTGGCCGACCGGAGCGCGGCGACCGATCCGACAGCGGCGAGCGTTCGGCGCGACGGCAGAGCCCTGTGGCAGAGGGAAATGGACGATCTGAAACGTCTCTTTTCCCGGGTTTACGCCACCACCAGCGCCCTGATCCCACATACGAATGATTCCTGACCGCAAGTCCGATACGGATGCTCGGGCGGCCCGCAGTGCTCAATCGGGACATTCCACCGCAAAGCGGGGAACCATGATGCAGTGCAGTCGTGACAGTCAGTTCCTCCGCGACCACGCGCCACCCACATGACCGAATACCAGCTCAACCGAGGCACCAGCAGGATCACCAAGTCACAGACATCCGCTACCTCAGGACGGACAGGTGCCGCACGGGGCCGATTACTGCCCGCTCATCGCACTGGCGATTGCCTCCCAAGCCTGTCTCTCCGGGTGTGGATCGATGTACGGCGCATCGCGGTCGTTGCACCCGTGTGGTCGCTGCCATGATCCAGACGCGCAGCGTCGGCGCCGGCACCGAGCCGCGGCACGGCCCTGCATGGCTACTGGTTGTCGTCACGATGCTGTTCCAGTTGGCTTTGCAGTCGTGGTTCTTCAGCGCGGCAGACCTGTTCACTCAGCGCCCGCTGCTGCACATCGACTCCCCTTTCCACCACTACCAGGCGGAAGTGGCCCGTCAGCTATGTGTCGAAGGACGCGCCAACGGCTACGACCCAACCTTTGCCGGCGGGCTGCCGGCTGGACTGGCGGCCAACGCAAGCGCCAAGCCACAGGCACTCTTCGCCTGCCTGGCGGGCACGGCCCAATCCGTGCCCGTGGTCTACAAGAACATCGCCTTTTGGCAGGGTGTCCTTGCGCCGGCCATGATCGTCGTCACGGCCGCCATGCTGCGCTTGGGGACAGGAGCCATGCTGATCGCAGCCCTGTTGTCCTTGCTGTCTTGGTGGACAGGCGGCATGCGCTGGTACCACACGGCGGGTATGACCCAGTACGTGGCCTCTGCCTATCTGACCATACCGTTTGTCGCGGCCATGGTACAGGCCTGCACCCAGCCCACATGGCTCCGCGTGCTTTCTGTCGCGGCGTGGGCCGCTGTGGGAATGTTCATGCACCCACTGTTCCCGATCGGAGCTGCCCTGATTGGATCGGTCTGGATGCTCAGCTCCTGCGGCTCGTTGCGCAACATGCTGCGAGCGATCATCGTAGTCGTTTTCGTGGGCGCAGTGATGTGCGCGGCCAACTGGGTGTGGATCCTGGGGTCAATGAATCACCTGATGGCCAACACCTATCAGCAGCCCTACCAGAGGGACGTGCTGCCGGCCCTGGCACTGCAGGAGATGCTCGGCATCGCCCGGACGGCGGCAGGCGGGACGCGTCTCGCGCTCGCTTTGGTCCTCGGCAGCGTTCTGGCCCTGGTTCTCTGCCGGCAGACGAGACATCGCCAGATCGTCGTCGGCCTCGCCGCGGGCGCAGTGCTGACGATGACCTGGGCATCGCTGGGTGCTCTGCTGCCACCCGTGGCTTCTCTCCAGCCCAACCGATTCAGCACCTTGGCGTGGATTTCCCTGATCCTGCCGGCTTCGTTGGGAATGGCCGCTGCATCGCGGGCGGTGAGGACGCTCACGGGAACGCGGCGGGCAGTCATTGGCGTCGCGCTCGCCATCTGTACGGTCGTTGTCGTATGGTTCGTCCGCGAGACGGGCCGAGAACTGCTGGCGCCGCCTGGTTCCGGGCGATACGCTGTCGCTCCGCCGGAAGTCAAGGACGAAGGACCCATGACACGCGAAATTGCGCGCTTCCTGCGGGACCATACCAGCCGGGAGGCGCGTGTATTTTTTGAGCTGTCCCAAGCGCGGATCCACGATGGCGCGCACGTGGTGGGATGGCTCGCGATGACTCAGCAGCGGGAGTTCATTGGTGGCCCCTATCCGCACTCCAGTTTTGCCAGCGCTTGGGACAACCAGTCCTTCGGGGGCCGTAACGAGGACCGCACGCCCGAACAGTGGCTCGCGTTGCTCGATGCGTACAATGTGCGCTGGATGATTTGCCATACCGAAAGTTGCCGGCATGCCATGAATCAGCTGCCCGGAACCACGAAACTTGCGGACTGGGGAAGAGTGACGGCATATGGACGTAAGCAGTCGGCGGGCTTCGTTCATCAAGGCGAGGCGCAGGTGACCGCCAGTTGCGTCAACCGTGTCGAACTCAGTGGCGTCGCTGGCGAACCTGTAGTCCTGCGCTATTCCTGGGTTCCCGGATTGCGGGCTCACCCCTCTGGTCGGGTCGAACCGGTCCACGTCGTACCCGGCGGGCGACCGTTTGTCGCAATTCACAACCCGCCGTCGCAGTTGGTGTTGCGCGTCGGCGAAGGCGCGGGCACGCCCTGCAGCCAGAGGGACTCCGTGTGGAAATAGAGCGACAAGAGCTGGTCGGACGCTCCCCGTCGACCCTTCAGGCATTCCATCACGATCGCCAGAGCCCCTCGTTGCTATGGTTCGCCTCGGCCACGCGGGTACTCTGCGGGCCACCCACGGCCAATCCGCAACGGTACGGCATGCGTCCGCGCGGAACTCCGGTGGAACCAGGCCAGCCACGGAGTGGCAAGGTTTGAGCTCCGGCACAGCTTACCCGAAGGAGCAAGCCCGATGCACCGACGAATTGACATTGCTGGTCATGTGTACATCGCACTGACCCTGTTGTTCACCGTCTACGGACAACTGGTGCTGAAATGGCAAATGAGCCATGTCGGGCCACTGCCCGACGGCACGTTGCGCAAGCTGCAGTTTCTCCTGCTGCAGTTCCTCAACCCCTGGATCATGACCGGTCTGGCTTCGGCCTTTCTCGCATCGCTGGCATGGATGGCGGCCATGACGCGGCTCGACCTGAACTACGCCTACCCGTTCATGAGCCTGGCCTTCGTGATCGTAATGGCGTTTTCGGTACTTTTTCTCCATGAAGCCCTTTCGCTGCAAAGGATCATGGGCACGTTCCTCGTGGTCACCGGACTGGTGATCATGGCTCGCTGATCGTTGGGCAACCACTGTCATTCTGTCCCACCGGATGCTCCCGCCAGACTCTTTTCCGGAGCCCTGCCCATGATCCCCTTCAACAAGCCGTACATGACCGGCAAGGAACTCTGGTACATCTCACAGGCACACGCCGCCGGGCACCTCGCCGGCGACGGACAGTTCACCCGGCATTGCAGCAACTGGCTGGAAAGCCGTATCGGCTGCCGCAAGGCCCTGCTCACGCACTCCTGCACCGCAGCCCTGGAGATGGCGGCGATCCTGGCTGAAATCCAGGAGGGTGACGAGGTGATCATGCCCTCCTACACCTTCGTCTCGACCGCCAACGCCTTCGTCCTCCGCGGTGCCGTCCCGGTCTTCGTCGACATCCGGGCCGATACGCTCAACATCGACGAAGCACGCATCGAGGAAGCGATCACGCCGCACACCAGAGCGATCGTGCCGGTGCACTACGCCGGCGTCGCCTGCGAGATGGACAGCATCATGGACATTGCCCGACGTTACGGGCTGCTGGTCATCGAGGATGCGGCACAGGGAATCATGTCGACCTACAAGGGCAGACCACTGGGCAGCATCGGTCACCTGGCAGCGTTGTCGTTTCACGAAACGAAGAACATCATCTCCGGTGAGGGCGGTGCGCTGCTGATCAACGATGCCAGTCTGGTGAACAGAGCGGAGATCGTTCGCGAGAAGGGAACCAACCGCAGCCAGTTCTTCCGCGGGCAGGTCGACAAGTACAGCTGGGTCGACATCGGCTCTTCGTATCTTCCCAGCGAGATCATCGCCGCCTTCCTCTGGGCGCAGATGGACGAAGCCGACGCGATCAACAGGCGCCGCCTCGCCCTCTGGTCGACCTACCATCAGGGGTTCAGACGGGTCGAGGAGAACGGCACCTGCAGGCGGCCGCACGTTCCGGGTGATTGCGCGCACAATGCGCACATGTATTACCTGCTGCTGCCGGACCTCGAACGGCGAACCCGGTTCATCGAACAGATGAGGGCGCACGCCATCGGCGCCGTGTTCCACTACGTCCCGCTGCACAGCGCGCCAATGGGCCAGAAACGGGGGCGCGTCTGCGGCAGCATGAGCAACACCGATTCCCTTTCCGAGCGGCTGGTTCGCATGCCCCTGTGGCTTGGACTCGAGGACGAGCAGGCACGGATCATCCACCAGGCGACCAACGCTCTCGGCTGACCGCCACCTCTCCGGCAACGGCGTCCGGCTGGGCGCCGGCGCGCAGGCTGCCATCTTCAGTGGAGTGCCGCTAGAATGGCGAGTGTGCCGGATCACGCCGAAGGAGCTGCACGAGGTCGCTGGCAGAACCGCCTGCCCCAGCGGCAGGCAGGATGACACGAGCCGGAGCGGGACGCGCTGCGCAGAAGCGGCCGGCGCTGACCGTGCCCCCCACAACTGGAGAGCCGAACATGTTCAGCGATGCCAACCGATCGAGCCACCTCCCTGACCGTCTGCACTTGCGCCTTGCCTGCGTCGTCGGCCTGTGGGCCCTGACCGGCCTCGCCAGCGGCCAGGTGAAGAACATGACGGCTGCCGAGCTGGCCGCAGCCCCACGCTACTGCCCCTACACGCAAGCCTATGGCCGGAGCGGATCGCCCGACGCCCCTTCCGCCGAAGCCAAGCGCTGGGTCGCCATCCTGGGCCCGACCTTCTGGCATCTGCACCACTATTGCTGGGGAAAGATGCACCTGCAGCGAGCGATGCGCAGCACCACCAGCGAACAGGAAAGGAAGCACCTTCTCAGCACCGCGGTGGGCGACTACGGGTATGTCATCAAGAACGGCAGCCGCGATTTCATCCTGCTGCCGGAGATCTACGTCGGCATCGGGGAAATCGAACTGCTTCTGGCGCACCCACAGGAAGCGAACCGGGCCTTCGCCGCAGCCAGGGCGCTGAAGCCCGATTACGGGCCGGCCTATTCGCACTGGGCCGAGTTCCTGATGCACTCGGGACAGAAGGCAGAGGCAAAGCAACTGGTCAAGACCGGACTGGAATACAATCCGGACGCCAAGACCCTGCGCGAGCAGTATCGCCTGCTCGGGGGCAACCCTTCGGAGATCGTCCCTCGGGTGAAGGAGAGCAAGCTGACCGAGCCGATTGACGACGGCGAATCACTGATGCTCTTCGAAGAGCCCGAGCATGAGCCCGAGCAGGCAGCCGCCGGCGCTTCGCGTCGCAGCGCCACGAAACAGTGATGACCGCACACCCCATGGCCGCAGCATCTTGCCGCAAGCCGCCGCATGTTCGGGGCGCCTCGTTTCCGGCAGCCGGGTGCAAATAGTGCTTGAGCACGCGGAATACGGCCGGTATAATCCGGCGCTCAAACACGGCAAGGCGCCCGTAGCTCAGCTGGATAGAGTACTTGGCTACGAACCAAGGGGTCGGGCGTTCGAATCGCTCCGGGCGTGCCAACTGCAGCAGACACTCAAGCCACCCTCACGGTGGCTTTTTTGTTGTGCGGCCGTTCTTCCCCGCCGCCTGAGACCGCAGGCGTCAGCCATCGTCAGGTTCCCGCCCCTTTGCGGCGGAGGTCCGGGCCGGTAATCCTGCTCACCGGCGAGAACGGCCCGGTTGCCTTCGAACTGCAGCGAGCGCTCGCACCGCTTGGCAAGATCGTGGCGATCGGCGGGACCCGGCACCCACTGCAGCACGGCGGCAGATCGTCAGCGCCGATCTGCCAGCGGCAGCTTGCCGCGGGGGTTGACACGTGCGAAGATTAGCGACCGTCCCATCCATCGCTGACCGACTTGATCAGACAACACGTGCATCCACACCAACACGGCATCAACATCGAAGCGCTGCTGGCGCACGTACCGCTGTTCAACGGACTGGAAGCCGACGAGATTGCCCGCCTCGCCCGCGGCTCGCGTGAAATCACTGCCACCCGGGGCGACATCCTGTTCCACAAGGGCGACACGCCCACCGGCTTCTACCTGATCGTCTATGGGCAGGTCAAGCTGGCCTTCACCTCGCCGCAGGGTGGCGAGAAGGTCGTCGACATCGTCGGCCAGGGCCAGACCTTCGGCGAGGCGGTGATGTTCATGGACAAGCCGTTCATGGTCTATGCCCAGGCACTCGCCGACTCGCTGCTGCTGCACATCTCGAAGGCCGCAATCCTCGACGAGCTGGACAAGGACCCGAGACTGGGCCGCAAGATGATTGCCGGACTGTCGATGCGCCTGCACCACCTGATCAACGATGTCGAGTCGTATTCGTTGCACTCGGGCCGGCAGCGCATCATCGGCTATCTGTTGCGCGAGTACCCGAACGGCGGTGAGCGGTCGATCACCGTGACGCTGCCGACCAACAAGGGCGTCATCGCCTCCCGCCTCAACCTGACGCAGGAGCACTTCTGACGCATCCTGCATGAACTCTCGGAAAAAGGATTGATCGTCGTCGAAGGGCGAAAGATCCACATTCCCGAAGTCGAAAAGTTGCGCCTGCATGATCACTGAGCCCGGCGGCACCCATACCAACCAAAAGGAGACAATGAAGAATGGCACTGGAAACCGAGATCAAGCTTAGTCTGCCGGCAACGGCCGTGCGCCGGCTGCCGGCTCACCCGCTGCTGGCCGCGAGCAAGCCGCTGCGACAGAAACTGGTCAATACCTACTACGACACCCCCGACCGGCGCCTGCAGCGCAAGCGCCTCGCCGTCCGCTACCGGCAGAAGGGCCAGGAATGGCTGCTCACCGTCAAGAGCGACGCGCCCTCGCCGGGCGGTCTCGCGCAACGCCGCGAATGGGAGGTGCCCGGCGAACCCGGGGCATTCGACTTTGCCCACGTCGACAACCCCAAGCTGCGGCGCTTCCTCGAAGAGGCCACACCCGAGCTCGTACCGGTATTCACCACCGACTTCACGCGCAGCCTGTGGCTGCTGACACCACGCGAGGGCAGCCGCATCGAGGTCGCCCTCGACCGCGGAACGATCAATGCCGGGGAACGCAAGGAAAGCATCTGTGAACTCGAACTCGAACTCCTGGAGGGAGAAGCCGCCGACCTCTTCACCGCCGCTCTTGCCCTGCAGGCCGACCTGCCACTGCACCCCGAAGGCGCCAGCAAGGCCGAACGCGGCTACCGCTTGGCGAACGACGCCAAACCGGCACCGGCCAAGGCGGGGCCGGTGCCGCTGACCATGGGGATGACCAGCGTCGGCGTCTTCCGCAGCACGGCCTTCTCCTGTCTGTCGCAACTGCAGGGCAACGAGCGCGGCGCCCGTGAAACCGATGCGCCCGAGTTCATCCACCAGGCGCGCGTCTCGATCCGTCGCCTGCGCTCGGCGATCCGCTTGTGGCGACCACTGCTGCCCGAGGACTACGTCGGCAACTTCGACCCGCGCTGGCGGACACTGGCCAACCAGCTCGGCGACACGCGCAACTGGGACGTCTTCATCACCGAGATTCTGCCGCCGATCGTCAAGGCCTTCCCGGACCACGGCGACGTCCAGCGACTGTCTTCGCAGGCGCGAAGCCACCTCACGGCCTGCCGCAAGGCGGCGCAGACAGCGATCAGGGCGGATACCTACTCACGACTGCTGCTCGAGTTCACCGCCGCCACGCTGGCCCTGCCGGAGAGCAGGAAGCCCCCCATCACCGTCTTTGCGCCCCGCTCGCTGAACAAGCGCGCGAAGCGCGTCGCCGCGCTCGCAGCCGAAACCCGCGATTCGAACCCGGAGGCCCGGCATGCCCTGCGGGTCGCACTGAAACGCCTGCGCTACGCACTCGAGTTCTTCGCCCCGCTGTTCCCGGCGAAGCGGTTGCAGCGCTACCACCAAGGGGCCGCCGGCCTGCTTGACCTCCTTGGGCGAATGAACGACGCGACCGTCGCGGAACAACTCGTCGTGCAGGCGGTTCCAGGGCACCACAGCGACCTCGTGCGTGCCTGGCTGGCGGGCCGCAACGACCTGATGCTGACGGAACTCGAACCGCTGCTGGCCGAGTTCCTCAGTCACCCCGCACCTTGGGAGCATGGCTGAACGGTAGGCCGCCGGACGTTACTGAGCAGGCACCGATGAGCCTGCAGCCAGCGGCGCCAGCTGTCGAGCAGCGATCGCCATCCGCGTCGGCAGCACGGGCAAGGCCTTGATCCGCGCCGCATGCCTGCTGCTGCTGGCCGGCTGGCTGAGCACGGTCGGAGCCGCCGAACTGCCGGCCACCGTCAGCCGCGCACTTGAACAGGCGGGAATCCCCGCTCGCTCGGCCGGCATCGTCGTACAGGCCGTCGACGGCGGGACACCACTGCTCACGCACAACTCGCGCCAGCCACTGAACCCAGCGTCGGCGATGAAGCTGCTGACGACCTACGCCGGCCTCGAGCTGCTGGGACCGGCCCACACCTGGCGCACCGAGGCACTCGCCGACGCTGCGGCTCGCGACGGCCGGCTGGATGGCAACCTCTATCTGCGCGGCAGCGGCGATCCCAGGCTCGGCCTGGAGCAGTTCTGGCTGCTGCTGCGGCAGATTCGTCTGCGCGGTGTCAGCGAGATCGGGGGCGACGTGGTGCTCGACCGCAGCGCCTTTGCCGTCGCGGAACACGATCCGGGCGCCTTCGACGGCCAACCGCTGCGCCCCTACAACGCCGGTCCCGACGCGCTGCTGGTCAACCTGGCGAGCATCCGGCTGACGCTGCAGGCAGACCCGGCACACGCGGCGGTCCGGGTGATCGCCGAAACGCCAAGCGATGGCCTGCGCATCAGCAACCGCCTCGGCCTCGGGCGCGAAGCCTGCGGCGACTGGCGCGAGCAGATCAGGCCGACGGTCACTGGCCAGACGATCGAACTTGCCGGCAGCTTTCCGGCGAGCTGCGGCGAGAAGGCCTTGCATCTGATGCCATGGACCGCCGATGCACAGGTTGAGGGACTCTTCCGTGCCCTCTGGAACGAGCTTGGCGGCAGCTTCAGCGGCCGTGTGCGCGCCGGGCGGACACCCGCGACGGCCAGCGTCGTCGCCGTTCAGGAATCACCACCACTCGCCGAAGTCGTTCGCGAGATCAACAAGTACAGCAACAACGTCATGGCCCGCCAGCTGTTCCTCAGCCTCGATGGCGAGCGGCCCGCCACCGCCGAGGGTGCGCGCCGGCAGGTCAGTTCCTGGCTGCAGGCGAAGGGCCTGAAGGTGCCCGAACTGGTGCTCGACAACGGCTCTGGGCTGTCGCGCAGCGAGCGCATCTCGGCCGATTCGTTGGCGCAGCTGTTGCGCGCCGCCTGGCAGAGCCCGGTCATGCCCGAGTTCATCGCCTCGCTGCCGCTTGCCGGAGTGGACGGCACGCTGCGCAAACGCCTCAACGGCAGTGCCGCCGGCGGCAGGGCGCATCTCAAGACCGGCTACCTTGAAGGCGTGCGCGCAGTTGCTGGCTACCTTCTCGATCAGGGCGGCAGGCGCTGGATCGTCGTCTTCCTGATCAACGACCCGAAAGCCAGGCTCGGCAAGCCGGCGATCGACGCCCTGCTGCAGTGGCTGGCGGAGCGCTGACCGGCGTGCCGGAGTCGTTGCCGGCAGGGCAGCGGCAGGAACCGGGCAAGCGACGCCGGCTGGAATGATTCGTGGTTTCTCGGCGGAACGATCCTGCGGCAGAGTCGCTGCGCTGCCGCCCGCCCTCACTTGCCACCGCGCTTGCGGACTGCCGGCGTGATCAGCGGGTGATCCGAGCGCGAATTGTCGCGCACCCGTTTCGGCGTCGCCGACTTGGAGAGCGCGGCCAGCGCGACGAACCAGGCTTTCGGCATGTCGACCGGCAGTCCGGTCGGGATGCCAGCAATCTTGGCGGTCTCCGTGAACGGATGACCGGGTTCCTCGAAACCCGGCTCGGTGCACGAAATGCAGGCAAAACCGCCGCGCAGGCAGGAGCCGACGCCATGCCAAGGCCGCAGGTTGCAGTCGGCGTTCGCCTGCGTCCCCTTGCAACCCAGGTTCTCCATCAGGCAACCGAGGTCCGAGGGCTTCTGGGCGCTGGCCTTGAACTCGTAGTACTCGTTGCGCGGACAGCCATG
>JAEUOM010000127.1 GCA_016788495.1 Accumulibacter sp. | reverse complement strand
CCGGCGGCCGACACGCCGTGACGACGACGCTCCGCCAGCAGCACATCACGGTCCGAGAAGGCCGTCGGGCAAGTGCGGATCGACCCCTCCGGAAGCAGCGCCGGATCCTGCGACACAGACTCGCGAGACGGGAGGTGAGCGTGAAGATTCGGCAAGATCTCGTCACCGACGGCAGCGCGATGCTGCCCACGCGCGCCGACGGCAGTGCGATCTGCGCGGCGCTGCGGCAGCTCATCGGCGGCGGAATTTGCAGCTCGCCAGTGCCGACGGTCGCGCCGGCACCCACCGGGCAGCACGCCGGCGCAGGGCAAACGCTTGCCGCCTGCCGGCAGCCGCCGCGCCGGCTGCGGCCGCGTTGGCGCAGCGGCCTGCCGCTGGCGCTGCTGCTCGCCGCGGCGCTGCCGGCGCCAGCCTGCGAACCGCATGTCGAGCAGTTGCGCGATCCGGCGCTTGCGGCGCTGCGCGTCCACCGCTCGGCCTTTGCGCACTGTACGCTCGACGAGGCAGACTACCGGCGGGTCGTCGGCGAGTGGCTGGCGAGCCGTGACGAGGCGGCCGTCGCGCTCTCGTCGCTCGCTCTCGGCCGTGCCGTGGGCCACCCGTGGATCGCACGCCACCTGCTGACGGCGGCCGCCCGGAGCAGCGAATGGACGCCGCGGCTCGCCCACGCAACGGCCGCCGAGCACAACCGCTTCGTCGCCCGCCTGCTCGCCGCGCCGGACTTCCTGCAGCGCCTCGATGCGCCCTTCGCCGGCAGCGCCTACCGGGTCGAGCGCATCACCGTCGAGAAGGTGCTGCTCGGCCCGCCTGGCGGCAGCGCACCGGCGCCTGCTGACAGCCGGCGCGTCCTGCCTTACGATGCGCAACTCTGGTTGCGGCTGGTGCCCAGGCGGGCGGCGGGTGGCGGTGGCGAAACCGCTCCACCGCCGCCCGGGGCCGCCCGCGGCACCGTCGCCGGTCGGGCGCAGCATGACTGCCTGCTGCCCGCCGGTACGACAAGGCGAGTCGCGGCGGCCGCCAAGGCACGCGAGCGCCGCTTTGCATGAACGTTTCCGAAGGAGTATATCGATTGTCGATGCGCAGCCAGGTGGAGTTCGTTTCCGCCGACTTTCCGCCCTACCCCGGCGAGGAACACGAGCTCAACCCGGGGCGCTACGGCATCCGTCTGGCCGAGCTGCTGGCGCAGGAGCTGCCGGCGCACGGTTTTCCGGTGGAGTCGGTGACGGTCGAGCAATGGGGTGTCCGCGTCGGGCTGCAGAACGCCGAGTACCCGTTGTGGGTCGGCTGCGGCAACTACGAAGCGCACGAGAACGGCTTCCTCTGCTTCATCGAGCCGGCGAAGCCGTACGTCCGCAAGTGGTTTCGCAAGCTGCCGAACGCGCCGACGGTCGAGCGGCTGGCGACGGCAATCGAGTCGATCCTGCAGGGCAGCGGCAAGGTATCGCAACTCCGCTGGTGGTCCGGAAACGAGCTGCGCCGCCCGTGAGCCGCCTTTTCTGCCGCTGCCGCCACCCGCGTTTGACCGCTCGCCGGACATCGGGGATACTCTGGCAGCCCGTTCAGATCACCCGCCACAAGAGGAATTGCACGCCGCCATGCGTACCCGCCGCGTCTTCCTGAATCGCCTCGATCCGATCCGCGAACCGGTCGACGCGGTGGTGGTGATCGACGTCCTGCGCTCCTTCACCACCGCCGCCTACGCCTTCGTTGCCGGCGCCGGCACGATCTACCCGGTGGAGACGATCGCCGGTGCCTTTCGCCTGCAGCGACAGATCCCGGATGCCGTGACGACCGGTGCCGTCGGCGGCGGCGACCCGATACCCGGCTTCGATTTCGGCAACTCGCCCGCCGAGCTGCAGCACGTCCACCTGGCGGGCCGGCCGCTGATCCAGACCACGGCCGCCGGCGTGCGCGGACTGACCCGCTTCCGCCAGGCGCGGGCGCTCTTCGCCGGCAGCCTGGTGCTCGCACGGGCGACGGCGACGGCTCTGCTCGAGTTGCAGCCGGCGGAGGTCTGTTTCGTCATCACCGGCGAGTGGGTGGACCGGGACGGCGACGAAGACATTGCCTGCGCCGACTACATCGACGCGCTGCTGCACGGCGAGCAGCCGGATCCCGAAGATTACGCGGCGCGCGTTCGCGACTCGGATTTCGGCCGCCGTTTCCTCGCCAACGACAACCCCCACCTGCCGCCGCGCGATCTCCACCTCTGCGCGCAGGCCGACCGCTTCGACTTCGCCCTGAGCGCAGCGCACGTCGACGGTCACCTGCAGATCCGCCGCCTGCGCTGCGGGGCTGCCTGCCAGTCGCCGCCACCCGGCGAGTTGCGCAACGCCCTCCGTCTACCCGACTCCGGCGGCACGGCATCGGCAGCACAGGCGGACGGCTGCTGAAGCGACGCTCGCCCGACCGTTCAGAGGTTGTGAATAAATCTACTGCGCGACCGATCTGCGGCGTTGCTCACACGCTCACACCTCGCCTATCCATCTGATATGTCTCGTCGTTCGCTCGCTCGCGCCTGGCACCTCGGCCTGCTCGCGACGATTTCTTCACAACTTCTCAGTTGCCCGCCCGTTGCGCCAGCGGCGCATAGGGCGCAACGCTGCCGTGGCCACCGGCGAAGCGCTCGGGGTTGATGCCGTGCCGCGCCACCGCTGCTACCACTGCTGCCTGGCCGGCGCCGAGCCGGCTGCCGAGCGGGTCGCGACCGGGGCTCCACAGGTCGGTGACGAAGCCCACCCGGGCATCGGGAACATAGCCGATGAGCGTCGCCGTGGCGTGCGGGTTCTCTGCATCGAGGACCTGTACCGCGTGCGCGCCGTCGCTGATCAGCAGGCGATCACGCACCTCGATGATGCGCGGCTCGCCAACGGCCCCCGGGAGCAGCGGGTTGCGGCGGTGCGAGGCCAGCGCCATCCGTCGGTAGTGATCGCCTGCACCGGCGCCGACGACCAGCGTCGCACCGGCGGCCATGAAGCTGCGTGCGCCGGCGATGTGGTCCATGTGGTGGTGCGTCAGCACCAGATGACGAACGCGCTTGTGCGGGAACTTCTGCCGCAGCGCGTCGAGCGTCCATTGCGCCTGCGCGTCGTTGATCGGCGCGTCGAAGACGACGAGCGAGCCCGGCAGCTCGACGACCATGCTGTTGTGCGAACCCCCCTGCACGAGCAGGACTCCGGGAGCGATCTCCTGCAGCGCCAAGCCGCGGGAAGCGTCGGCGTCCCAGGCGAGCATGTCGGAATCGAGGAAGACGCCGATGTACTGCCGGCGCAGGACCCACTGGTAGGCGGGCATGCCCGGCACGCCGGCGAACGTTGCCGGCCGCCGGTCGGCCGGCAGGTCGAACTGCCCGGCGACCGGCGGCGGGTCAAACGTCACCGCGGCGACAACGGTGTCGGCGACGACCTCTCCCGCCAGTTCGTAGACCTGCCGATGCGCGACCTGGATGCCGCCGACCGGACGCCAGTCGGAGAGGACCAGGTCAAAATCGAGGTCGCCGCGGACGAAATCGTAATCGAGGCTGCGCACACGTTCCGGCAGCCCGCTCTCGGGGCCGAAGAGGACGATGAAGTCGCGCCCGGCAGCGGTGTAGCGGACCGCAGGAAGGCTCCGTCCCCCCACCCTGACCGGCGCCAGCACCTGGGTCTGCTTCGCCTGGCGCTGCATGTCGAGCACCAGCAGCGGCGAGCTGCGCTCGAGTTCGCGCATCGCCGCGCGCAGCCGCACGCCCGACATCGCATGGCCGGGCGGGTCGGCTGCCCGACTCTGGCTCGTGCGCGCGCTGCTGTCGACGCCGGCGACATGGCCGGCGTCGCCGACCATCACTTCGCTGAAGCGATACTCGCGCGCCGCCGGGTACGCCAGTTGCCGCTGCCAGTCGATGCGTGCGGCGCCGCGGGCGAAGTCGCGCGTCAGGGTGAAGGCCGACTCGCCGGCGAAGCGCTTCTCGCCGCCCGGAACCAGCGACTGGTCGGGTTCCCAGTGCTTCACCGTGCCACGGATCTGCACGCCCCTGACGGCAGCCAGCGCGTCGCTGCCGCCGAGCGCCTGCACCGCCCGGTCGACGTCGGCATTGCCCAGCACGCGACCGCTGCCAAGCAGCGCCGCGATGCACAGCAGCGGTACGATGATCCTTTTCATGTCTCCTCCAGTCAGCGTCATGTGCATGCGCCATCATCGCCGCGTTTGCCGGTCGTCGTTACCCACGGCCAATGGACCAGGCGCGGCGGCGGATCGTTCCCGGCCCGCGCCAGCGGGTACCGGCGGATCGCCGACCGCCGCTGCCGCCGGTTCTCGGGCAGCCGGCCCGTCCTGCGGCGGGCGCCCGAGCTGCCGCACCAGCCGCCAAGCCATCCAGGCGAGCAACGCGACGCCGAGGAACAGGCTGGCCCAGAGCCCCCGACGCTGCCAGTCGATGCGCGCCCGGCTGGCGCTCTCGCCAGCCAGCGTGTGCACGGCAGCGGTCGTGGCGCGTCCGATCTCGAGGCCGGCGGCGGCAGCCGCGCTGGCGACCGGCTGCCCGTCGTCGCCGATGCGATGGCCGGGTACCAGGGTCGTGATCGGGTAGGCGGTCGGCTGCGCGCTGCTGCTGCCGAAGGCGAGCTGGAACGGTGTCGGCCCGCGCGCTGCAAAGACGAGGCTGCGTGTCAGCCAGCCGGCGGCCAGTTCGGGAACGCCGGCACCGAGACCACCGCCGCGCCGGTCGACGCGCAGCAGCCAGTAGCGGTCGCCGTTCGGCACGATGACGATCTCCGGACTGACGACTTCCTGCCCGGCAGCGGCGAGCCGGTAGACGGTCGCCGTCGTCACCCGCCGCCAGCCATCCTTGTCGTTCGCTCGCGACAGCAGTTCGACGGCGGCGACGGTGTTGGCCTGCGGCAACAGAAGACGCAGGCGGTCGGCCGGAAACTGACCACCGAGGTCGAAGCGGTAGCTGTCAGCCGCGTCGCGGTCGACTCTGCCGGCCACCTGCTGCCACTGCCGCGGCACCTCGACCAGCGTCGCTGCCGGCTCGCCGCCGACCGCCGCCAGTTGCAGCGCCGGGCTACCAGCCGCCCAGCTCAGGCGGAAGTATTTCGCCCGCCGCGGAGCGAACTCAATCCGCAGGCGCTCGAGCCGCTGCCCGCCTGCCGCCAGCCGCAGCACCGGCGCCTCGCTGACGAGCGTCGTCCAGCCGGCGAGATCGTCACTCGCCTCGACCCGCACGCGCGCGACGAGGTCATCGGCAGTCGCCGGCAACTCGAGGGCGAAGGCCTGCAACGGCTGCTCGACGGTGCTGGCGTCGACGAGGTAACCGAGCAGCATCGCCGGCGCCCCTGCCCGGTCCCCCATCCGCAGCACGGCCCTGCCGCCCTGCCTTTCGATGCGGACCTCGACAGCATCGACGCCGGCGGCGGCTTCGCCACGCAACGCGAAGTACGGCAGCGGTAACCGCGCCGGCCTGGCACGCGGCGGCGCCGGCGGTGGCAGCCAGGCATGCGGCACCGCTTCCCCGGCAGCGTTGAACACCCGCAGGTCGCCCAGGTCCGCGCGGCTGACGCCGGCGTGGACGGCCGCCGGCAGGTCGACACGAAGAAGTGGGTGCTGCCCGTCCAGCGCCAGCGGCATGCCGAAGGCGAAGTCGTCCGGCGACTCGGCCAGCGCCAGAAAGGACCACAGGAGCCACAGCCAGCCGGCAAGGCTTCTCTTCATGACGCTCCCTCCTTTGGCGGCGCCGGCGCGAGATACCCGATCACCAGCATCAGCAGGCCGACGCCGACGAATGAGACGATTCGTTCGATGGTGCCGGCGCTCGACAGATCGACCAGCAGCAGCTTCCCGACAACCGCCGCCATCAGTCCGGCACCGGCCAGCCACAATGACCGCCAGCGGCGACGCGTGGCGACGACCATCGCCGCCAGGGCCAGCAGCGTCCAGAAGAGCGACAGCGAGGCCTGCACGAGTTCCGACCGCAGCATCGCCGCCGGCTGCAGCGGTACCCCGGCCCAGTGATGCAGCGCGCGCAGGAGCACGGCGTTGGCCCAGACGAAGGCGGCGGCACCAAGGATTCCCCAGGCCAGAGCCAGCGGCGCCGTCGCGTACGGCGGCAGACGCAGGCGGCGCACTGCGCTGAACCAGGTGGCGAGCAGCAGGAGGACGCCAGCCTGCGCCAGGTCGAGCGGGTTGAGCAGTGGCAGATAGGGCAAGGGCCACGGGTTGCCGTCGGAGAGGAGATTACCGGCGGCGAACCAGAGGGCGAGGAAGACCGCCAGCGGCGTCGCGCCGAGCACGAAGTAGGCTTCGCGATGCGCCGCCACCGGCCAGCTCAGGCGCTCGCCGCGCAGCGCCAGCCCGGCCAGCAGCGCCCCCGGCCAGAACACCCAGCCGAGCAGCGGCCAGGCGGCGCGCCCGGCGACCCAGCGGTCGATGCTCCACGCCAGCTCCCAGGCGCCGATCGCCGCCAGCAGCCACAGGCCGGCCGCATGCAGCCAGTCGCCATGCCACGGCCGGTCCACCTCGTGCCGGTACAGAAGGAAGAAGTGCGCGGCGAAGGCGGCTGGCCAGGCCAGGTAACCCAGGTCGGTGAAGGGATGCGTCGCGCGCCCGACGCTGAGCAAGCCGCAGAGCAGCAGCAGCGGCAGCAGGGCGAGCGCCGCGTGGCGCGCCGCCGGCCACGCGAGGCGCCGCTCGAGCCACGAGAAGAGCAGACAGGAAGCGGTGAAGAAGACGATGGCGGCGTTGCCGTGCAGTGATCTCGGCAGCTGGCGGTCGATTTCGTGCAGGCCGCTGCCGCTCCACCAGACGGCGCCCCAGACGAAGAGCAGCGGTGCCAGCAGGCGTTCGGCGGAGCGCAGTCGCCGCGGCTCTTGCCGCCACTCGCGCTGCAGCAGCCAGGCGCAGAACAGCCCGGCCAGCGTCAGCAGCAGGCCACCGAGAAAGGCGCTGTTGAGCAGCGGCCAAGCGGCTGCGCGGGCCGGCAGTTCGCCGAGCTGGAACAAGCCGGCGAGTAGCTGCAGCAGGATGCCGAACAGCCGTGCCGGCAGCCGCTGCTGGCGCACGCCGACCCAGACCAGCGCCGCCCCCTCGATCGCCCAGGCGGCGGCGGTCCAGCGCCCGTCGAAGGCGAGCGGGATGGCCAGCGTCGTGAAGCCGACGCCGAGAGCGAGGAAGGCTTCCACCAGCAACCGCTGCCCCTCGCCGAGACGCGCCCACAGCGCGCGCGCCAGCAACAGGTAGAAGGCGCCGAGCGCCAGGGCACTCCACGCCGAACCGTAGGCGAAGTCGCGCACCAGCCCGACCTGCAGGCCGAAGGCGATCAATGGCAGGGCGAAGACCAGCGTCGTGTCGAGGCGGCTGGCGCGCGGTCCGGCAGCGCGCAGGGCGAACAGCACCGGCATGGCGGCGTAGATGAGGAAGAAGAGGATCAGGAACGGCTCGGTCGAAGCGAAGTGTTCCGGCCGGTAACGCAGCGCACCCCACAAGGTCGCGATGGCGAAGGTGCAGACGAAGCCGACCAGGTTGAGCACCCGCCAGGCCTTGAAGAAGGCGATCGCCAGGATGCCAAAGTTGAGCACGCTGTAATAGCCGAACAGCGTCACGTGACTGCCGGCACCGGTCGCGGCGATGATCGGCGCCAAGAAGCCGCCGGCGGCGCCGAGCACCGCCAGGACCAGCGCATCCTGCAGCACCGCCAGCATCGCCGCCAGCGCCGCCACCGCCAGCAGCATGACAAAGGCCGGCACCGCCTCGAGCAGCCCGAACAGCCGCAGCGCCCCGAAGATCGTCAGGTAGAGGAGACCGATGCCACCCCCCTGCAGCGCCAGCGCGTAAGCCTCGCGGGTCGTTCGCAGCCGCCAGCCGAGCAGCAGCAGAACCACCGCCGCCAGTGCCACGCCCATCAGGCGCAGCTCGAGCGGCACCTGCAGGTGCTGGTAGCTGTACTTGAGCAGGAAGGCGACACCGAGGAAGAGGACGACGACGCCGGCACGGGCCATCAGGTTGCCGCGCAGCAGCCAGTCAAGGACCGCCGCAGCCCGGCTTGGCGGCGGCGCCGACTCGCCGTCGGTCAATGCCTTGCCGACCGGGCTCGCCGGCAGCGGTGGTGACGAGGCCGACAGGGTCGGCGGCGCCGACTGGCCGTCGGTCAATGCCTTGCCGACCGGGCTCGCCGGCAGCGGTGGTGACGAGGCCGACAGGGTTGCGGCCGGTCGCGCGACGGCGAACGGTGCTGCCGTCGCCGCCTTGACGGCCACTGCGGCAACGTCAGTCGGCTCGACCGCGGCAACGCCGACGGCCGCGGTCGCCGGCGGCGTTGACGACTGCTGCAGGAGAGCGAGCGCACTTTCGAGCCGCTGCAGGCGCTCGTCGAACAGGCGGTAGCGCTCTTCCTGCCGCTGCCGCGCGCGCGTGCCGACTGACCACCCGAGAATGCCTCCGAGGAGCGCACCAGCCACCCACAGTCCGGAGTGAAGTTCGCCGGCCAGCAAAGCACCGAGTACTGCCCCGAGAAACCACATCTGCGCCTCCGCACCCGTTGCGCGCGGGCTTCGTCCCGTCCGGCTGATCCCAGCAGGCGTCAGGATGCGGTCGGAACTGCGCGCGCGCCCTAGTCTAGGGCCAATCGACCGGCAGGTGAAGCGCAGCCGTGCGGCCGCTGGCGGGTACCGGCGGACGGAGCTGCGCTACGGTCGCCGTCCCCCGACACCTCGTCTCGTGTGCGGCGCCGTGCCCCGCACGGCACCGGCTTGGTGCACAATGGCGCTGCCCGGCAGCAGGCAGCGGTCGCTGCGGGGCCGCCACCCAGCGCCGCCTGCTGCGTCGCCCGACGCGCAAGACTTCCCGGAGTTCTGCCTTGCTCACTTCCATCCGCCACTGGCTCGATCGCAACATCCTCGAACTTGGCCGCGAGATGCGGCTTTCCTTCCTGCCGCCGCTGATGGTCTACGTGGCGGCGGGCGTGTCCGGGCTGACCGGCATCGTCGGCACCTTCTTCGTCAAGGAACACCTCGGACTGTCGGCCGCCTTCCTGGCCGCACTGGGCTTCTGGGCCGGAATCCCATGGGCACTGAAGATGCCGATCGGCCACCTGGTCGACCTGATCTGGCGTCGGAAGGCGGCACTGGTCTGGCTCGGCGCGGCGCTGATCGCCGGCAGCCTGCTGATCATGTACGGGCTGGTGGCCGAACCGCTGCGCATGGGCAACGTGATGTCGCTCGAGGCATGGTTCGTCCTCTCGGCTCTGCTGTCACCGGTCGGCTATGTCATCCAGGACGTGGTCGCCGATGCCATGACCGTCGAGGCGGTACCGCGCGTCGACGAGCACGGGCAGGCGCTGCCCGCCGAAACGCGGCGGCTGATGAACACGACGCTGCAGACGCTCGGCCGGGTGGCGATCATCGGTGGAGGCGTGCTCGTGTCGCTGGTCAACGTCCTCATGTTCCAGGGCGTCGAGACCCTGCCGCAAACGGCGAAGGTCGCGGTCTACGCCCAGGTCTATGGCATGGCACTGGTGATTCCGCTGGTCTCGGTGGCCGGCGTCCTGCTCGCCTCGCTGCTGCGACGGCGCGAGGAGCGGCGGCTGCGAGCGCGCGGCTTCGCCGACGCGCAGTTGCGGGCGTTGCTCGACCCGCCGCTGCTGCCGCTGCGACCGAACTGGTGGATCCTCGGTGGCAGTGCGCTCTTCGTCGCCTTCAGCCTGAGCGTCGGGCTGGCGCAGCTCGAGTTCGGACAGGAGATCATCTTCGTCGGCTCGTTCGCCATCATCAGCTTCCTGATGGCGAGGCTGCTGCGCGAACTCGACGAGGAATCGCGACGGACGCTGCTCGGGACGGCGATCATCATCTTCGTCTTCCGCGCGATTCCCGGTCCCGGTGCCGGCTCGACCTGGTGGATGATCGACGTTCTCGGCTTCGACCAGTCGTTTCTCGCCAGGCTGTCGCTGCTCGCCAGCGTGCTGACGCTGCTCGGGCTCTTCCTGTTCCGCCGCTTCATGGGCGAACGTTCGATCGCCCATATCGTCGCCTTCCTCACCGTCGCCGGCACGCTGCTCAGCCTGCCCACGCTGGGCATGTACCACGGCCTGCACGAATGGACCGCCGCCCACACCGGCGGTCTCGTCGACGCGCGCTTCATCGCCCTGATCGACACCGCACTCGAGTCCCCTCTCGGGCAGATCGCGATGGTCCCGATGCTGGCGTGGATTGCCAATTCGGCGCCGGCCGGACTCAAGGCAACCTACTTCGCGGTGATGGCCTCGTTCACCAACCTGGCGCTGTCGGCTTCGCAGCTCGGAACCAAGTATCTCAACGAGTTGTACCACGTCAGCCGCGAGGTACGCGACCCGGCGAGCAACGCAGTCAAGGTGGCGGCCGACTATGGCCAGCTCGGCAGCCTCTTCCTGACTGCCATCGTCCTCGGGCTGGTGCTGCCGTTCGCCGCCATCTGGGTGACGCGCCTGTGCCGGCTGCGCAGCGCCTGAGCGCTTACGGTGACGCGACGCGGCGAAGCAGTCCCGCTGGTGCCTGCTGCCGTCTCCCCTCCCCCACCGCGACGGCAAATGGTCTATGCTTGTGGGCCGCCGACGAGGCGCCCTGCACGCTCAGTGCCCGTTTGCCGCAGGGCTCGCTTGGCGAGCGGGAGTCGAGGATCACGAACTTTCCCGCGCGCCGAATGCCCAAGGCAGATTCCCGACCCAGGAGAAGATTCAGCATGCACCCCTACCTCAGACGCCTGTCCCTGGCCGCCGCGGTTGGCGGCCTGTTCGTGGTCGCCGGCTGCGACTCCAACTCCCACTACGATCAATACGATCGGCCTTACGACGGTTCCTCCTACGGCCGCCAGCCATCGTATGGGCAGCCGGCGTACGATCGCGGCGACGCCTACGAACGCGGCTACCGCGACGCGCAACGGCAGCAGGGGTACGACCGCTACCGCGCCCAGGAGTACGAGCGTGGCCGACAGGAGGCGGAGCGCGAAAGCAAACGCGCCGCCAAGGAAGAGCGCCGCCAGCGCGAGGCGCGGGACGCGTGGCGGCAACAGGAGGACCAGCGCCGCTCCTACGATTACCGCCGTCCGGCCGATGTCCGCCCGCCGGCAGGCCGGCCCGACCAAGCACCGATGGGCGTCAACGACGGCTGACAACGATCCTGCAGGGGGCGTGGCAGCTTGCAGCATGCTGCGCGCGCAAAACCTTCCCCAGGTGCTCAGGCCGGCAGACCCGGGGGGCGATGGGCGTCGATCACCTGCAGCAACTGGGCGAAGACCTTCGGCGTGCCGGCGACCAGATTGCCCGTCTGCAGGTAGGTTTCGTTACCGACCAGATCGCCGATCAGCCCACCGGCTTCGGTGATCAGCAGCGCCCCACC
>JAEUOM010000108.1 GCA_016788495.1 Accumulibacter sp. | reverse complement strand
GACGAGGTGCGACGCGCCGAGGTCAAGAGCCAGCCCGAACTCAAGGGTACGCGCTGGAGTCTGCTCAAGAATCCCTCCGCCTGGACGATCCCGCAACTCCAGACCATGCACTGGCTGCAGCGCTCCAACCTCAAGACCGCGCGGGCTTGGCGCATCAAGCAGGCCTTGCGAGCCATTTACGCGACGGCCCGATCGCCTGACGAAGCACGGCCACTCTTCCACCGCTGGCTCAGCTGGGCCAGACGCTGTCGACTCGATCCCTTCAAGCGCTTGGCCCGAACGCTCACCACCCACCTCACCGGCATCCTCAACGGCTTCGAAGCCGGCAAGCACAACGGTCGCGTCGAGGCCATGAACCGCGCACTTCAGCAAGCGCGAGCCCGCGCTCGCGGCCACCGCCGCGTCGAGAAGTTCATCGCCATGGCCTATCTCATTGCCGGAAAACTCACTCGTTTGCCCACCCCGCCGTTTGCCCATGTCGTTGGCGCGGCCCTGATCAGCCATCGAACTGGTTCGAAGTGGTCGCGCACGACCTCAGCTTGCGCAAGTGTCTCGATACGAAGGCGGACATCTTCAAGGCGAACGGCGGCTGATCCCTCCGCGGTGCGGCACGAAGCCCCGCTCTCGGCGTCGCACCGTCCGCTGCGCCGCCTGTTGCTCTCTCAGGGCGCCAGCCGCTCGCGCAGCCAGTTTCCCTGGCTATCCAGGCGGTAGCGCAGGCGGTCATGCAGCCGGCTCTTCCTGCCCTGCCAGAACTCCCAGCGATCCGGTTGCAGGCGGTAGCCGCCCCAGTGCGGTGGGCGCGGCGGCTGCAGCAGGAAGCGGGCGCCGTAGTGCGCGGCGTTGGCGACGAGGACCGCGCGACTTGCGATCACCTCGCTCTGCGGACTGGCCCAGGCGCCGATGCGGGAATCGAGCGGCCGGCTGGCGAAGTAGGCGTCGCTTTCGGCTGCATCGACCTTGCCGACCCGCCCCTCGATGCGCACCACGCGCTCGAGTTCGACCCAGTGGAACTGCAGCGCGGCCCAGGGGTTGGCGGCGAGTTCGCGGCCCTTGCGGCTGTTGTAGTTGGTGTACCAGGTGATGCCTTCCGCACCGTAGCCCTTGACCAGCACGACCCGCGTCGACGGGCGCTGCGACTGGTCAACGGTGGCCAGCGTCATGGCGTTCGGTTCGGGCAGTTGCGCGCTGATCGCCTCTCCGAGCCACTGCGCGAACTGTGCGAGCGGGTCGGCGTGCGATGCCTCTTCGCTCAGTTCGGCCTTCTCGTAGCTCTTGCGCAGTGCAGCCAGGTTGCTCATTGCAGCCACTCCTCGCGCAGCCGGTTGGGCTGTCGCAGCAATTGCAGATGGTGGCGGTCGCGTGCCGGCTCGCCGAGCCGCAGCGACAACTCCATCAGTTCGTCACGGCGAAAGACGTGCAGCCGCAGCACATCGCCGGCCCGGTGCCGGGCGAGCAGGCGCTCGAGATTGGCAGGCGTCACCCGCAGGCCGTCGATCGCCAGCAGGAGGTCGCCGGCGGCGAGGCCGGCCGCCTGCGCCGGACCGCCGTCATAGACCGTCGCCAGGCGCAGCTCGCTGCCCTCGCCGGCCGTCTTCACCGCGAGCGACGGTGTGCGTGCTGCCGGCTGGCGCCGGAGCCGGATGGCGAAAGGCCGCAACAGTCGTGCCAGGTCGACATCGCTCGTGCCATGCACCGCGTCAGAAAAGAAAGCGCGCAGGTCGAGACCGGAGAGTTGCTCGGCGAGCAGGCGGATGTCGTCGTCGTCGACGCCCGCCGCGTCGCCGTGACGCTGCCAGAGCGCGCGCATCAGGTGATCGAGCGTCACCCGGCCGGCCGTCTCGGCGCGCAGCTTCAGGTCGAGCGCCAGCGCCACCAGCGCGCCCTTGGCATAGTAGCTGACGACCGCGTTCGGCGTGTTCTCGTCCGGCCGATAGTATTTCGTCCACGCGTCGAAGCTCGACTCGGCGAGCGTCTGGCGCAAGCGTCCGGGCTCGTTGCAGACCTTGTCGATCGTGCGGCCGATGATGTCGAGCCACTCCTGGCGACGGATCAATCCGCAGCGCAGCAGCGTCAGGTCGTCGTAGTAGGAGGTGAACCCCTCGAAGGCCCAGAGCAGCGTCGTGTAGTTCTCGGCATCGAGGTTGTAGGGGACGAAGGCGGCGGGCTTGATCCGCTTGACGTTCCAGGTGTGGAAGTACTCGTGGCTGCAGAGGCCGAGAAAGCCCCGGTAAGCCTCTGGCAGTCCGCGCATTCCCGGCCACGGCAGGCTGTCGCGGGCGCACAGCAGGGCGGTCGACGACCGGTGTTCGAGCCCGCCGTAGCCGTCGCCGACGGCGGTGACGAGAAAGAGGTAGTAGGGCATCGGTGCCGGCTCACCAAACAGGCGGATCTGCCATTCACAGATGCGCTGCAGATCGGCCGTCAGCCGCTCGAGGTCGCAGTCGTGGCGGCCGCTGATCGCCACCTCGTGCGTGACACCACAGGCGCTGAAGGCGGCCAGGGCAAAACCGCCCATCTCGACCGGATGATCGATCAGCTCATCGTAGTTGCCGGCCCGATGGAGGCCAAAACCGTGCCGCCTGGCGGCACCGGGCTCACCCTTCGCCAGCGGCAGCGTGGTGGCGACGCGCCAGCCGGACGAGGCATGGCCGGCTGGCCGGCGGATGTCGACCAGGCATGGCCGGTCCTCGTGCCCGACTGCGCGCAGAAAGACGTTGCTGCCGTTGAAGAAGGCATGGCTCTGGTCGACGTGCGCACCGCGCACCGAGAGATCCCGGGCATAGACCTCGTAGCTCACGCACAGCTCGTCCCCGCCGGCCACCGGCGCCGCCTGCCAGGTGTGTTTGTCGAGCTTGCGCAACGCGACCGGCTGACCGCCGCTCTCGGCACGGATGGCGACGATGTGGCGGGCAAAGTCGCGGATCAGGTAACTGCCCGGGATCCAGGCGGGCAGCGCGAAGCGCTGGCCGTCGGCGACGGGTCCGGGCAGCGTGCAGCGCACTGCGAGCAGGTGTGCCGCGCGATCGCTGGGGACAATGCTGTAACGGATCGGTGCCGGCTGCATCAGTGGGTTCGCGCTCCTGCCGCGTGGATGGGCAGGAATTGTAAGCCCTGAAACCGGTCCTACAGCAATGGAGTGAGCAAACCGATGGCGCCGGGCAGCTTTCATGACCGAAACATGGCTTGGCGCGTGCCGCAACTCATGCCACAATCGCGGCGCTCGGCACAGCCCGATGAGCCCATCACCCATAGCACGGAGAAGGAAGGAGACACGATGTTGAAACATTCCCTGCGCGGCGCGCTTGTCGCCGGCCTCTTTGCCGGCCTGCTGTCGGCACCGGTCGCGGCCCAGGAGCTGACCGGGACACTGAAAAAGATCAAGGAGACCGGGGCGATCTCGCTCGGTCATCGCGAGTCGTCGATTCCGTTCTCCTATTACGACGACAAGCAGCAGGTCATCGGCTACTCGCACGAGTTGATGCTGAAGGTGGTCGACGCCATCAAGGCCGAGCTGAAGCTGGCCAAGCTCGACATCCGGCTGCTGCCGGTCACTTCCGCCAACCGGATCACGCTGGTGCAGAATGGCTCGGTCGACCTCGAATGCGGTTCGACGACCAACAACACCGAGCGCCAGAAACAGGTCGGCTTCTCGAACTCTATCTTCGTCATCGGCACCCGCCTGATGACCAAGACCAATTCCGGGGTCAACGACTTCCCCGATCTCGCCGGCAAGAACGTCGTGACGACCGCCGGTACCACTTCCGAGCGTCTGCTGCGCAAGATGAACGAAGACAAGCAGATGAAGATGAACATCATCAGCGCCAAGGATCATGGCGAGTCGTTCCTGACTCTCGAGACCGGT
>JAEUOM010000105.1 GCA_016788495.1 Accumulibacter sp. | reverse complement strand
CGATTTACCTCCTCGCCATCCGGCATCACCGGCAACTTTCGTTCGACTTTGAAGGCCACTGGGGCGATAGGCCAACGCCATAGTACCATCCGTCATACAGGGAAAGGAACGACAGACAATGAGCTACAGCCCGCACCAGCTAGCGTATTTCGCGCATCAATTGTCAACACCGATTTAAAACTGACACTTTTTTTCGCTGGGCACCGATTGAATCTTGATACACCCCCCGAACCCGCGCGGCGCTCAAGCGGCCGTCGTCACCGCCGCTTTCTTTGCCAGAACCATCCCGGCTTGGCGCTGATGCTTGAGCCGGTAACTTTCGCCGGCGATCGGCACGATGTGCGCGTGGTGCAGCAGTCGATCCAGAAACGCGGCCGTCAGCGTGGAATCCTGAGCGAAGGTTGCATCCCGCTGGCCGAAGGGTAGGTTGCTGGTGACGATCAGGCTGCCCTTCTCGTAGTGCGCCGCGATCACCTGGAAGAACAGATTCGCCTGTTCGCGGTTCATCGGCAGGTAGCCGATTTCGTCGACAATCAGCAGTCGATAGGCGGAAATCGCACGGTGCATCACCGCCTTGAGCTGGTTTTGCGCATGCGCCACCTCTGACACGTCTTCAATGAGTCGGCAGACGATCCCGTCGTTGCTTTTGATGTTCCTTGCCCCCGGGTATGGCCTTCACTGACGAGTCGGGCCGTCCAAGGTTCCGCTTCAGCGGCGGACCGCGCGGCGGACGGTCCACCGCAGCCGGTTGCCCGCCCGCCTGCCCGAGTGCTCATGCCGCCCCGGCGTAGACGCCGGCATTGCGCTCCGGGTAGCTTTCGTACACATGCTCGAAGATCGCCGCACACTTCTGCCCGTACAGTTCCGGCGTGTAGGCGCGGGGCAGTCCGCTGTCGAGGGTGTCTTCGATCGCCAGCTTCAGCGACGAGCGCGCCGCCGACTTCTGCCGCCAGTTGAGCACCAGCAAGGTCTTCAGGCGTGACAGCAGATCCCTGGCGACCTTCTTCACTTCCGCCCGATGGTCGGCGGTCAACGCCGGTGCTGGCCGGGTCAGGATGTCGAAGATGACCAGTTCCTCTTCGCTCAGGTTCTCGCGCACGTGGCGTTCCTCTTCGTCGTCGAGCCTGTTCGACAGCCTGAGCAGCTCCTCGAAGAGCTGCTCGATGTTGCGGCTGCCGCTGTTGTAGCTCTCGATCAGCGCCTCGAACCTCTGCGCAAAGTCGGCGCGCGTGCCGTTCAGGCGCACGAGCTTCTCCAGCCTGGCCCGGATCGCTGCCTTGAGCGCCTCGAGGTCGGTGTTCCGGTGCTTTGATTCCTTGAATCGTTGCGCCAACGCCGCGAAGTTGATTGTCGACAGGTCGATGGCCGGCGGCCCGCCTTCGCGGATCTGCAGGCCGCTGATCGACTCGTCGAGCAGCCCGGTGATCTGACCGAGGATCGCGGCGAGGTCCGGCGGACCGGGGTTGAGTTTGGCGCGGATCGCGGCGGCCAGCGTGTCGATGCCGGTGACGCGGACGGCAAACTCGATCGCCGCCGGGTCGGGCTGCACCGCGCGGTACAGCGTGCCGACAAACTGCTCGTGGCCGAAGAACTCCCGCCGCAAGGCCTCGGGCGCGATCAGTGCGTCGATGGCGTTCTCGAAGGCAGTCAGGCGATCCATGCCACCCGGCGGCAGCGCCTCCATCGCCGCAAGGTCGACCCCGTGCGCGGCGCAGAACGCCGTCGCCGTCGCCACCGCCGCGCGCAGCGCGGCAACCAGTTGCGCCTTGTCGCGGACCGGATGGGTGCCGCCCTTGCCGGCGCCGTAGATGGCCAGCGCCTTCTCGAGCGAGGCGAAGACGTTGGCGTAGTCCACGATCACGCCGCTGTGCTTGCCCGGGAAGACACGGTTGGCGCGGGCGATGGTCTGCATCAGCGTGTGGTTGCGCATCGGCTTGTCGAGATAGACCGTCGAACAGCTCGGCGCGTCGAATCCGGTCAGCCACATGGCGCAGACGAAAACCAGGCGCAACGGGTCGCCGGTGTCCTTGAACCTCTCGTCCAGCCCCGGCTGTGACTCGTTCATGCGCTTGCGGTGCGGCGCGATGTCGAGGCCGATCGCCTTCATCTGCTCGATCTCGTTCTGCCCGGGCGAAACGATGAGCGCCATGTCGGTGCCAGTCAGCAGCGCCAGCCGCTGCTTCAGCTCGGCCTTGCGCGCATCACGCCGCGCCTGTTCGGCCGACCGCTCGCTGCCCAGCGGCCGCATCGCCAGCTCGCCCAGCTCGTTCTGGACTCGCACGGTCTCGGCCGTCCAGTGCGCGCGCACCTTGTCGTGCATGCGCAGTGCGGTGGCCTTGTCGATCGACACCACCATCGCCTTGCCGACAAAGCCGCGCCCGAGGAAGTGCCGCACGATGTCCTGCGCCACCGTCTCCAGCCGGTCGTCGCGGGTGATCAGGTGGTATTGCCGGCCGAGCACCTTCTCCAGCTTTGCTTCCTGCTCGGCGTCGAGGTCGGCATCCTCGATCAGGCGGTAGATGTCGTCGTTGAGGTCGGGGTTGACCAGCTCCAGTTCCGGCGTGCGGTTCTCGTAGAAGAGCGGCACGGTCGCGCCGTCCTCCACCGATTGCTGGAAGTCGTAGATCGACACATAGTCGCCAAAGACCTCGCGGGTGCGCTCCTCGCCGGCGATCAGCGGCGTGCCGGTGAAGGCGAGGAACAGTGCCCTCGGCAGCGCGGCACGCATGTTCAGCGCCAGCGTGTCGTACTGGCTGCGGTGCGCCTCGTCGGTCAGCACGATCACGTCGGCGCGGTCGGTCAGCGCCGCGGGCGTCTGGAACTTGTGGATCAGAGTGAACACGTAGCGGTGGTTGCCGCGCAGCAGCTCGCGCAGGTGCTCGCCGCTGGCGGCGTGGCACTGGTCGCCTTCGGCCTCGCTCACCGCGCCGACGGTCTTGAAGGTCTTGGCGATCTGCTCGTCCAGTTCCACCCGGTCGGTGACGACGACGAAGGTCCAGTTGCCGGCCAGCTTGCGCAGCACCTTCTGCGCGAAGAACACCATCGAGAAGCTCTTGCCGCTGCCCTGCGTCTGCCAGAACACGCCGCCGCGCCCGTGACCGAGCTGGCGCGCCTCCAGCATCGACGCAATGGCATTGTTCACGCCGAGGAACTGGTGGTTCTGGCCGAGCACCTTCACCAGCCCGGCCTTGTGCTCGGAGAAGAGCGTGAAGTTCTCGACCAGATCGAGCAGGCGTTGCGGCGAGCAGGTGCCGCGCAGCATCACTTCGAGCGACACGCGGCGCGGCTCGTCCTCGCGCTCGACGCGCTTCCACTCGACCCAGCGCTCCCAGTTGGCGGTGAGCGAGCCGACGCGGCTGTCGGTGCCGTTGCTGGCGATCAGCAGGGCGTTGAACCAGAAGAGCTGCGGGATCTGCTGTTTGTAGTGGGTGAGGTTCTCGTTGAAGGCCGCGCGCGCCGGCACGCCGGGTTTCTTGAGTTCGATCACCACCCAGGGCAGGCCGTTGACGAAGCCCACCAGATCGGGCCGGCAGGTGTACAGGCTGCCGACCACGCTGAGCTGGCTGACCAGCAGGAAGTCGTTGTTCTCCGGCTGCTCCCAGTCCACCACGCGCAGGCGCTCGGTGGTCTGCCCGCCGTGGTCGCGCCCTTCGTGTTCAAGATCCGGCACGGACACCGGGATGCCCTCCTTGAGCAGCCGGTAGGTCTCGCGGTTGGCGGCCTGCAGGCTCATCGCCGAGCGGTCGCGGACGAGTTCGTCGATGGCGCTCTGGATGGCATCAAAGGGCAGGCCGGGGTTGAGCTTCGCGAGCGCCGCGCGCAGGCGGTCGACCAGCACCACCTCGCCCCTGGTCTCGCGGCCCAGGGTCGACGAGGACGTGCCGCCCGTGCCGAAGGTCTCATCCATTGCCGATGCCGTCTGCCAGCCCAGCGCCGCAAACAGCCCGATGGCGGGTTGCTCGACGAGCCGGTCTTCGCTCCAGGCGTGGGCGCTCATGCGTCTTCCTCACCCACCTCGTCGGCCAGGGCCTGCTCGATGGCCTCGATGCTGGGCAGGCTGCTCTGCAGATCGGCGGGCAGCGATTCGAAAATGGTCGAAGACTCGATACACCACGCTTTTCGCCCCGCAGAGTTCCACCACGTCGTCTCCGAGCGCCAGCAGATGCGGGCGGATCGCGTCGAACAGCGCACGCGCCTCCGGATCGAAACCCACTGCCTCGATGCTGTGCTGCGCAGCCGCCGCGCGCCGCTCTTCCAGTTCAGCCGCACGCACTGCCTGCATGTCCACGGACAAGCCTGGCCAGACCTTCACCGCCTGCTGGGCGAGGGCCTTGCCACGTGCCTCGATCTCTGCTGCCGTCCAGCGGACCTGTTCGCGGATGAAGCGGTTCAGTCGCAGCGGGCTGTCGTTGAAGCCTTTGCGCATCGTCTTCTTCTCGTCGAAGTCGCGGTCGCTGTACTCGCTGTTGTAGCCGCTCAGGGTCAGGTTGCCGAGGCGGTGCAGCCAGGTCTCCTGGATCAGTTTCCAGTCCGCTCCGAGCATCCCGCGCCAGGCCGGCAGGAGGTTCTCGTTCTGCGGCAGGACGTGCTCGATGGTGCAGCCGCTGGTGTCGATCTTCTCCTTGCTGTCGTTTTCCAGGCGGTCGAGCAGGTAGGCGCAGGAGCGCATCGCATACACGTCGCGCGTCTCCAGCGCGTCGCGGAATTCGCTGTCGGACGGGAAGCGACGCTTCCGGCCGCTCCGGTACAGCGCCACCTTCAGGCTCTGCAGCGGCGCAGCGTCGCGGATCTGGTAGGCGATGCCGGCGAAGATCTGGTACAGGCTGCGGGTCTGCATGTCGCAGGCGGAGCGGCGGAAGACGTAGCTCTCCAGCAGTTCGATCGCCGAGCCGAAAGCGCGGCGGTCGAAGGCGCCGGTGCGCGCATGGCAGTCGTGCAGGCGCAGCATCAGGGGCGAGGCCACCTCCACCAATGCCCGCAGCCGGCCGGAAGCCGCGGCGAACTGCGGGTCCGCCTCGCGACCCAGGCTGAAGCGCACGTAGTAGCCGGCGAAGCGGCGCAACTCGGCGAGTACGTCTTCCACCGAGCGGGTGGCGGATTCGGCGCGGAAGTGGTTGCGGAAGTGGTGGTAGATCGCATCGGCGCGCAGTTGCTTGCTCGGCCGCAGCTTGAGGACCAGGAAGTCGCGGCAGAACTTGTCGAACTCGCTGCGGTAACGGTTGCCGAAGGCCAGCTCGATCGGCCGCCAGTAATCCTCGTACAGCCGCGTCTGCAGTTCGTCGTCGAGCCGCATGAGAACGAAATTGCGGATCAGGTCAGCCTGCGTCAGGTCGAGCCCGGTGGAGTTGAGGCTCTCGAAGATCATCTGCGGGTCGTCGTGCCCGCGCGTCAGGCTGACATCGACGATCACCAGCTTGGCGATGCCGGCATAGACCTGCGCGAGGCCGGCTTCGGCGAGCCGCTCCTGGAAGAAGGCGTAGTTCTCGCGCACCGGCTCGGCCGCGGTATCGGAAAGGTCCTGCCCGGCGAGCAGGGCCGACAGCGCCTCGTTGTCCGCCCGGCGCAGCATCAGCTTGCTGCGCCGCTCGCCCCTGCCGTGGCGGTTGCGCAGGAAGCGGTCTTCGACTTCTTCGTCTGAAGGCAGGGCCTCGTCGTCCGAGGGGTGGGACTTCAGGCGATCACGCAGCGCGGTGAGCAGCAGGGTCACGGTACTCAGCCGCTGTTGCCCGTCGATCAGCAGCCAGCGGGGAATCGCGGCCTGGTTGTCCTCGGCGGCGATATAGACCACCGATCCGAGAAAATGCGCGCGTGCCGCGGGGTCGCCACCGACGCGCAGGATGTCGTTCCAGAGCTGCTGGCAGTGCTTGGTGCCCCAGGAGTAGTCGCGCTGGAAGATCGGCACGATGAACTGCTTGGCGCCGTCGAGGAGCTGGGTCAGCGGGAGGTCCTGGGCGTTCATGCCGCCACCGGTTCAGGCAGGTTGGCGACGTCGATCTGGCCGGAGAGCAGGCGCGGGAGAACGAGATCGCGGGTGCGGCGGAGGTTTTGGATTTGGCGTTGGAGCGCCAGAATCTGCTCCGCCATGGGGGCCGCGGCGGCCTCAAACCGCCCCAAAAGTTCGTCCGGCGGTTGAAGGAATTCAATGGTCTTGAATACGCCTCGACTAATTTCCTTGAACGTCGCGCCCGAAGCCATGCGCTGGAACGTCGGCACGTTCTCGTTTACCCAATGGTAGAGGGAGTAAAGCGGCACTCGCTCATTCGGTAGGCACGTGATGAAGCCCTGATTGGTGCAGGCCGGTTGTGTGTTGATGGCGATTGCGCCGATGGTGGCACGACTGGTGAGCATCACGCTGCGCGCCGGGAACATCCGAGCCGAGCTTTGGGCGAGCCCACGTTCGGTAATGTGGTCACCCGAATCGTCCATGAACATGGTGCCTGCGCCGGTCAGGTCGCTGGGCGAATACCACTGGATCGTGCCGCCCTCCCAGAATTCGTCCTCTTTCCGTGAGGGCGTGCCGCCGCCAGTTATCACGAATGCGTCAGCAACCGTCAGCACCTCCCACCCCTGCGGGATGTCGCCGAGGGGGGACGGAACGCGGGGGACGGATTCGTGGCCGGGGAAGCGGAAGTGGACGAACCACTCACGGTAGAGGGCGCGGGCCATCGCCTCCAGAATCTTGATGCGCCGCTGGCTGTTTTCAATCAGCTCGTCGTAGGCCGACAGGATGCCCGCGATCCGCCGCTGTATGGGGAGAGGCGGAAGTGGGACTTCAAAGTTCCGGAGAATATCCAAGTTGATGTGCGGAACGCCAGCCGCGAACGCCAGATTCTCGATGCTCTTGACCGTGCCGGGAGACGAGAAGAAGTAGTAGAGGAAAAGCGCGTCTGCCTTTGCTGCGTCAGGCGTCAGCTTCATTTGGCTCTGCGAGATGACAAACCGCTTGAATGGCGCGTGGAGCGGAATGAGCCCGACCTGACCAATGGTCCCTCTCTGCGTGAAAACCAAGTCGCCCGGGTGGGCGTTGTTCGGAAGAAGCTCGTCAGCCTTCTCCTCCGAAACCCAAACGAAACCCTCGAACACGAATCGAGAACCCCCGGAGAGATTGGTGCCACGAATTACGGGCACGCCGGATTCGGCATAGTCCTTAGTGGTGAGCTTCGAGCCGAACGGTCCGCCGTTCAGGGCCCACCGCTTCTTGGCAGAATTTCGATGAGCTTCGATGTGCGCCAGCCGTCCATCCTCACGCCCCCAAAATCCCCGCCACATTCGCGGCGATGGTCTGTTCCAGTTCCCGCGCCTGGGCGTTCAGCCCTTCCAGCTCCTCGTTCAGCGATTCCAATTGCGTCTTGAAGTCCTCGTCGCTCACCGCCTCACCCGGCGCAACGCCGACATAGCGGCCGGGATTGAGCGACCAGCCCTGCGCCTCGATCTCGGCCAGCGTCGCGGCCTTGCACAGGCCCGGCACATCGGCATAGGCGGGCTCGCCTTTTCCATTTTGGCCGAACACTTCCTTCAGCTTGGCCGCCGTCTCCGCGCAGCCCACGGTCAGGTCGGGCGGATCATTGCGATAGAGGCGCACCAGGTTGGCGATGAAGCCGATCTGCGCCGGCGTCCAGTCGCGATGGGCCCGGTCCACCTGCCGGTAAATGTGGCGGGCGTCGACGAAGAGCACGGTGTCCGCGCGCGCAGTTCTGGCCTTGCCGCGATCGAGGAACCACAGCGTGCAGGGCAGTGTGACGGTGTAGAACATGTTGGGGCCGACGGCGACCATCACATCCACCGCCCGCGCCTCGATGAGTTTCTGCCGCAGTTCCTGCTCGCTTGATCGCGCATCCGACGCCGAGTTGGCCATGACAAAGCCGGCGCGGCCCCTGGCATTGAGCGCCGAGTGGAAGAGCTGGATCCAGAGGTAGTTGGCGTTGTCGGTGCGCGGCAGGCCGAAGGGAAAGCGCCGGCCGGTGCCGACCATGTCCTTGAGCCGCTCCTTGTCCACCGCGTTGACGTTGAAGGGCGGATTGGCGAGCACGAAGTCGAATGCTCCGGTGGCGTTGTGCGGGTCGTCGTAGTAGCTGTTGACGTTGCCGCCGTGGCGGATGTCGCCCTCGAGCCCGTGCACGGCCAGATTCAGGCGGCAGAGGCGGCCGGTCTCGTCGGTCTTTTCGACGCCGCAGATCGCCAGCTCGGCGGCCGGGTCACCCGAGTAGCCCTGACCGCCAAGCCCGCTCCCCGAGGGCGAGGGGCGTTGGTGCTCGGCGACGAAGCGCGCCGATTGCACGAACATGCCGCCCGAGCCGCAGGCGGGGTCGAGGATGCGGCCGTGGAAGGGCTCGATGATCTCGGTGAGCAGCTTGACGATGCTGCTCGGCGTGTAGAACTCGCCGCCGCCCTGGCCCTCGCTCATGGCGAACTCGCCGAGGAAGTATTCGTAGATGCGGCCGAAGGTGTCGAAGTCGAGCGTGGCCGGGATCTCGGAGATCTTCTTCAGCAGTTCCTTGAGCAGGGTGCCGGTGAAGAGGTTGAAGGTCTTGGGCAGCACGCCGGCAAGCTGCGGGTTGTGCTTCTCGACCTCGCGCATCGCCGCGTTGAGCCTGCCGCCGATGTCGGCCGCCTCGGGCAGCGTCAGCAGATGGTCGAAGCGCGCCTCGGGGGCGAGGTAGAGCACGTTGTCGGCATGGTAGGCGGTGGGTTCATCCACCCGGCTGCCGCGGCGGGACGAGGCGCTGGCGGCTTCCAGCTTCCTCCGCCGGGCGGCAAAGCGCACCTCGGCAAAGCGCAGGAAGATCAGCCCGAGGATCGGGCCGGAGTACTCCTGCGCCTTGAGGCCGGAGTTGGCGCGGAGCTGGTCGGCGGCGTCCCACAGCCGCTTCTCGAGCGAGGTGGCGGCGGCGTCCTTTTCGGTCGGGGCGATCCAGTGCAAGTATTCGTCTCCTCGCTTCGATGGTGGGACAAGGTGGAGTCTGAAGCGGCACGCGCTCGCTCTGGAGCCAAGGGTCTGGGCATTTTCCAGGGTCTCCGCCTAGCCGACGGCGCGGCCTCAGCCGCCGCGCCCGTTCTCGCCGCCGCGCCCGGCGAGGTAGGCCTGCGCTTCTTCCCGCCGCTCGAAGACGTGCGGCGCGATGCTGCGCGCCGAGAAGGCTTCGCCGAGCTTGGCGCGCAGGAAGGCGCTGGTGGCGTA
>JAEUOM010000081.1 GCA_016788495.1 Accumulibacter sp. | reverse complement strand
CACGACGACGATCAGGATCGTCGACAGCCGGCCCCACTGGAAGAGCGCAGTCGCTTCGCTGATCAGCAGGCCGAGGCCGCCGGCGCCGACGATGCCGAGGATCGTCGAGTCGCGGATGTTGAACTCCCAGACGTAGAGGTGACTGGAGACGAACTGCGGCAAGACCGACGGCCAGACGGCGTTGAAGAAGACCTGCAGCGGGTCGGCGCCGACGCCGCGGACGGCATCGATCGCCGCCATGTCGAGGCTCTCGATCGACTCGGCGAAGAGCTTGCCGTAGGTGCCCGACGAATGCAGCGCGATGGCGAGGATGCCGGCGGTCGGTCCGAGGCCGACGATGCCGACGAGGACGAGGCCGAAGACCAGCGTGTGGATCGAGCGCGCAGCGTCGAGCGCGGCCTTGGCGAGCCAGGCGGCGGCGCGCGGCGCGCCGAGGTTGCGCGCCGTCAGCAGCGCCAGCGGCAGGCCGAGCAGGGCGCCGAGCAGCGAGCCGAGGGTGGCGATGCGGACGGTGGTCCAGCTCGCCTGCGCGAGCTCGGCCAGGAAGGAGGCCTCGACGCTGCGCCGGTCCTCGACGCGCAGCAGACTGCCGTCGTCGCTGCGGTACTCGAGGCGCGGGTTGCCGAACCACAGATCGAGAAAGCTCGGCGAGGCGAACTCGCCAAGGGTCTTCTGCAGGTTGGCGAGCGGGTTGCGGCCACCGCTGAGGTCGCCGCTGGCGGCGAAGCTCCACACGCAGACGGTGATCAGCAGCAGGTAGCCGACGCCGAGCGCGAGAAAAGCCAGCCGGCCACCCTCGGCGCGGCCGACCGGCGGCGCCATGCCGGCGACCCGGCTCATCTGGCGCGCAGCTTGCCGGTCGCCAGTCCGGCGTCACGGATCGGCTTGTAGAACGCATTGTCGGTGGCGACGAAACCGGTGTAATGCGCCGGCAGCAGCTTCGGCTGCGCCTTCAGTGCCGGCCCGACGTCGGCCAGCGCGTCGCGCAGCCGGCGGATGAAGGCGGCATCGTTGGCCAGGCTGCTGTTCACGGCGACGGCGTCGTTCGGCAGCGGCGCTGAGGTCCAGATGATCTTCGAGTCCTCGGCCCGGATCAGCCCCTGTTCGATCATCGCGTTGCGGTTGCGGTTGTAGTCGGCGCCGGCATCGAGCACGCGCTCGCTGACCTGCTTTTCGATCGCCTGGTGCGAGGTGTGCAGGACGCGCCCGAAGTGGCGCGCCGGATCGATCCCCTGCTGCATGAAGTAGTGCAGTGGGATCAGGTAGCCGGAGGTCGAACCTTTGTCGCCGAAGGCGAAGGTCCGCCCCTTGAGGTCGGCCGGCGAGGAGATTCCCGACGCCGGATGGGTGATCATGATCGCGAAGTACTCGGGTTTGCCGTCGTAGAGGATGGTCGCGACGGCCTGCGCGCCGGCCTCATGGTTGGCGAGAACATAGCCCCAGGGTCCGAGCAGCGCGATGTCGGTTTCGCCGTTGGCGAGCGACTTGGCGAGTCCTTCCCAGCTATCGACGGTGCGCAGCTCGACCGGCCGCGCCAGCCGCTGCGCCAGGAACTCGGCGAGCGGCCGGTAGGTGGCGTCGTTCTTCTCGCGGTCCGGCTGGAAGAGGCCGACGCCGAACCGCAGCGGCGGCTCGCCGGCATGCAGCGGCGCGACCAGGCCGGCGAGCAGGAAGAGGGTGACGGACAATCGTTGCAGGAAGGTACGGCGGTGCATGCGGCGTGCTCCAGGGGCAGGTGGATCGGGATGGTAGCCGATTGGTCGCCGGCCGGGGCGAAACCTTACGGGCGCTCGGCGCCGGCGGTGCCGCGTCGCGGCAGCCGCCACGAAGTCGCGTCCGGTCGACACGGTGGCAGCCAGTGCAGCGCGGCAACGGAGTAGAATCGGCATCGGCCGGCGACTGCCGGGCGGGCGCCGGCTGGCGGCAGCCACTGCCGTTACGCCAGGCTGCTAGGAGGAGAGCGCGTGACCAGCAATCACCAGACGATGATCCACCGCACGCTGCGGGGTGCCGGCACGCAGCGCGGGCGCTGCGGCAGATGAACCCCTTCGTCATCGCTCCCCTCGTTGCTCTGGCGGTGCTCGGCGGTGCGCTCGCCGGCACCGTCCTGCGCGACCGGCTGCCCGGCCGCCATCTCGATGAGGACACCAAATGGATGGTGCGCATCGGCATCGGCTTCCTGTCAACGCTGGCGGCGCTGCTGATGAGTCTGATCATTTCCTCGAAGATGCAGTCTTTCGACGCCGTTTCACGCGAGATCGAAGCAGCCGCCGCACAGATCATGCAGCTCGACGCCAACCTGCGCGAACTCGGTCCGGCAGGCGATCCGGCGCGTGCCCGTTTGCGTGCGCTGGTGTCGGCCGAGATCGCCCGCCTGTGGGAGCATCGCGCGTCGCCGGAGGGCGGTGGTCGCGGCTGTCACGAGCTGGAGAAGATGCTGCGCGCGCTGTCGCCAACCGGCACGGCAGAGCAGGCGGCACTGGCGCGCGCGCTGCAGCTCACCGGCAATCTGGCGCAGGCAGGCGGTGTCGTGAGCAGCCAGAGCGGCAGCACGACGACCATCCCGCTGCTCACCGTGCTGCTCCTCTGGCTGGTGATCATCTGCTTCGGCATCAACCTTTTCGCAGCGGTCAGCCGGACGATCATGGCGGTCAACCTGCTGGTTGCGCTGTCGATCGCGGCAGCGATCTTCCTGATCCTCGAGATGGATCAGCCCTATCACGGGGTGATCGGCGTTTCCGATGCTCCGCTGCGCGCCGTCCTGCAGCAACTGGCGCCATGACGACCAGCGGGAGAGCCGACTGATGGCGC
>JAEUOM010000079.1 GCA_016788495.1 Accumulibacter sp. | reverse complement strand
TCCGATGGGCACGGCCTGGCCGGCTTTACCGACTGGTACGACGATTTGGCCCAACTCGATCAGGTGGATTGGAATATCGTCGGGGCAAAGTACTGGTCCGATCAGCCGGATGACAACGACCGGCAGCGCCGCAAGCAGGCTGAATTCCTGGTCTGGCAGTCGCTGGACTGGTCCCTGATTCGTGGCATCATGGTACTGAACGCGGCGACGAAGTTGCGCGTCGAGAACATACTGAGCCAGTTCCCGCAGCGGGCGCGACCCCAGGTCGGCGTCAAGCCGGGCTGGTATTACTGAGAGGAGAGCATTCGATGATCGAACTCACCCGGGGAAACCTGCTGCAAGCACCCGCCGAAGCGCTGGTGAACACAGTTAACTGCGTCGGCTACATGGGCAAAGGCATCGCCCTGCAATTCAAACAAGCCTTTCCAGCCAACTTCAAGCATTACGAGGCGGCTTGCCACGCTGGCGACTTGGTGCCGGGCAAGATGATGATTCACGACAACGGCGGGTTGGTGAATCCGCGCTACATCATCAACTTCCCGACCAAGCGTCACTGGAAGGGCAAGTCGCGCATCGAAGATATCGAATCCGGCCTGAATGCACTGGTAGCCGATGTGCAGCGGCTGGGTATCCGCTCCATCGCAGTGCCACCGCTGGGTTGCGGCCTGGGCGGACTGGAATGGCGCGTGGTGCGGCCGATGATCGAGCAGGCATTCGCGGGTCTGCCGGATGTGCAAGTGTTGCTGTTCGAGCCTGCGGGGGCGCCGGAAGCCAAAGCCATGCCGGTACGCACCGAGCGCCCGCACATGACGCCAGCGCGAGCCCTGTTCGTGAAGCTGATGGATGCCTATTCGGCGCTCGATTACAGCCGTACCCTGCTGGAGGTGCAGAAACTCGCCTATTTCCTGCAGGAAGCCGGCGAGCCCTTGCGGCTCAAGTACGAGGCCGGGCATTACGGTCCCTACGCTGCCAACCTCAACAAGGTGCTTGAGGTGATGGAGGGCCACTTTATTCGCGGCTATGGGGACTGCCAGAAGCCGGAGGCCGAGATCGAGCTGTTGCCGGGTGCTGTTGATGAGGCTTCGGCGTTCCTCGCTGACAAGCGGGATTCCTTGACCCGTCTCGAACAGGTTGCCGACCTGATCGAGGGATTCGAAACCCCCTACGGCATGGAACTGCTGGCTACCGTGCACTGGGTTGCGCATTACGGCGGTCGTCAGGGCGAAGCGCCTGCCGCCGATGTAGATGCTGCTACCAACGTGGTGCACGCCTGGAACCCGCGCAAACAGAATATCTTCAAGCCGGATCATATCCGCGCGGCCTGGATGCAGTTGGCGCAGAGAGGCTGGATGCATTGATCACTGCCCTGAACTGGGGCGGTTCGTAGCAGGCAGGGGGGCGAATGGCTTACGGCAGCGAGAACAACAAGATCAACAAGATCGAATGGGAGAGCCTGCTGGTCGAGCAGCCCTTCTGCCAGCAGCTCGAAAAGATGGGTTGGGAGTGGCTGACCGGTGACACCGATGTTCCCGAACTCACCGAGCGTGCAAATTTCCGTGAGGTGCTGCTGAAGGATCGACTGGCCAAGGCGCTGCGCAAGATCAACCTTGGCCCGGACGGGCAGCCCTGGGTGGATGAAACACGCATCGAGCGGGCGATTCGCCAACTGGAATTGACCGCCGGCCTGCGTTTGATGGAGGCGAATCGGCAAGCTACCGAATTGCTTCTCAAGGGTACGGTGACCGATGGCTTGCCCGGATGGGACGCCGGTCGTCAGCAACCGCTACGCTACATCGACTTCGACCAACCGGAGAATAACGACTTTCTGGTCATCAACCAGTTCAAGGTGCAACTGACCAGCGGGCGGGGGCACATCATTCCCGATGCGGTGCTGTTCGTGAATGGCATCCCGCTAGCTGTGGCGGAATTCAAGAGCCCAGGCATCGAGGCGCCTATTGCCCAGGCGATCAATCAGTTGCTTCGGTACACCAATCAGCGCAACGAGTTGTATCCCGAGCAGTACAGCGAAGACGAAGGGGCCGAGCGGCTGTTCCATACCAACCAGTTGCTGATTGCCAGCAATTTCTTTGAGGCCCGTGCGGCGACCATTGGTGCCCCGCCGGAAGCCTATCTGGAATGGGCGGATACGAGCCCGGTGCCGATGTCGCAGGTCGGCGAGGAAGTCGGGCTGATCCCGCGCACTCAGGAAATAGCCGAGGCCGAGGAGGTAGCGTCCGCCGAGCTGCGTGCGCTCGGGCCGGAGCAGGCAGATCGGGCCGGGACGCCGTTGTTCTATCGGCAAAAAGCGACCGAGACCTCAACTGACGCCGCGCAGTCTGTGGCCCACGCCGCCGACAACAAGGGCCTGGCGAGTCAGCAGATACTGGTCGCTGGCATGCTGCGCCCGGATCATCTGCTGGATGTGATCCGCAATTTCACCCTGTTCCAGTCGGGTGAAGGCAAGACGCGCAAGGTGGTGGCGCGCTATCAGCAGTTCCGTGCCGTGCACAAGGCCATCAACCGCCTGAAGAGCGGCCGCAGTCGGGTCGCAGGTGCGGAGCGGGACGAGCGCGGCGGCATCGTCTGGCATACGCAGGGTTCGGGCAAGAGCCTGACGATGGTGTTCCTGGTGCGCAAGATGCGCACGCTGGGTGATCTCAGGAAGTTCAAGATCGTGGTGGTCACGGATCGCAGCGACCTGGAGAAGCAATTACGTGAAACGGCCTCCCTTACAGGCGAGACTGTCCGCCCATCCGAGGGAGACAAGCAGCGGCGTGAGTCGGTGACTGCCGCGACGCAGCGGATTCTGGCTGAGGAATCACCGGACATTGTGTTCGCCATGATCCAGAAATATCAGGATCAGGAGGCGCGGCGCGAGGCAGACAAGATCAAATTGACCATCGCCCGCAAGGAAATCCGCGTTGCCGAGCAGGGCGAAGACAAAGCTCCTGAACGTGTCGAGGAAATCAAACGGGTCACCTTCGAGGAAAACATTCAGTTCGAGCGATTCCCCGAGCTGAACGACTCCGAGAACATCCTGGTGCTCGTCGATGAAGCTCATCGCTCCCACACTCGGGCGCTACATCGGAACTTGCACAAGGCTCTGCCGAATGCGGCCATCATTGGTTTTACCGGCACGCCCATTTTGTCCAAGGAAAAGACGGAGACGCGGGAAATCTTCGGCGACTATATCGACCGATATTTGCTTCAGGATGCGGAGATGGATGGCGCTACCGTGCCCATCCTCTACGAGGGCCGCACTGCCGACGGCATGGTGAAGGACGCAACGAGTCTCGATCAGGTATTCGAGGACTTGTTCCGGGGATACACCGATACTGAACTCGCCATCATCAAGGCCAAGTACGCGACACAGGGCGACGTGCTGGAAGCGCCGCTGCTGATCGAGAAAAAGGCGGCGGACATGCTTCGGCACTACGTGAGCGTGGTGCTGCCTGAGGGATACAAAGGCCAGGTGGTCGCCACCAGCCGCAATGCGGCGGCGATCTATTTCGAGAAACTCGCGGCAGCGAAGGCCGCTCTCGTGGCGCAGTTGGAGGCCATCTCACCGGCCATTCTTGCCCTATCCGAGGACGACCAGGCCAAGTTGGATGCCGAAACCCGATTCCTGATCGACGTGCATCCGAAGCTCGATCTGATTCGAGCGCTCGAATTTTCCGTGGTCATGTCCGGCAACCACAACGATCCCGAATCGTGGAAGAAGTGGACTGACAAGGAGAAACAGGAGGAACTGGTCGAGCGCTTCAAGCGACGTCTGGCGACAGCGAAGTCGGAGAAAACCGACCCACTGGGCCTCTTGATCGTAACCAATATGCTGCTGACGGGCTTCGATGCACCGATCGAGCAGGTGATGTATCTCGACCGCAGAATCATTGCGCACGATCTGTTGCAGGCTATCGCCCGCGTGAACCGCACCAGCGGCCTCAAACCGCGCGGCTACGTGGTGGATTACATCGGGGTAGCCCGCCATTTGAATGTTGCCTTGGGCGATTACGACGCCGACGATCTCAAAGGCATCGGCCTCGACATCAATACCGAGCTGCCGAAGCTGCGTGACCGCCACGCGCGGGTGATGGCGGTGTTCTCGGATCGTGGTGTAACGGATTTGCTCAGCGGCGTCCAGGCGGCGGTCGACCTGCTCGCCGACCTGAAAATCCGTGCCGACTTCATCAACAAGCTGCGTCTCTTTTACGAAACGCTGAGCATCCTCGAACACCGTCCGGAGGTAACGCCGGAGATGTTCCGCGATGCCAAGTTGCTGGGCTTCATCAACAAGGTCGCCGCCAATTTGTATCGGGACTCGACGCTGAATTTGCTCGGCGTGCCGGAGCGTGTCCGGGCCTTGATCGACAAGCACGTAGCAGCCAGGGGTGTTGATCCCAAGATTCCGCCGATCACGATTACCGACACGGATTTCGAGAAGGTGGTGGCGGGGCAGAAATCATCGAAGACCCGAGCGGCCGAGATGCAGCACGCCGCGCGGTATCACATCGTCAGTTTTGAACTCCAGAACCCAGCCTACGCCAAGAAGATGAACGAGAAGCTGAAGGAGATTTTCAAGTCCTTCAAGGACAACTGGGACGCGCTGGAACAGGCCCTCAAACAGTTCATCAAGGAGTTGAAGGAGGGCGACCGCAACGACTTCCCGGGGCTCGATCCGGATGTTCAGGTTCCGTTTGTACGGCTGGTACTGGAAGTGGCATCCAAGAAAGCGGCGTTCGACATCACTCGGGAGCAACAACGGGTCTGCATGACGGTCGACCTCGTCGACCATATCCGGCAGGAAATCAAACGTGTTGGATTCTGGAAGAATGCTCACGCCCGCGAGATGCTGACCAAACATCTGGTGCGCCAGTTGATGACCAGGGGTGGACTGCAAGCCCAGGCTGCACGAGATCTTGCCTTCCAGTTGGTGGCGCTGGCGAAACACAATCATGAGGTACTGGTGGGATGAGCGTGGAAACGCTCTCGGTTGGCGATCTGCTATTTGAGGTCAGGCGCAGCAGTAGACGCAGGACCTTGGGTCTAACCGTTGATCGATCAGGCGAGCTCAAGGTCTACGCGCCAGAAGCCACGCCTCGTGAGTACTTGGAAAAATGGGTCGAAGGCCGCTTGGTCTGGGTACACCAGAAGCTGGCAATCAAGGAGCCATCTCGCCCCCCACTACCTTCAATGGAGTACGCGAGTGGTGATGCCATCTACTACCTGGGCCGAAGCTACCGCGTTCGCTTCGTGGCAGACCAGGCAGAACCCGTGCAGTGCCGAGTTGGGTGGCTCGAGTTGAGGCAGACGGACCGGGCCGCTGCTCGTACTTTGATCCGTGAGTGGTTTCAGGGAACCGGCGGGGCTTGGATCAAGGAACGCGTCACGCTGTTGTCTGACCGGTACGGGCTTGCGCCCAGCGCCGTCGAGGTTCTCGATTTGGGCAACCGCTGGGGCTCCTGCAGCACGTCCGGTCGACTGAACTTCAACTGGCGACTGCTTCAGTTTCCAATCCGATTGATCGACTACGTGATCATCCATGAGTTGGTCCATCTCGTGGCGCCACATCATGGCGACGACTACTGGCGTCGACTGGAGGCGCTGATTCCCGATTACGCCGATCGCAAAGCGCAGCTGCTCGAATCTACGCGGGAGTATGATCGTGTGTGATTCGATTGGTGTGTGGGTCGGTGGGCGTACCTGCGCCGGCGAACGGTTCTTCGACTCGCAACGCTTGAAGCTTCATGACCGTGGTCGTCGGGGGGTCTCTCGACCGTCATGGCCACGTTGGCCGCAATGGCCAAGCAGTTTCGGCGGGACGCGGCATCACTGCAAGTTGCACGAATGCGGCACGCTTTTCCGGGCCGCAAGCCATTCGGGATTCCTTCACTCATGCAAGTTGGCTTCGATCGCAGGGAGCCCTTTGGCTTGGCCGCGCGTTGCCGATTCATCCGTGAGTGCCCTAACGTTCATTTTTCGGGGTGGATAGCCATGAAAACAGGAACCCGCTCGCAACCGCTCTATCGCTCCGAGGCCTTGCGCAGCGTCGAGATGCTGGCGGCCGAGCAGCCGCTGATGCAGCGCGCCGGGCTCGCGGCCGCCGAACTGGCGACCTCGCTCTGCCGCCCGCAGGGGGCAGCGGTGCTGGTACTGGCCGGACCCGGCAACAACGGCGGCGACGCCTTCGTCGCCGCCCGTCTGTTGCGCGAACGTCGCTTCGCCGTCAGTCTGGTCTTCGCCGGCGAGGTTGGCCGCCTGCCGCCAGACGCGGCGGCGGCGTGCAGGCGCTTCCTCGACGAGGGCGGGACGCTGCTCGACGGCATCCCCGTCGGCGAGCGCTGGGCGATGATCATCGACGGCCTCTTCGGTATCGGCCTGCAGCGTCCGGTCGCCGGCCGCTACGGCGAGCTGGTTCAGGCAGCCAACACACTTGCCGCGCGCGACCGCTGCCCGCTGCTCGCACTCGACTGTCCGAGCGGCCTCGATGCCGACACCGGCAGGCTGTGCGGTGCGACCATCCGCGCCAGCCACACGATCAGCTTCATTGCCGGCAAGCCGGGCCTGCATACCGGTGACGGTCCGGATCATTGCGGCACGATCTCGGTGGCGTCGCTGGATCTCGACGCCGAGCGCCTGGCGAAGGCGAGTGCGCGCACGGTCGGCGTGGACCTGCTGCTCGATCACCTGCGGCCGCGCGCCCGCAATTCGCACAAGGGCAGCAACGGCGGCGCCGGCATCCTCGGTGGTGCGGCGAGCATGGTCGGTGCCGCCTTTCTCGCCGGTCGCGCTGCGCTGCGGCTGGGCAGTGGCCGCGTCTATCTGGGCCTGCTCGACGGGCAGGCACCGGCGATCGACCCGCTGCAGCCCGAACTGATGCTGCGGCGGCCGGAATCGCTGCTGGCGGCGCCGCTGACCGCGCTCGCCTGCGGGCCGGGGATGGGCAGCGGCGACGATGCAAGGGAATGGCTGCGACGCGCCTGCTCGCTGCCGCTGCCGCTGCTGCTCGATGCCGACGCGCTGAACCTGCTCGCCGTCGAGTCGGGCCTGCGGCAGGAGGTGCTGGCGCGTGCCGCGCCGACGCTGCTGAGTCCGCATCCGAGCGAGGCGGCTCGCCTGCTCGACTGCTCCACGGCAAGCGTGCAGGACGATCGGCCGCGCGCTGCGCGCGAACTCGCCGCGCGCTACGGCGCGGTGACGGTGCTGAAGGGCTGCGGCAGCATCGTCGCCGCACCGGGCCGTGAGTGGTTCGTCAATACCAGCGGCAACCCCGGGCTGGCGACTGCCGGCACCGGCGACGTGCTCAGCGGCTTCATCGTCGCCCTGCTGGCACAGGGATGGCCGGCACTCGAGGCGATGCTGGCGGCGGTGCACCTGCACGGCGTCGCCGCCGATGAACGGGTGGCCGCGGGCAGTGGGCCGATCGGACTCACCGCCGGCGAGATCATCGACAGCGCGCGCACCGCGTTCAACCGCTGGGTCACGCGTGGTCGATAGCCACGCTGGCGAGCGGCTCTCGGTTACCGGGGTCCTGTTCTGCCTGCTGGCGCTGTTCCTGTTCTCCGCTCTCGACGCGACGGCGAAGTACCTGAGCGGCTTCCTCGCCGTGCCGCTGCTCGTCTGGGCGCGCTATCTGGTGCAGTTGCTGCTGATGCTGCTGAGTGTCGCGCCGCGGCTCGGGCGCAGCATCCTGTTCACCCGCCGGCCGGGATTGATGGCGCTGCGTGGCGTCACCCTGGCGGGCGTGACGCTGCTCGGCCAGATGGCGCTGACGACGCTGCCGCTTGCCGAGACGACGGCGCTGGTCTTCGTCGCGCCGCTGCTGGTGGCCCTGCTCGCGGGACCGCTGCTGCATGAACGGGTCGGCTTGCGGACCTGGCTGGCGACCCTCGCCGGTTTCTCCGGGGTGCTGCTGATCGCGCGGCCGGGTGGCAGCCTGAGTGCTGCCGGGGTGGCCTGCGCGCTTGGCGCGGCGCTCTTCTATGCCGCCTACCAGCTGCTGACGCGCAAGCTCGTCGCCAGCGAACCGCCGCTGCGCCTGCTCTTCCATACGGCGCTGTTCGGCACGCTGGCGCTGACGCCGCTGCTGCCCTGGCATTGGGATGGACGGCTGCCGAGCCTCGGGCAAGGGCTGCTCATCGTCTCGCTCGGCGTGTACGGGGGGGTCGGCCACTTCCTGCTGATTCGCGCCCTGCAGCGGACGCCGGCATCGCTGCTCTCGCCGCTGCTCTACTGCCAGCTCGTCTGGGCCACCCTGCTCGGCTGGCTGGTCTTCGCGCAGCTGCCGGATGCGCTGACGATGGCCGGCATGCTGATCATCGGCGCGGCCGGGCTCAGCCTCGCGGTCGGTCCTCGCCCCGGCGGCCTGCCGGGCTAGCCACGATCGAGCTCGCGCAACTCGACGGCCGCCATCAGCGCCGCGAGCTGCGGCCGCGGCGGCAGACCGCTGCCGATCATGCCCAGCCTGGCGCTGGCGGCGGCGATGGCGAGACGGGCGCTGCTCGCCAGCGGCCAGCCGCGCAGGCAGCCGGCGATCTGGCCGGCCAGCAGTGCGTCGCCGGCGCCGACCGTGCTGAGGACTATCGTCGGTGGTGGGATCGCCTGCAGGCAGCGATCGGCGGTGACGAACAGCGCGCCTCGTTCGCCCAGCGAAACCACGACGTGCTCGATGCCAGCGGCGACGAGTCGTCTGGCGGCGGCGGCTGCGGCCGCGGCGTCGGGCAGTGGTTCGCCGATCAGTTCCTCGAGCTCGGCGAGATTCGGCTTGATCAGCCAAGGGCTGGCGATGATCCCGTGGCGCAGGGCACCCCCGCTGCTGTCGAGCGCGACCCGCTTGCCGGCTGCCTGCAGCCGGCCGATCAGGTCAGCGTAATAGGTGCTGGGGATGCCGGCCGGCAGACTGCCGGCGAGGACGAAACAGCTGCAGTCGGCGAGCAGCGCCGCGAGTGCCCGTTCGACGCGCGCCAGGTATTCCTTGCCGGGGAAGCTGCCGGGAAAATTGATCTCGGTCACCTGCGGCGGGTCGCCGCTGATGATCTTGACGTTGCTTCGGGTACGACCCGGGAAGCGCACACAGGCGTCACGGATTCCCTTGCTCGCGAACAGGCGCTCAAAGACGCGGGCATTGTCTCTGCCGAGCAGGCCGGTGACGGTGACAGCTACGCCGAGATCGGCCAGGCAGGCGGCGACATTGACCGCCTTGCCGCCGGCGTGCATCTCCTCTCGGCTCACGCGATTGAGCTTTCCGGCGGCGAATCCGGCGATGCCGATGCAGTGATCGATGGCCGGACTCAGGCTGACGGTGGTGACGGAGAAGGGCGCAATCATGGCCGATCGATGTGCTTCGCCAGATCCGTGCCGGCAAGGGTCTGGCCGTCGCCGACGGGATCGGCGGCGCTCATGCTACCGGCTGCAGCGGGCTGAAATGAAGGTCGGCGGCGAAACCGTGTTCGACCACCGGCAGTTGCAGGCTGCCACCGTGCGCCCGCGCAACCAGCTCGACCAGCAGCAGGCCGAGACCGCCGCCGCTCGCGTCGACCCGCCCGCTGAGGGCGGTCTGCAGGCTTGCCCGCTGTTCCGGGCTGACGCCGGTGCCGTCGTCGTGTACGCGCAGGACGTTGCTGTCGGGCAGTGACAGGCGGACACGCGTGGCACCGTGGCGCAGCGAATTGTCGAAGAGGTTGAGCAACGCGGCGGCGAGCAGGTCGGCATCGGCGGTCAACCGCAGCCGGGCCGGAAGCTCGAATGTCAGACCCTCGACCGCGAGGCGCGGGATCATCTCGGCGACGTCAAGCTCCTGCGGGTGAACTGCCGCCGAGCTGCGGAACAGCATCAACAGGGCGGTGACGACGCGGTGCAGGCGGCGTGCAGCAGCTCGCACGCGCTGCAGGCGGGGCTGCAGACTCGCGGGCGACTCGCGCAGGGCGACGGCGAGCTGTGCGTCGATGCCGGCGAGCGGGGTACGCAGCGAGTGTGCGGCATGGCCGCTGAAGGCGTGCTCACGCGCCAGACGGGCGGCCAGTCGCCGGGTCAGTTCGTCGATGGCGGTATGGACCGGTTGCAGTTCGCTGCGTTCGGCAGCGCCGAGCGCATCTCCGATGTCCTCCAGATCGCGTCCGCTGAGGAGTTGCGCCAGGCGCTGCAGCGGCAGCAGTTCGTGGCGAATCTGCGCCTGCAGCCAGACTTGCGCAAGGAGCGCGATCGCCAGCGTCGCCAGTGCTGCGCTCAGGGCGGTCTCGGCCAGAGCCTCCTGGCGCTCGGCGTGCGTCTGCGCGACGTAGAGCCAGCGCCTGCCGTCGGCCAAGGGAATCCCGAAGACGCGCCATTCATCGCTGTCGCTGAAACCGCCGGACGGCACGGGGCGCAGCGGCGCA
>JAEUOM010000066.1 GCA_016788495.1 Accumulibacter sp. | reverse complement strand
CGCGGCGCGCGAGGAGATCGTTCTCGCCAACGCCTATTTCCTGCCCGGTCGGCGCTTCCGGCGAGCGTTGCGGGCTGCCGCCGGCAGGGGAGTGCGGGTGACGATCCTGCTGCAGGGACTGGTCGAGTATCGACTGCTGCATTACGCGACGCAGGCGCTGTATGGCAACCTGCTCGCCGCCGGGATCCGGATCTTCGAGTATCAGCGCAGCTTTCTGCATGCCAAGGTGGCGGTCATCGATAGCCACTGGGCAACGGTCGGATCGTCGAACATCGACCCATTCAGTCTCCTGCTGGCGAGGGAAGCGAACGTCGTCGTCCTCGACCGGCGCTTTGCCGAGGAACTGGAACAGAGCCTCGCGGCAGCGATGCGCGACGGCGCACGGGAGCTGCCGGCCGATAGCTGGCAGCGCCAAACGTGGTACTCGCGCTTCCTGCGCCGAGCCAGCTACAGCCTGCTGCGCATCTTCGTCGGCATCAGTGGTTACGGTGGCAGGCGGTGACCGATCGTGGCGCTGCGCCGGGCGGGGACACGCATGATCGACCAGTTGGCGATGGCCCAGCGCCAGAACTCGGGCAGAGGTGCATGGCGAACGTCGGCCGGGACGACGTGGCCGAGAAACTCGAGTGCTGCTGCCAGCAGCGGGCTGCCGGCAGCAGGGTCGATTGCCTGGGCGCGGGTCTGCTTCGACAGCTTCTCGCCGGCTGCGTTGCTCACCAGCGGCAGGTGCGCGTAAGCGGGGATAGGCAATTGCAGGCGCTGCGCAAGCCAGATCTGGCGTGGCGTCGAGTCCAGTAGGTCGGCGCCGCGGACGATCGAGTCGATGCCCTGCGCCGCGTCGTCGACGACCACGGCGAGCTGGTAGGCGAACTGCCCGTCGGCTCGCAGCAGGATGAAATCGCCGACGACCGCGGCCAGATCCTGCCGCTGCGTTCCGTGCACCCGATCGCCGAAGGAGATCTCCTGCGCCGGCGCGACCATTCGCCAAGAGCGCGCGCAGCGCCCCGGCGGCAGGCCGGAGCGGCAGGTGCCGGGGTAGACCAGGCCCCCATCGATCCCCACTGCCGGTGCACGGGCGGCGATTTCGCGGCGTGAGCAGGCACAGGGGTAGACGTCGCCACTGTCACGGAGCTGGCTCAACGCGGCGCGATAGGCGTCCACGCGTCGGCTCTGGTAGAGGACCTCGCCATCCCATTCGAAGGCCAGCCCCGCCAGTGCGCGCAGAATCGCGTCGGCGGCACCGGCGACGTTTCGTTGCGGGTCGATGTCCTCGATGCGCAGCAACCACCTGCCGCCGCTGGCGCGCGCATCGAGAAAGCTGCCAACGGCCGCCACCAGCGAGCCGAAGTGGAGCCAGCCCGTCGGCGATGGGGCGAAACGACCGCAGCAGGTCGTCGGCCGCTCGCCCGCGGCTGCGACGCTGCTCGTCATGGCAGCTCGTCTGTCCGCGCGGCCGTGCGCCCGGCCGACTGCTCCGGGGCACCCATCGGCGCGCGGCGCCTTGGTGTTTGCTGCCGGCCCGGGTAAAATCTTCTGGTCATCATAAGGATTGCCGTCATGCGTGACCGTTCGCTCACTCCTGCCGACGAAGCCGCCATTCTCGCCGAGGCACTACCCTACATCAAACGCTTTCACGGGCGGACCATCGTCGTCAAGTATGGCGGCAACGCGATGACCGACGAGCATCTCAAGCAGTGCTTCGCCCGTGACGTGGTGCTGCTGAAGCTGGTGGGGATGCATGTCGTCGTCGTCCACGGCGGCGGGCCGCAGATCGAAACGCTCCTCAAGCGAGTCGGCAAGAAGGGCCGCTTCGTGCAGGGGATGCGTGTCACCGATTCGGAGACGATGGAGATCGTCGAGATGGTCCTCGGTGGCCAGGTCAACAAGGACGTCGTCAATCTCATCAACCAGGCGGGAGGCAAGGCAGTTGGCCTGACCGGCAAGGACGGCAGCTTCATCCGCGCGAAGAAACTGCTGCTGGCGGATCGGGACAACAGCGAAGACCTGATCGACGTCGGCCAGGTTGGCGACATCACGCAGATCGACCCGTCGCTGATCGGTCACCTCGAGGCCGGAGGTTTCATCCCGGTGGTCGCGCCAATCGGTGTCGGCAAGAATGGCGAGACCTACAACATCAACGCCGATGTCGTTGCCGGCAAGATCGCCGAGATCCTAAAGGCCGAGAAGCTGGTCCTGCTGACCAACACGCCAGGAGTGCTCGACGAGACGGGTGCCCTGATCACCGGCATGACGCCGAAGCAGATTGACGACATGGTTGCCGATGGCACCCTGTCCGGCGGCATGTTGCCGAAGATCGCTTCCGCCCTCGATGCCGCGCGCAACGGCGTCAAGAGCGTGCACATCATCGATGGCCGCGTCGAGCACGCGTTGCTGCTGGAAATCCTGACCGACCACGGTGTCGGCACGATGATCAAGTCGCATTGAGTGGGACCGCGCTGAACTCGACGCGACCGGTGTGGCTGTTCGACCTCGACAACACGCTGCACGATGCCACGCCGCACATCTTTCCGCACATCAACCGCGCGATGGCGACCTACATCCGCGACCACGTCGGCGTTGATGACGACGAGGCGACCCGCATCCGGCTCGACTACTGGCAGCGCTATGGCGCGACGCTGCTCGGCCTGATGCGTCATCATGGCACGGACCCGCAGCATTTCCTTCGCCACACGCACGATTTTCCGGACCTCAAGCGGATGCTGGTCTTCGAGCGTGGGCTGAACGCCATGCTGCGGCGCCTGCCCGGGCGCAAAATCGTCTTCTCGAACGCGCCGCTGGCCTACAGCGAAGCGGTTCTCGAGCTGGTCGGGGTGCGCAACCGGTTCGCCGCACTGTACTCGGTCGAGCGGCTTCGCTTCCAGCCGAAGCCGGCCCTCGGTGCGTTCCGCCATCTTCTGCGCCGCGAGCGACTGTCGCCACAGCGCTGCATCATGGTCGAGGATTCGCTGGCCAACCTCAAGACGGCGAAACATCTGGGGATGAAAACTGTCTGGATCAGTGACCGTACCCGCCAGCCGCCGTGGCTGGATCTGCGCCTGCGGTCCGTGCTCGAGTTGCCACGGCATTGGCAGCGCCTGCATTTGCCGCAGTTCGGCTGGCGGTCGTTGCCCCGGGCACGCAAGCTGTTCGCTGGAGCTGGGGGCGGTGCGCCATGAGAGAGTCGGACTCACTCGCGCAGCAGTTGCTGGAGTACCGCGCCATTCTCGATCATTCGGGGATTGCAGTGGTGTGCATGCGCAACCGTCGCGTCTATCGCTGCAATCCGCGTGCCGAGGAGCTGTTCGGCTGGCAGCCGGGGACCCTGGTCGGCCAGCCCGACGAGGTGTTCCACCCGGACAGCAGTGCGTGCGACGCTCTGCGACGGAGAGTGCGCTCGTCCCTGCGCCGCGGTCAGGCGGTCGATCTGGCAACCGAAATGGTGCGCCGCGACGGGAGCGTCTTCGTTGCCCAATTCGTGGCGCGGGCGATCGAACCTGCCGCTCCGGCAAGCGGGACGGTTTGGATCGTGCGCGACATTTCCGACGAGGTTCGCGCCCGCGCAGCCAACGACAGCCTGTTGCGCGAACAGACCCTGATCTTCGAACGGGCGCCGATCGGTATTGCCTTCCTGCGCGACCGGATCATCCAGCGCTGCAATCCGAGCTTCGAGAAGATGTTCGGCTACCCGCCCGGGACGCTGCCGGGTCAGTCCACCCGCATCTGTTTTGCCAGTGACGCACAGTGGCGTGAGGCCGGCGAGCGTGCGCATGCGGTGATCGACGAACGCGGGCGTTACAGCGGCGAACTGGAGTACCGCAAGGCCGATGGCACGCCAATCTGGTGCCAGGTCACGGGCAGCCGGTTCAACCCGGACGACCCGGATGAGGGCCTGGTCTGGCTGTTTGAAGACGTGACGGCCCGCCGCGCTGCCGAAGAGGCGCTGGTCGACAGCCTGTGGGAGCAGCAACTGATCTTCGACAACGCGATGATCGGCATCTCCTACCAGCGGCAGCGGGCCATACTGCGCTGCAATCGTCGCTGTGAGGAGATCTTCGGCTATCCGCCCGGGGGTCTGAACGGGCAGTCGGCGCGCATCCTCTTTGCCAGCGACGAGGCGTGGGAAGAGGGTGGGCGGCTGGTCTATGAGCATCACCCGGGAAGGGAGACCTTTGCCGGCGAGTTCGTCTACTGCCGGCGCGATGGCCAGCCAATCCGGGTGCGGGCTATCGGTCGCACCATCGGCGAGCATGAGAAGGCCGACACCTGGATCTGGACCTACGAGGATGTCACGGCGCAGCGGGAGGCCGAGGAGAGACTGCGGCAAAGCCATCTCGAACTCGAGCAGCGAGTCGGCGAACGCACGCGCGAGCTGTCGCAGCAGCTCCATTTCATGCGTCAGTTGATCGAGGCGATTCCTGGCCCGGTTTTCTACAAGAGCCGCGAGGGGCGTTACCTGGGCTGCAATCAATCGTTTCTGGAAATGATCGGCAAGTCGCGCAGCGAAGTGGTGGGCGCCACCGTTCACGACATCGCGCCGCGTGATCTCGCCGATCGTTATCAGGCCGCCGACAACGAGCTTTTCGAGCGGGGCGGTTCCCAGGTCTACGAGGCAGAGGTCCGCCATGCCGACGGCGGCTACCGCGATGTCATCTTTCACAAGGCGACCTACGGCAACTCCGACGACCCTGGCAGTGGTCTGGTGGGCGTGATGCTCGACATCACCGAGCGCAAGCGGATGGAGGCGAGGCTGCAACAGGCGGCAACCGTCTTTGACAGCAGCGCCGAGGGCATCACCATCACCGCCCCTGATGGCTGCATCATTGCGGTGAACCGGGCGTTCTCGGCGATCACCGGCTACAGTGAGGATGAAGTCATCGGACGCAACCCGCGTATGCTGCAGTCGGGTCGCCAGGATCGAGAAATCTACCAGCAGATGTGGCAGGCGCTGGCCACCGTCGGACGCTGGCAGGGCGAGTTGTGGAACCGGCGGAAGGATGGACAGACCTTCCTCGAATCCCTGACGATCAGTGCCGTGAATGACGGTGAGGGTCGCGTCACCCACTACGTCGGCGTGTTTTCGGACATCACCGAGTTGCGCCGGGCGCACGATCAGCTTGACCACCAGGCGCACCACGACCCGCTCACCGGTCTGCCGAACCGGCTGCTGTTGGGCGACCGGCTGCACAAGGCGATGCAGCGGGCGCACCGCGACGAGACCGAACTGGCGGTCCTGTTCATCGATCTCGACCGCTTCAAGATCATCAACGACACGCTCGGCCATCAGGCCGGGGATCGGGTCCTCTGCGAAGTGGCGTGGCGCCTGCGCCGGTTGATGCGGGAATCGGACACGGTCGGCCGCCTGGGCGGCGACGAGTTCCTGATCATCGTCGAGCGGATCGCTGATCCGGGCGCTGCCTCGCATGTCGCGGAAAAAATCCTGACGGTTCTGCAGGATGCTCCGGTGACGGTCGAGCAGGAGTTTTTTGTCGGCGCAAGTATCGGCATCAGCGTTTTCCCGCAGGATGGGGGCGATGTCGAGACACTGATGAAGAATGCCGATGTGGCGATGTACCGGGCAAAGGAACGCGGTCGGAACACCTACGATTTCTTCACCAAGGCCCTGACCGGATCATCGCTCGAACGTCTGCAGATGGAGACCGACCTCCGGCGCGCCATCGAGCGGGACGAGCTGCGGGTCTACCTGCAACCGCAGTTTTCCCTGCTCGATGGCCACTTGCTTGGTGCCGAGGCGCTGGTGCGCTGGTGGCGGCCGGAGCACGGGCTGGTGATGCCGGGGGAGTTCATCAGGCTGGCGGAGGAGTCGGGGCTGATCGTGGCGATCGGCGAATGGGTCCTGCTGACGGCGGCGAACCACTGGGCGGCATGGCTTGCCGCCGACCTGGCTCCCGGTGTGCTGTCGGTCAACGTTTCCGGCGTCGAGTTCAGCCGCGGTGGAATCGAGCAGACGGCGCGCCGTGCCATGTCATCTTCCGGGCTGGCCGCGCGTTGCATCGAGCTGGAGATCACTGAAAGTGCCATCATGAGCCATGCCGAGGGCAGTGTGCGGGTGCTCGACAATCTGCGGGCGATGGGCATCAGCCTCGTCATCGACGATTTCGGTACCGGCTATTCCTCGCTCGCCTATCTCAAGCGGCTGCCGATCAACAAGCTGAAGATCGATCAGAGCTTCGTTCGTGGCTTGCCGGGCGACGTCGAGGACTGCGCGATCACCCGGGCGGTGATCGCGCTGGCCCACAGCCTGCAACTGACGGTGATCGCCGAGGGTGTCGAGTCGGCGCTGCAGCGTGACTTCCTGGCCGCTGAAGGGTGCGATGAGGTGCAGGGCTACCTTTGCGGACGACCGCTGCCGATCGACGAGTACCGGCAACGTTTCCTTGAGCGTTGAGGCGACAGACCACACGATGCTTTCCCGATTGCCCTTCATCGACGCGCTCAAGGCGCTCGCCGCGCAGTTGATCGTCCTGCATCACCTCGCCTTCTACGGGCCGATGTCCGACCACGCGCAGGCACTGGCGCCGGATCTGATTTCCTGGTTGAGCCAGGACGCGCGTTACGCAGTCCAGGTGTTTCTCGTGCTCGGCGGTTTCCTCGCCGTGCACAGTCTGGCGCCGGCCGGTTGCCTGCGCGCGACGGAACCGCTCGGCCTGCTCTGGAAGCGCTATTGCAAGCTGGTCGGTCCCTACCTGGTTGCGCTCCTGGTCGCCCTGCTCATTGCTGCCATCGGCCGCGCGCTGATGGTGCACGACTCATTGCCGGGGCGTCCCAGCCTGTCGCAGGTGCTGGCGCATGTATTCCTCCTGCAGAGCATTCTCGGCCATGAGGGCCTCTCGGCGGGCGTCTGGTACATCGCCATAGACTTCCAGCTGTTCGCACTGCTGCTCGGGCTGTTGTGGTTGGCACGCCAGGCCGCTGCCAGCGCTGCCGGCGAGGCGGCCATTGCTGCCGGCCTCGTCGGCACGCTGGCCGTGGCATCGCTCTACCACTTCAATCTCGACGCCGACTGGGATAGCTGGGGTGTCTATTTCTTCGGCTCCTACGCCCTCGGCGTGGTCAGCTACTGGGCGAGCAACGGCCCGCCGCAACGTGCCGCCTGGTGGCTCCTGCCGGTGCTGGCGGTGGTTGCGCTGACACTGTTGCTCGAGTATCGCCCGCGCATCGCGGTTGCCCTCGTGGTGGCGCTGGCGCTCGCCCTGGCCCGTTGTTCCGGGGTACTCGAGCGCTGGCCGAAGTCGCCGCTGATCGGCTATCTCGGACGGACCTCCTATTCGCTGTTTTTGGTCCATTTTCCGGTCTGCCTGCTGGTGAACGCCCTCTTTGCGCGCTTCGCGCAGCACGGTCCGTGGCTCAACCTCGCTGGCCTCATCGTCGCCTGGTTGGCGAGCATGGTCGCTGCGACCGTGTTCTACCGCTGCGTCGAAGTCGCGATGCAGGGCTCTCACCGCCGCAGCACGGCGCTCGCGGTTGTCAGGCAGCGTTCCTGAGCCAGGCAGCGGCGCGGAGCGCGAAGTAGCTCAGGATACCGTCAGCACCAGCACGCTTGCACGCCAGCAGGCTTTCCAGAACACAGGCTTCCTCGTCTAGCCAGCCGTTCTGCGCCGCAGCCTTGAGCATGGCGTACTCGCCGCTCACCTGATAGACGTAGGTCGGCACGCGGAACTCTTGCTTGACGCGGCGAACGACGTCGAGGTAGGGCATTCCCGGCTTGACCATCACCATGTCGGCTCCCTCGGCGATGTCGAGAGCCACCTCGCGCAATGCCTCGTCACCGTTCGCGGGGTCCATCTGGTAGCTGTACTTGTTGCCCTTGCCGAGGTTGCCCGCCGAGCCGACCGCATCGCGGAACGGACCGTAGAAGCTCGAGGCATACTTGGCCGCGTAGGCCAGGATGCGGGTGTGAATCTCGCCGGCATCATCGAGTTCGCGGCGAATGCGGGCGACGCGGCCGTCCATCATGTCGGATGGCGCGACGATGTCGGCACCCGCCTGCGCGTGCACCAGCGCCTGCCTGGCGAGCACCTCGATCGTCTGATCGTTGAGAACGTAGGCGCGCGGGTCGTCGGCGCCGATCAGACCGTCCTGTCCGTGGCTGGTGTATGGATCGAGTGCGACGTCGGTGATGACGCCGAGTTCGGGGAGTTCCCTCTTCAGCGCCGCCACCACTCGCGGTACCAGTCCGTCGGGGTTCAGCGCCTCGGCCGCCGTCGCGCTCTTGCGGTTCGCGTCGACCACCGGAAAGAGGGCGATGGCCGGGATTCCCAGGGAAAGGGCGTGCTCGGCCGTCCTCAACAGACGATCCAGGCTCTGACGCTCGACGCCGGGCATCGATGGAACGGGCTCCACACGTCCGGCACCCTCGACGACGAAGACCGGGTAGATGAGGTCGTCGACGCGCAGGTGGTTCTCGCGCATCAGGCGACGGGAAAAGTCATCACGTCGCATGCGGCGCATGCGCGTGGCAGGGAAGTGGGCGTGGTTGGGCATGGGCGGCGCCTGTAGTACAGGTGTGGATAAACACAATGAATCGAATTTTCCGCGGGCAAAGGGAACTGTTCGGGCGCACCGCCACTCCATTGCAGCAGATGGCGTTGCCGTCTCCCGCTTCACCTCCCTGAGCGGGTGCCTTATTCCCTTAAGGCATGTCTTGCCCCCGGCTCCCCCCCTTTGCCGGGGGTTTTTTTTGTTGCCTGCCGGCGCTGCGTGCGCTCCAGCCGATCGCGGCACGTTTCGCGCGCGTGCGCGCCGCACCCGGCAAGCTGGCGGGCGGTGCTGCCGCTTCCTTCACGCTCAACCCGACCCAGCCGGCGAGCACGGTTTCGGCCTGTACGATTCCCCACTTCCTGAGGCTCGAGAAGAGCTGCCAGGTGCAGCGGCCGCCGGTGGCCGTCAGCACGCTGGCCACCTCGCGCGATGCGAGCTCCTGCTGCTGGCGGGTCAGCTTGTCCGCCTTCGACAACAACACATGAATCGGCTTGCCCGTTGGGGCAAACCAGCCAAGCATCTGCAGATCGAGTTCGGTCAGTGGGTGGCGGCTGTCCATGATCAGGACGAGGCCACAAAGCGCCTCGCGGCGGCGCAGATAGGGTGCCAGCAGACCTTCCCACTGCGCGCGGATCTCTTCGGGTGCCTTGGCGTAGCCATAGCCGGGCAGGTCGACCAGGTATTTTCCGGGTTCTATCCGGAAGTAGTTGAGGTGCTGGGTTCGTCCGGGTGTTCGCGAGACAAAGGCGAGGCGGGTGTGGTTGGCGAGCGCGTTGATCGCCGACGACTTGCCGGAATTCGAACGACCGGCGAAAGCGATTTCGGCTTGCGAATCGTCCGGCAGATCCTGCAGCCGGGCCACCGTCGTCTGGAAGACCGCCTTCTGAAAGAGGGGCATGGAAGGAACCCGAGGGGAGATGGAATGTGGAAACGGGGAGGCGCGCCAGGGTGCCAAACTGATATAGAATACCAGCTTTGTTGCCCGGCTTCGCAGGCCTCAGATCAGTCATCGTTGTCAATGGGAGTGTGGACATGATTCGTACCACGGCACTAGCGGTTCTCCTGGCCGCCAGTTTCCCCGTCTTCGCAGCAGAACAGGCGAAAGCAAAGCCCGACTTGGCCAAGGCCAGCGAGATCGCAGAACGCGTCTGTGTGGCCTGCCATGGTGCCGACGGGAACAGCCCGGCTGCGGCCAATCCAATCATCGCCGGTCAGCTCCCCGAGTATGTCTACAAGCAACTGAGCAACTTCAAGTCCGTCGATGGCAAGCCGCCGGTGCGCAACAATGCGATCATGGGCGGCATGGTTGCCGCGCTTTCAGACGAGGACATGCGTGGCCTCGCGCTGTACTTCGCGCAGCAGAAGATCAAGCCATCCGTGGCCAAGGAGGAGAAGCTCCTGGCCGAGGGCAAGTCGCTGTGGCGGATGGGGGATTTCGCCAAGGGGGTGCCGGCGTGTGCCGGTTGCCACGGCCCTGCCGGTGCCGGTCTGCCGAGCCAATATCCGCGGCTGGCGGGTCAGTATGCGGAGTATACTGCCGCTCAGTTGAAGAGCTTCCGGAGTCACGAGCGGGCGAATGATCCCGAGAAGATGATGCGTGTCATCGCAGGCAAACTTTCCGACCACCAGATCAACGCGGTTGCCGAGTACGCTGCCGGTCTGCGCTAGGTCTCTGGCGGACGGCTCGTGCCGGCGGTTGCCGGTCAGCGCGCAACAGCGCCGGCCCTTTTCGCACTCCTTGGCGGAGCGAGCGTCGGACGCTCCAGACCGGGTGCTTCCCTGACCAGAAAGGACGCTTCATGAAGACACTCAGGCAAATCCTCGCTGCCAAGAGCGCAGACCTGGCAGTTGTCTCACCCGAGGATCCGGTTTTTCACGCGCTGCAGGTGATGTCGAATGCGAACGTCGGGGCTGTTCTCGTGCTTGACGGCGACAAACTCGTGGGTATCTTCTCCGAGCGTGACTATGCGCGCAAGGTGATCCTCCACGGCAAGGCATCCAAGGAAACGCGCGTCGGCGAGATCATGTCCGACAGGGTGCTCTATGTGACACCGGAGCAGACGGTCGACGAGTGCATGGCAATCATGACCGAGAAGCACTTCCGTCACCTGCCGGTGCTCGCCGAGGGCAAGGTCATCGGTATCGTTTCGATCGGGGACGTGGTCAAGGAAACGATCTGCGAGCAGAAGTTCATCATCGAGCAGATGGAGAAGTACATCACCGGCTGACGCCGCCAGCGGTCGTCCGGGAAGCTGGCCGGGCGCCACGTGCGCGCCGGCCATGCCCTGTGCCGGCACGGCGCCCTTTGCCTCGGTTGCCGGGCAGCGGCCGGCAGCCCCGCGGTGGTGGGCTTGCCGGCGCTGCCGTCTGTGCGGCGAGGGCAGGTCCCTGACTACGGCAGTTCGTCGAGTCCGAAACCGGCCAAGTGGCCGGTCTGGCCCCAGCTTTCCAGGGTCCATTCCTGGCCGCGGACGCGCAGCCAGTTGATGCCGGCGTTCGGGATCAGGAAATCGCGTGGGGCCGACAGCGGATTGCCGCGTACCAGTCGGTTGACGATGTCGAGGACGCCGCCGTGGGTGACGACGATGATCGTCTCGCCCGCGTGTCCGGCGGCCAGTTCGCGCAAGCCACGGCTGACGCGTGCGTGCAGTTGTTGCAGGCTCTCGCCGCCGAACGGAATCACGAAGTCGGGCTTGCGGGTCTCGAAGGCGTGGTAATCCGCCGGATACCTGGCGCGTGATTCGTCGTAAGTCAGCCCTTCGAAGAACCCATAGCGTCGTTCGCGAAATTCGGGCCGGAAGGCCGGCGGGAGTTTCATCCTGTGGGCGATGCGCTCGGCGGTCTGGCGCGCGCGCAGCAGGTCGCTGCTGTAGAGCGCAGTCACTGCTTCCGCAGCGAGCCACTCGGCCGCCGCCTGCGCCTGCGCCAGGCCAGCGGCATTGAGTCCGATGTCGATCTGTCCCTGAATGCGTTTCTCGGCGTTCCAGGTGGTTTCGCCATGGCGGACGAGGCAGATTCGCGTGGTCTTGATCTTGGTCATCACGATGTTCACAGCGAGCCGCAACAGGTCACCGCATCGCGGCGCCCGGCCCGAGGCTCCGGGGCGGCGGCACGCGCGAGCGTCTTTGCGCGGCTTGCGGCCGGCCGCGGGTGAGCGGCAAAAAGCCGGATTCTAAGCCATACGCCGCCCGCCGCCGGACTTTGTGCCGGTTGGCCGCGGGCGACCGGTTGCGGGATGCCCGCGGGACACCGGTTTCGCGGCTGCAGTCACGCCTGCCGCGGTCGGCGGGCAAGCCCGAGTTGCTGAAGGCCTTGCAGGACGCCACGGCAGCGGTCGACTCGAGCGGTCTGTGCGTGTTCACCACCTTTGCGTGGACGCTGAACGACATCCAGCCGCAGATCCAGGCGGCCTGCGGTGGCGACTGGTCGCTGGAATCCCTGCTGCAGACCGGTGCGCGCATCTGGAACCTCGAGCGCGATTTCAATCTGGCGGCCGGTATCACCGCCCGCGATGATACGCTGCCGCCGCGGCTGCTCAACGAGCCGTGCAAGACGGGCGCTTCGCAGGGGATGGTGGCTGAACTCGGCAAGATGCTTCCCGAGTACTACAGCCTGCGCGGCTCGACGGCGGACGGAGTGCCCACGGCTGGCACCCGTGCGCGGTTGGGTCTTTGAGGTGTTGCGACGTGTGATCATCGGCAACGGCTCGGCGGGGGTCGTTGCCGCCGAGACCCTGCGGCACGCGGATACGCACGCCGACATCACCCTGATTGGCGACGAGCCAGAGCCGCCGTATTCGCGGATGGCCATCCCCTACCTGCTGATGGGTCGGATTGACGAATCGGGCACCGACCTGCGCAAGCAGTCCGGCCATTTCGAGCGCCTGCAGATCCGCATGCTGCGGGGCCGCTTCGAAGCCATCGACAGCGGCAGGCGCGAGGTCCGCCTCGCCGACGGCAGCACGCTGCCGTTTGACCGGCTGCTTGTCGCCACCGGCGCGCAGCCGCAACAGCCAGCGATTCCGGGAATCGGGTCGGCGGGGGTCCTGGCATGCTGGACGCTGGCTGACGCACGTACCATAGCCGCCCGCGTCGCTGCCGACACCCGTGTGCTGCAGATGGGTGCCGGCTTCATCGGCTGCATCATCATGGAGGCGCTCGCCGAACGCGGGGCAAGACTGACCGTCGTCGAGATGGGCAACCGGATGGTCCCACGCATGCTGGACGCGGTGGCTGGTGACCTGATTCGTCGCTGGTGCCTGGAAAAAGGGGTCGAGGTCCTTGCCGGGCGCCGGGTCGAGTCGATCGAGCCGTCCGCGCAGGATCTTCTGGTCCGGCTTGACGACGGCCGGACGCTGCCGGTCGACGCGCTGATCAATGCCACCGGCGTGCGGCCGAATATCAACTTCCTCGCCGGCAGCGGGATCGCAGTCGACACTGGCGTGCTGGTCGACGAATCGATGCAGACCAGCGTCGCCGGGATCTACGCCGCCGGCGACGTCGCCGAAGCCGTCGAGTTTGGCAGCAGCCGACGTGTGGTCAATGCCATTCAACCCGACGCTGTCGAGCAGGCACGCATTGCCGCACTCAACATGGCCGGACAACAGGCGAGCCTGCCGGGGACTTTCGTCTTCAACGTCCTGGACACCCTCGGTCTGGTCTCGGCTTCCTTCGGTCAGTGGGAGAGTGGCCCGGGCTGCGAGACGGCGCAGTTGCTCGACGCAACGGAGTACCGCTATCTGCGCCTGATGTTTGCCGACGATCGGCTGGTTGTTGCCAACAGTATCGGTCACACCGAGCACATTGGCGTCCTGCGCGGTCTGATCCAGGGACGGGTACGCCTCGGCGAATGGAAGACACGGCTGCTTGCCAACCCGATGTTGCTCAGCGAAGCCTATCTTGCCCGCGGCTTGGCGGCCGCGCGCTGATGGAAATCACTTTCAAGCTGTTTGCCTCGCTCTCCGACTGCCTTCCCTCTGGCGCGCGCCGGAGCAATGCCCTGACACGCGAAGTACCCGATGAAGCTTGCGTGGCGTCGGTCATCGAGTCGTGGGCTCTGCCACCGCGCCTCGTGCATCTCGTCCTGGTCAACGGCGAGTTCATCGCGCCGGAGTCTCGTTCCGCGCGCCGGTTGAAACCCGGAGATGCGCTGGCGATCTGGCCGCCAATCGCTGGCGGTTGACGCGGTGCCGCGCTTTGTGATGAGCCTGACGCCCACCGAGTTCGAGCGCCAGTTGCAGCCGCTGCTGGCCGGCTGGGTGGTGGATCGATTGCCAGCGGGCTGGCCGCTGTCTCGTCCGGGGCAGGCAGTGGGTCTTTCCTGCCCGAGCCTGCCCCTCCTCCGCACCGGCCCGATCGAACTGCCGCGCAGCGAAGTGGTGATTGCCTTCGCCGACGACGTCCCGGCGAGCAAGGCAGTCTTCCTTGCCGACTTCCAGCGGCATTTCGGGCGCGGCGGTGGTTGATGTGATAGCATCTGTCTCGGCGGGTCTCCCCGCATCGCAGGATGGTGAACCTGGTCAGGTCCGGAAGGAAGCAGCCACAGCCGTCTCATGTGAGTGCCGGGGGTAAGGCTCGCCATTTCCGTTTCTGGCCCTGAACGACGCGGCCGTCGCCGGCCAGCCAGGCGGCACGGCTCAGGCGCGCTCCCGCTGGATCGGTGGCAAGCAAACTGTGACGGAGCCCGTGGCACCATCTGCTAGAATCCGCGCATGAGTTACCAGGTCCTGGCGCGCAAATGGCGCCCGCGCACGTTCGCCAGCCTTGTCGGGCAGGAACACGTCGTGCGCGCGCTCGAGCATGCGCTGACGGCACAGCGACTGCACCATGCCTACCTGTTCACCGGTACGCGAGGAGTGGGCAAGACGACGCTGGCGCGCATCTTGGCCAAGGCACTGAACTGCGAGACCGGCGTCACCGCGGCGCCCTGCGGGGTCTGTTCCGCCTGCCAGGAAATCGACGCAGGGCGCTTCGTAGACCTGCTCGAGGTCGATGCGGCGACCAATACCCGGGTCGACGAGATGCGGCAGCTCCTCGAGAACGCGGTGTATGCGCCTACACGAGGCCGCTTCAAGGTTTACGTCATCGACGAAGTGCACATGCTCTCCAACTCCGCCTTCAACGCCATGTTGAAGACCCTCGAGGAGCCGCCAGAGCACGTGAAGTTCATTCTCGCGACGACCGACCCGCAGAAGATACCGGTCACCGTCCTCTCGCGCTGCCTGCAGTTCAATCTCAAACAGATGACACAGCCGCTGATCGCCAACCACTTGCGGCAGATTCTCGAAGTCGAGGCGATCAGCGCCGAAGCGGGAGCGTTGCAGTTGCTGGCGCGCTCGGCGTCCGGCAGCATGCGCGACGCGTTGTCGCTGCTCGACCAGGCGATTGCGCATGGTTCGGGCCGGGTCGAGGAGGCGCTGGTGCGGCAGATGCTGGGCGCCGTCGATCTCGACCACCTGTGTTCGATTCTCGATGCCCTGCTGGCCGGTAACGCCGCAGCGATGCTGCAGGTGGTCGACGACATGGCGGCACGCAGCCTGTCGTTCGACGCCGCCCTGCAGGAACTGGCAGCCTTGTTCACTCGGGTGCAGATCGCGCAGCTCGCGCCGCAGGCGATCGCTGACGATCTTCCTGAGCGTGTGCAACTGCTCGACATCGCTGCCCGACTCGACGCGGAGTACGTGCAGCTGGCGTATCAGATTGCCGTGCATGGTCGTCACGAGCTGCCGCTCGCGCCTGACGAGCAGGCCGGTTTCGTGATGACGCTGTTGCGACTGCATGCCTTCCGTCCGGAGTCGGAGGAGGGCGCCGGTGGGCGGGCGCTGGCAGCCGCCAGCAGCGCCAGCCGGCCGTCGACGAAATCACTGCCGCTCGCTGGCGCCACGAAGCCGCCGCCTGCGCGTGCGGAGGTCTCACCTGCAGCGCCGCGACTGGCGCCAGCGTCGGCGCCGACGCGCGCCGGGTCAGCGTCGCCAGACACCGACTGGCACGAGCTACTTGCCGCCCTCAAGCTGAGCGGCATGGCGCGCGAGCTGGCGCAGCACTGCGGGCTGCGTGAGCTGGCAGCCGGCCGGATCGCCCTGCAGCTGGCGCCGAGGCATCGCCATCTGCTGATGAAGGCGGCGCAGGACAGGTTGCAGCAAACCCTGGCCGAGCATTTCGCGAGACCGATGCAGTTGAGCATCGCGGTCGAGGAGGGCTCTGGTGATACTCCGGCGGCGGCGGCACAACGTGACCGCCAGGAGCGCATGGATCGCGCGATCGCATCGGTCGAGCAGGATGGGTTCGTGCGCGAGATAATCGAGATGTTCGACGCAACCCTGATCGAAACGTCAATCAAACCCGTTTAAGTTCGGATCGAGGCAAGAGAAATGATGAAAGGTGGAATCGCCGGCCTGATGAAACAGGCCCAGCAGATGCAGGAAAACATGAAGAAGGCCCAGGAGCAGCTGGCGGAGCTGGAAGTCGAGGGACAAGCGGGCGCCGGCATGGTCAAGGTGCTGATGACTTGTGCGCACAGTGTGCGGCGGGTGACGATCGACCCATCGGTGATGGACGATCGCGAGATGCTCGAGGACCTGGTGGCGGCGGCGCTGAACGATGCGATGCGGCGTGCCGAGCAGGCTTCCCAGGAACGGATGGCTGGCTTCTCGGCGGGACTCAACCTGCCGCCCGGGTTCAAGATGCCGTTCTGATGACGACGCCGTCTAGCCTCGAGTCGCTGATCGAGGCTTTGCGCTGCCTGCCGGGCGTTGGTCCGAAATCGGCGCAGCGGATGGCCTACCATCTGATGCAGCATGACCGGGCAGGCGCGCAACGTCTGGCCGAATCGCTGCAGCTGGCGTTGACGGCGCTGCGTCACTGTCAGCGCTGCAATACCTTCACCGAATCGGAAATCTGCTCCCGCTGCCTGTCCAGCAAGCGCGATGCCGGCCTGCTGTGCATCGTCGAGACGCCGGTCGACATGAACATGCTCGAACAGACGCATGCCTACTCCGGCCTTTACTACGTGCTGATGGGGCGTGTGTCTCCGCTGGATGGCATCGGGCCCGCCGAACTGCACCTGGAGCGATTGCTGGCACGAGCGTGTGATGGGCTGGTGCGGGAGGTGATCATCGCCACCAACTACACGAACGAGGGGGAGGCGACGGCGCACTACCTGTGCGAGATGTTGCGCAGTCGCGGCGTCAGCGTGTCGCGAATCGCGCGCGGCGTGCCGGTCGGCGGGGAGCTCGAATACGTCGATGCTGGAACACTGGCGCAGGCACTGCGCGAACGCCGACCGCTTGCCGGCTGAGGGCTGGCGGCTCTGGGCGGTCTCTCCGGATTCAAAAGCGGAAGGAGATTGGCGTATAATGTTGCGGTTTGGTTTGAAGCAACTTTTCACTACGTCCTAGGGATCAGCGCTATGAGCAATGAGTGCAAGGTGGACGGCGGAAGGCGGCGACTGATCGTCGCCACCGCTGCGGTTGGCGGGGTGGGGGCGATCGCTGCGCTCGTACCTTTCGTCTCCAGCATGCTGCCGTCCGAGCGGGCCAGGGCGGCCGGCGCACCGGTTGAAGTCGATATCGGCAGTCTTGAGCCCGGCCAGATGATCACCGTCGAGTGGCGTGGTCGGCCGGTGTGGATCATCAACCGTACGACGCACATGCTTGAGACGCTGCCCAAGCTCGACGGCGACATGGCCGACCCGAAGTCCGAAAAGAACATGCAGCCGGATTACTGCAGGAACGAAACCCGTTCGATCAAGCCCGCGATCATGGTCGTTGTCGGTATCTGTACGCACCTGGGGTGCTCGCCGTCGGCAAAGTTCAGGCGCGGTACCGAAGAAGGAATGGACAGCGCCTGGTTGGGCGGCTTCCTCTGCCCATGCCATGGCTCGACCTTCGACTTCGCCGGCCGTGTCTTCAAGAGCAAGCCCGCACCGGACAACCTCGAGGTGCCCAGGCACATGTACCTGTCCGACAAGCGAATCCTTATCGGCGAAGACAAGAAGGGGGCTTAAGCCATGGCGTCGAACAGCAATTTCGAGAAGTACAAGTCTGATGGCTCGCTGCAGGGCAACCTGCTCGAGTGGTTCGATGCCCGCTTCCCGGCGACCTCGATGTGGCGCGGACACCTCTCCGAATACTACGCGCCGAAGAACTTCAATTTCTGGTACTTCTTCGGTTCGCTGGCGATGCTGGTGCTGGTCATCCAGATCGTCACCGGCATCTTCCTCGTCATGCACTACAAGCCGGACGCCTCGCTCAACGAGAACGGCATCCCGGTTGCCTTTGCCAGCGTCGAATACATCATGCGCGAC
>JAEUOM010000062.1 GCA_016788495.1 Accumulibacter sp. | reverse complement strand
GGCGAATACTATTCGCTGGCGCTGTTTGCCACCCTCGGCATGATGGTGATGATCTCGGCCAGCCATCTGGTCACGGTCTATATCGGTCTGGAACTGCTCTCGCTCTCGCTCTACGCGATGGTGGCGATGAACCGTGACTCGGTTCCAGCAACCGAAGCAGCAATGAAGTACTTCGTGCTCGGGGCGCTGGCCTCCGGCCTGCTGCTCTACGGCATGTCCATGATCTACGGTGCGACCGGTACGCTGGAGATCCCGGCTATTGCCGAGCGCCTTTACATGGGTCAGTTCGACAAGGGGATTCTCGTCTTCGGGCTGGTGTTTCTCGTTTCCGGCCTTGCATTCAAGCTCGGAGTCGTTCCTTTCCACATGTGGATACCCGATGTCTATCATGGCGCACCGACGGCAGTCACGCTGTTCATCGCGACAGCACCCAAACTGGCTGCCTTCGCCATGGTCATGCGACTGCTGGTCAACGGCCTGATCGTCGTTTCACAGGATTGGCAGGCGATGCTGATCATCCTCTCGGTGCTGTCGATGGCCATCGGCAACATTGCCGCGATCGCCCAGACCAACCTCAAGCGCATGCTCGCCTACTCGGCGATCTCCCACATGGGCTTCATGCTGCTCGGCATCGTCACCGGTGTCGTCGGCGGCGACGCCCGTTTCGCGCTCAATGCCTACAGTTCGGCGATGTTCTACGTGATCACCTACGTCCTGACCAGCGCCGGCACCTTTGGCATGATCCTTCTGCTTGCCCGCGGCGGCCTCGAGTCGGACGAACTCGACGACTTCAAGGGTCTCAACAAGCGCAGCCCGTGGTTCGCGGGCGTCATGATGATGATGATGTTCTCGATGGCCGGGATTCCCTTCTTCGTCGGCTTCTTTGCCAAGTTCTCGGTCCTGCAGGCGGTCGTTGCCGCCGGGTATCTCTGGTTGGCGATTGTCGCTGTCGCCTTCTCGCTGATCGGCTGCTTCTATTACCTGCGTGTGGTCAAGATCATGTATTTTGACCCGCCGGCCAACATGAGCCCGATCGAGGCGCCGTTGGACATGAAGATCCTGATGTCGGCGAACGGGCTGGCGGTTGCCTTGCTGGGCATCTTCCCGCAAGTCCTGATGTCGCTCTGCGCGTTCTCTCTGTTGCGTTCTCTCTGATCGCCGACAGCCATCTGACCACAACGCCCCGCACCGTCGGGGCGTTTTCGTCGGGAGCCTTCCCATGCAAGAAGAGTACGGACATCTCACCGAGCGGCAGCTCGAGAGCGAGCAAGTCTTCAGCGGCAGGCTTCTGGACGTGCGCCGCGACCGGGTCCGGCTGCCCGACGGTAACGAGTGCCTGCGCGAGTACGTGCGGCACCAGGGGGCTGTGGTGGTCATCGCCGAACTCGAGGACGAACGGCTGCTTTTTGTCCGGCAGTATCGCTATCCGCTGCGTCGCCCGTTTCTTGAGCTGCCGGCCGGCAAGATCGACCCCGGCGAGGAGCTTCTGGTCACCGGCCGGCGCGAGTTGCTCGAGGAGACGGGATACCGGGCAAGCTCTTGGCGTCATCTTGGGGTCATGCATCCCTGCGTTGGCTACTCGGACGAGCGAATCGAGATCTATCTCGCGCGCGGTCTGGCCCGCGACGCCGAACAGACGCCGGACAGCAACGAGTTCCTGGATCTCCTGAGTCTGCCTCTGGGGGATGCTCTCGCATCGGTGAAGAGTGGGACCATCACCGACGCGAAGACGATCACGGCGCTGTTCTGGGCCGAAAAGGTCATGCGAGCGAACTGGTAGCCCTGGGTGGCGCAGCGCGTGCACTGGCGGCCCGTAGCCGCAACCGCCTACCAAAAGCCGTCTGGCCCCTCCCGGAGCGCGCTGCGCTCAGCCAGCCCGGTGTGCGGCGGGCTCGTCCACCCGGGTGCCGTTGACGCCTTCAGCGAAGCTCAAGCGTAAATCAGGTTGATCGCCCTCAGCTGCCCCGATTCGGCGAACGGTCTGCAGAGGAAGATCAGGTACTTGTCGCAGGCGGGTCCGGCGAGTCGACCTTGGGCCGCAGTGCCTGCAACGCGCCGCGCAGCTCCGCCACCTCCTGCTCGAGGCAGGCCACTCTCCTGGTCAGGTCGCCCGACGCTCCGCCGGCCTCGATCTCTCCATTGGCGGGGTTGGCCGGCAGGGTGGGTTCACCGCAGAGCAGATGAGCCCAGCGATGCTCGCGCGAGCCCGGCTGCTTCGGCAGGCAGACGACGAGTGCGCCAGCATTGCGTGTCGCCAGTTCCTGCAGGTAAGCCTCGACCGAGGAGCTGTCGTCGAAACGATAGAGGCGCTCGCTGTTGGCGCGCAGCTCGCTGATCGTCTGCGCCCCGCGTAGGGCGAGGGTGGCGAGTAGCGCAACGCTGGCCGCAGGCACAGCGTATACCCTCCCCAAGTTGTGCGCATAACGCAGGACGCGACCAGATGCGCCATAGGTTTCGAGTACCAGGAGTCGACTGCGGAGGCTTTCGAGGGCCTCCTGAATCTCGCCTTCCGCTGCACTGATCGCCGGGTCGCGGGCCGACCTCTGGTTGCAGCCGGCAGCAAGACTGTTCAGCGTCAGGGGATAGGTGTCGGGGGTCGTCTTCTCCTTCTCGATCAGCACGCCAAGAATCCGAGCCTCGAGAAAACTGAGTGGCGGTGGCGCCACGGGAGCTTGTGTCATTGTCTGCCCTTTCCGGTTGTCCTGCCGGTCACTGGAGAGACTGATCGACGGCCACCGGCGCCTGTCTGTGCAGCGGCAAGGGCTGCACCAAGTGTGCACGCGCCTGCTGCAGGCCGCCGCATCTTCTTGCGGCCGTATGGTTGTCGACGCGCCGCCCTTCCCGGCTTTGCTTCAGGTGAATAACTGTCCGTGTTCACGCGAGTCGTGGAAGCCCACGCTGGTCCACTTCTCGCTGGTCACTTCCAAGTTGTAACGCGTGCTGGCCAGGTAGACCGGGTTGCCATCCACGTCGCGCGCCATTCGCGGCGCCTGCTCACGCTCGAATCTGCGGCGCGTTGCGTCGTCGGGGAAGGTGAGCCAACGAGCGGTATAGACGTCTGCCGACTCGAATATGGCATCGACCTTGTATTCCGTCTGCAGCCTCTGCGCGACGACCTCGAATTGCAGGTTGCCGACCGCTCCGAGCAGGAGCGAACCACTGGCCAGGCTTTCGAAGACCTGGATTGCTCCCTCTTCACCCAGCTCCTGGAGGCCCTTCTGCAGCTGTTTGCTTTTCAGCGGGTCGCGCAGGCGCGCTGCACGGAAGAGCTCGGGCGAGAAGTACGGGATGCCCTTGAAGCCCAGTGTCTCGCCTTCGCTGAGGCAGTCGCCGATGTGCAGGTTGCCGTGGTTGTGGATGCCGATGATGTCGCCGGCAACGGCGTCTTCCATCAGCAAGCGTTCGTTGGCCATGAAAGTCAGCACGTTCGCCAGTTTCATCTCGCGGTTCAGGCGAATGTGCCTGACCCTCATTCCTGATGTGTAGCGTCCGGAGCAAACCCTGAGAAAGGCAATGCGATCCCGGTGTTTGGGGTCCATGTTGGCCTGTATCTTGAAGACGAACCCGCTGAAGGAGCGTTCGGCAGGTTGAACCATGCGGCAGCCGCCGTCGCGCTCCTGCGGCGGCGGCGCCCAGTCCAGCAGTGCCTGCAGGACCTCTTGCACACCGAAATTGTTGATCGCCGAGCCAAAGAACACCGGCGACTGTCGCCCCGCAAGAAAGCCGACCAGGTCAAACGGGCTGCTGGCATTCTGGATGAGATCCACGTCCTCGCGCAGCCGGCCGACTTCCCACGGAAACTGGGCGTCGAGGAGTGGATTGTCAAGGCCGTCCAGTCGCGCCGACTCGCTGCGCCTCTCCTCACCCGCGGCAAAGTGGAGCAGGCGGTCGTTGAGCAGGTGATAGACGCCACGAAAGCTCTTGCCCATGCCAATCGGCCAGGTAATCGGCGCGCACTCGATGCCCAGTACGGATTCGATCTCGGCCAGGAGCTCGAAGGGTTCCCGTACTTCCCGGTCCAGCTTGTTGACAAAGGTGATGATCGGCGTGCTGCGCATGCGGCATACGTTCAGCAGCTTGATCGTCTGTGCCTCGACTCCCTTGGCCGCGTCGATCACCATCACCGCAGCATCGACGGCAGTCAGGACGCGATAGGTGTCTTCCGAAAAATCTTCGTGCCCTGGCGTGTCCAGCAGGTTGATGGTGTGCCCGCTGTACTCGAACTGCATGACCGAACTGGTCACCGAAATGCCGCGCTGTTTCTCGACCTCCATCCAGTCCGAGGTGGCATGGCGAGCGCTCTTGCGCCCCTTGACGGTTCCTGCGAGCTGGATCGCGCCTCCGAAGAGCAGCAACTTCTCGGTCAAAGTCGTCTTGCCGGCGTCTGGGTGGGAAATGATGGCGAAGGTCCGCCGCTTCGCAACCTCGTGCAGAATCTCTGGCGGGAACGCGTCTTCGTTGCTGGGGTTGGGACCAATGCTCATCGGAATGCTTTCATGCGACAACGGGGCGCAGGCCGCCAGTGAAGCATCCTCGGAGCCGAGCTGCCGGCGACGCACAGGCCGAACTATAGCAGACCGGGCGCCGGCCGATGTCCGCTGCCGGTAGTGGCCTGGACGACTGCGCCCGCCGAGGCAGTCGATCGGGAATCCATTCACGGCCAATGCTCGCGCCCAGCTTGGCCAAGCGATCCTTGAAGCGGGTCAGCGCACGCGAGCGCCCTGGACGAGACCGGTGGCCGACGACTCATGCTGGGCGTCTTCAGGCAGCGGACCGGTGTTTCGGCGAAAGTCACGCGCGCGCGAGTCGCTACTGTTCGGCTCGTGGCGGTGCTCAAGCAAACCAACGAGGTCGGGATGTTCCTCCCGCTGCTGGTCGAAACCGGCTGTCGGACAAGGAATGATCAGCCCTGCCCTGGCGAATCGACGGGCTTGCGGAAGATGGTGCTGTAGCGGAGGACGAAATCCGGTCGTGATGCGTCAATCGGCTCCAGGGTCCAGTATCCCCACGGCCAGGCGGACCGGCGCATCTGGTCGCTATTGTGGATGGCTTCGATCTCCCAGTCGACCGGGATCAATCTGTGGCTTCTGACCAGAGCGACCTTGTTCTCGAGGTTCATGCCGGCAACGAAGATCGCACCGCCCGGCCGGGTTGCGCCAACGACGCGCGCGAAGCCTTCATCGGAAATCCCATCATCCATGTGCAGCAGGAAGTTCTGGGCAAACACCATGTCGTAGTCGGCAGTCGTCGCGAAAGTGTTCGCGAGGAGGTCACCATGCGCGATTCGGACACGCTGGCGAATGTCGGAGGCAATGGTCCACGCCGCTCCAGATGGTTCAAGCAAGCGCTGCGCATAGCGTCGGGCCTCTCCGCGCAGAGGATCGGCAAGCCCGTACTTGCTGCCGAAAACCGCCTGCTGGGCAACGGCCACGGCTTCCTGCGAAACGTCGAAGGCGTCAATGGTCCAGTCGAGAGCGGGGAACTCGACCGCCAGGTACGCGGCGAGCGAGTACGACTCGCAGCCAAAACTGCAGCCGGCGACCAGAATCCGGAGCGGCGCGCCTCCATCGACGAGTGCGCGCAACGGCCCCTGCAGAGAGTCCAGCTGCCTGAGGTTCCTGAAGAAGCGGGTAGCCGTCGATTGTCCACGCGGTTCCTGGGCAAGTCGCCGGGAATGGATCGCTCTGCCAAGACTGCGCAGGAGCGGCAGATCAAACAGCTTCTGGTTGAGCGGAACGTGGTCAGCCATGGGTTCCAGTTGGTCTTTCAGCCAAGGGTCAGCGCGGGCGGACGCCAGGAACGCAGGTCAGCATGACGAGCAAGCCAAAGCGCCCACGATTGTGGCGGCGGTGCTCGTTGATCGGGAAGCGGACTTGGCACACGTCGCGAGTGGCTCCGGTCCTCGCCTGACGGCAGGACTTGCGATCACTGTCGTCCCGCACGAGTATCTGCGAACTCGGTTGCGTCCGTCAACTCCGGACGAAGCGTCTTGCTCGGCATTGTCTGATGGCAATGTACTGGGGCGGGTCCCGCCGGTTGCGGCTGCGAGCCCCGGCCGATCGACCGTCACTGGCCGATCACCAGGATAGTGTCGCCCCCGCGGTTCTCGAACCGACGGATGACATGCTGCTGCCTCGACGCTAGCCAGAGCCCAAGGCTCTGGCTGTCCGGCTTGTGCGTGAACAAGTAATAGCGGTATTCCTGTGCCTCCTGTCCTGTCACCACCTGCTCACCGGTCACGGCCGTCACCGGGTAGCCTCGACCGGCGTAGTACGCGATGCGTGGGTCTTCGTAGTAGACCAGGTCATCGGCTCGGGTATTTGCAGCGACCCACGCCGCGGCCTCTCGGTAATGGGTCTTCCCGGGTTTGAGCGACACGACGTTGTCCACCATCACCAGGAGGAGCAAGAGCACCACGAAACGCGCCCAGCGCGCATGCTTCCGGCAGAACATCATCAGAGCCATCGTCAGCAGGGGCACGACCAGCAGGTTCAGGAAGCTGATGTAGCGCGAGTTGATGAAACGCTGCTGAACGAAGAAGACGAGCAGTACGCACAGGTAAAGGATCCACGTCCACGCGAAGGGGCGCAGCTTGCGCCAAAACTCGCCTACGGCCTGCCAGTTCGTGCGGTCGAGAAGCGGCAGGCAAAGCGGGCCGCTGAGCGCTAAGAACTTCACCAGCAGCGTGAGCGACAGGCCGAAGAAAAGGATCTGTCGTGCATCCGCCTTGCCATGGTTCACGAGAACGGCTGCGACTTGGTCGGCCATCGACTCAAACTGGAGCCAGATCACGCGCGGATCAACCATCGCCAGGAAATCGACGATTCGTGGCTGCGACAGGTAGGCTCCGGAAAGCCATGCCAAGCCCATTGCGGCGATGCTCGCGAGCGGCAGGGCATTGAGCTGCAGCAACCGCTTCCACCCCTGTCGTGTTTGCAGGTCGCCAAGCATGCACAGAGCGAGGGCGGGGGCCAGAATGACCGCTTCCAGCCGGAAGAGAGCCGCCAAGGCAATCGAAGACTGTATTGCGGCTGCCCGCCACCAGCCGCCGCGCTCCCACCAGCGCAAAGCCAGAAGCAGGGCGACGAGAGAGAAGAACCACGAACCGTGTTCCCTGATGATATCGCCGCGGAACTGGTTGAACGCGGGTACCGACAGAACGACCAGACAGGCCCACCAGGCACTCCCCGGCGCGAAGCGCCGCGTCACGAGAACGAGCAACACGCTGGTACCAGCCGCAAACAGCGTACACCAGAAATAGGCCGCCGCCTCCAGAGGCAGCCCCACAACGCTGCTCGTTGCCGCCAGCAGCAGAGAGAACCAGGGCCAGTTGAAAGCCCGAAAAGCGCTCGTCGGACCGAGCTCGACCACTTGCCGTGCGACCTCGAGATAGAGCGCAGCATCCCTGCTGACTATGGTTGCGCTGGAAAACGCCAGTACGGACAGCAGAACGCTGCCCAGAAAGGCGGCCACCAGCGGGCCGGCATTGCTCGGGATTCGGCGAGAATTGGGGGCAGAGGCACTGACCGGAGAGGAAAGGCGAGGCATCAGCGGAACCAAAGACGGATCGCCTTGCGCAGGTAGGTCCAGCGCAAGGCCTGCACCCTGTGCAAATGCCAAGCTGCCCCATAGAAACGCTTCGCCGCGAGCCGGTCGTCCGATTGCACGGCGGCGCGGAAGAGCGAGAGATAACGCTGCGCAGCGTAGCGCCTGCGCAGTGACTGACACTCGGCCGGCAAGCCGGCGAAAACCTCGTCGACCATCGTCTCGGCACGCGCTTCCTCATCCCCCCGGTCGTGGCGAAGGCTGTCGTGGTGCTTGTGGATTCGCGCCAAGACTGCGGCGGTCGTCACCACCGGTGCGCTGATCAGCATGTGCACAAACACCGGGACGTCTTCACCACCGCGCAACCTCTCTGGATAGGGTCGCTGCAGCAGAAGATCGCGGCGGAAAAGCGAACAGCCATGCGAGATGGCGATTCGCTTCTGCAGCAGGTAGCGCTCGCTCAATTGCAGTGGTGAAGCGGAGGGCACCCTTGTTGGCAGTCTGATGCGTTCGCGGCCATCCGGATGGACGGATATCTGTGCGCCGAGAACCGTACCGGCCTCGGGATGTCTGGCGACGGTGGCACGCAGTGTCTGCAGTGCGTCTGGCAGTAGCTCGTCATCGGCGTCGAGCAGCAGGGCGTAGCGACCGCGTGCCTGTCGCAGGCCTCGGTTTCGCGCGGCAGCGGCACCCGCGTTGGGCTGGTCGATTACCAGCAACCCGTCATTACTCGCGGCGTAGCTGGCCAACAGCGGGGCTGTCTCGTCTGTCGAGCCATCATCGACAACGATCAGTTCCACCCACGGCGCCCATTGCACGAGAATTGAGTCGAGCGCTCGTGGCAGCAGGTGAGCGTAGTTGTAGGTCGGGACGATGACGCTGATCAGCGGTCCCTCATCGTCATTCATTGCCGTGTCCGCATCCCCTTCCAGTGGTGAGGGCCGTGTCACCAGCGGAGCGCTTGCATGGAGTCCGCAACGCCTGCCCCGCGTGCGGGGGACTCGTGGTGGTCAAAGGTCACTGCTCTCCTGCTTCGGGCTGCCTGATCCGCCGTCAAGGCCGCCGGAGTAACCGCACTTCGGCTCCGGCCATCGGTTCTGACGGTATTCTTCCTCGATCCACCGCGGAATGCAATAATTCGTTTTGCGAAGCAGCAAAAGGCGCATCCCCGACATCTGCGCCGGCATGGACGTCGCCGCAATCTACGGTCAAGGAAGGGGCAAACGATGTACATTCCGGCTTCATGGATCGCCGGGGAGCAAGCAGCACATGCCGCCGGTTGACGGCGACCGGCTCCGTTGTCTTTCGCGGCCTGCTGCACGCCTCACCGACAGCCGGCTTGGGCCGGCCGCCCGCCGTGCTCGTCGCCACGCGTGGTCGCCTCGACGCGCTGGCCAGCATGAATTCGCAGCGGCCGGAACATGTTGAGTTGGCTGCGTCCGTGGCGTGAGCGCGGCTGGACCCTTTTCACCGCAGCCGACTACGCGCGTGCCTGGTACCTGTACGGCGGAAGCGTCGCGACGCACCCGTTGATCGTCGAGCGACTGTCTGCCTTGGCAGAGATTCCGGTTCGTTACCTTGGGTGGTTCGCCGGCGACGAGCTGCTGGCGGCAGTTCCCTGCTGGGAACGTCATCTGGCGTTGTCCAAGGACGTTCTGAAGAAGCGAGGCCAGCGCGGGCTTTTCGATCTGGGCAATTCGGAAGTGATACTACCCATTGCCGAGCAGGCGCGGGTGCCGGTGCGCTGGCGCATGCGCTACTTGTCCGAACTCAACCGTGGCCAGATCACGACCCTGCGACCGCAGCCTGACGAGCTCGCCCTGCTGCGCCCGCTGCACGACTGCTCGGCGAAATTTCTCTACAATCTTCGGCGGGAACGGCGCCTGCTCGAGCAACTCGGTGGCCGGTTGCGGCCGCTTTCCGACTATTCCCCATCTGAGCAGGCAGGGATCTATGCTGACCTGTTCCGTCGTCGCTGGGGCTTCGCCGCCCGGGGCGAGCCGCACTTGGCCGAGGTGTTCGGTCTGCTGCGCGAGTTCATGACGGGTTCGCTCCTCTTGCGTGACGAGCAACCCATCGCGATTCAGATCCTTTACCGAGTGGAGGCGCCGAGATGGATTTCGCTTGAGTACATCAATGGCGGTGTCGATCCGCGGAGCAGCGACCACAGTCCGGGGAGTGTCCTCACCTTCGTCAATGCGCAGGCCGCGCGCGCCGACGCCCGGGCAGCCGGTAAGCCGCTACGCTACTCCTTTGGTCGCTGTGACGGTGGCTACAAGGATCGTTGGTGCCATCGGGCGCCCGTCTACCAGACCTGAGGCAGAGCCAGCGCGGCGTGTCTCGACATCGATCGCCCCATGAGTACACGCAAACAACGTCTGCTGTCACGTCACCGTCGGCACAAGCGCCTCTTGTTGCTGTTCTGCGTCCTGATTCTCGCGGTGACCGCAATGGCCGTTGCCTGGTGGTTGGCGGTGCTGTTGCTGCTGTCCGGCTGGATTGCTCACGAAGCGTGGTTTGCCGATCACCTCTTCTATTCGCCACGCAAGGACTACCAATACTGCTTCCCCGACGGCACGGCGCAGCAGCCGGTGGCTGTGGGCGAGGGAAGAGTGGCGCTGAGTGCGCCGCTGGCCAGCGGCGAGACGCTGTTTCTTGAGCTGCTGGTGACCAGTTCGTGGCTTGGTCGCTGGCTCGATCCGCACGTTCTGATCGGTGGCGACCGGCAGGATTTCGAGCGTGGCGTTCGCGGGCGGCGTTTCGTCAACCTGTCGGGGCACGAGGTGGCACTCGCCACCGGTGAACTGCGGATCAGCGGCCGTCATTGCCACCTGTCGGCGAACGCGACCCTGTACGTCCTGCACAATCCGGATTACGCAGGACAACGCATGATGATCCTGGCGCCGCATGCAGACGATGCCGAGCTGGCGGCATTCGGTCTCTACCGACGGGCAGCCGGGGTGTCGATTGTCACCCTGACCCAGGGCGAAACCGAGGCTGGAAGCTTTCGGCGCCTGGGACTCGATGCCGCGGCTGCGGCACGTCTGAAGGGACGTCTGCGCACCTGGGACAGCATGGCTGTGCCCCTCTGGGGCGGAGTTCCCCAGAGTCGCTGCGTACAGCTTGGTTACTACTGCATGCAACTGTCGGCGATGCTGGACGACCCCGGGTCGCCTTTCCCTTCGCGCGAGTCCGGCGAAGAGGATGTGCGCGCAGCCCGCCAGTACAACGCGCTGCGGTTGCCAGGCGATGCCGACGGGCTCCCCTGCGGCGCCAACCTCGTCGCAGACCTGGCGGCGCTGCTCGACCACTTCCAGCCACAGGTCGTCATCACCCCGCACCCGCAGCTCGACCCACATGCTGACCACGTCGCTGCCACGCAGGCGCTCGAACTGGCCATGCAGCGGTCGGTCTGGCAGCCGGAGGTTGCCCTGCTTTACGCCAATCACCTGCACGACAACGACCGCTGGCCAATGGGCCCGGCCGGCAATGGCATAGCCTTGCCGCCAGCGCTGCTGCCGTTGCCGGCCGATGGTCTATGGAGCCCGTTGCTGAGCCCTTCCGAGCAGCTCGACAAGGCAATGGCGCTGGCGATGCAGCATGATCTGCAGGGTGGCTTGGACTGCAAGCAGAGGTTGCGGCGGCATCTTCAGCGGGCGCTTGCTGGTCGCTGCTGGCCGGCAAGCGGCGACAACGAGTTTTTCCGCAAGGCGGTGCGACGCCATGAGCTGTTCTGGGTTCGGCGCCTACGTGGCTGACCGGCGGGCTTTCTCCGGCTCCCCGGCTGCAGCTATACTGTTGCATTCTACTGCCCGGCAGCGTGTCGCGACGTCGGGATCAATCCACGAACACCGCTTGCCGGCAATGGTTCTTCAGTCGCAATGAACAATGACCCCAAGGCTTCGCCGGCCCGCCTCGGGCGTGGCGGCATGTGCCCCAGCTGCCAGACGGTGATGTCGGTGCACCGTTTCAAGCGCCAACTCGGCGGCGAGATCTCGTTGGACATCTGTTTCGCCTGTCAGGGCATCTGGTTCGACGAGCACGAGAGCGCGCAGCTGGCGGCCGCCGGAGTGCTCGACCTGTTTCGCCTGCTGCATGAGCATCAGGCTGACCGGCGCCAACCCTGGCCGGCAGTCCTGCGTTGCCCGCGCTGCCGGGAATCCCTGTTGAACTGCCTGGACAGTACCCGTGCTGGCCGCTTCACGTATAGCCGCTGTCCGCAGCGGCATGGCCGCTACAGCGCGTTCTCGGCGTTCATGATCGAAAAGGGTTTCGTCCGCCAGCTCAGTGGTGCCGAGGTTGCCGAACTTGCGCGCAAGGTGTGTTCGATACGCTGTTCAAGTTGCGGTGCGCCGGTGGACATCACTCGCGAGCACGTTTGCAACCACTGCCGCTCGCCGATCGTCATTCTAGATCCTGAGGCCGTGCGCACCGCGCTCGACGACTTCGGCAGCAAGGCGCGCCGCCAGGAAACCGTGAATCCGCACGCCGTCGCCGATGCGCTGATCGCCAACGAGCGCGAGAGATCGCTGCGGCCCCGGCCGGGGCGAAGCGATCTCCTGCAGGCGGATCTGTCCGATCTCGTTCTCGGAGGCGTCGAAACGATCTGGAATCTCATCCGCAGGTAGCTTTTTTCCTTTCGTCCGCTACACTTTGTGGGCGTTATCGCTTAATATCGTCGACCTGTATGACGGTCCCTGCACCTCGGCCAAACGTCCGCGGGGAACAGTTCCCGGTTCGTGGTGAGAACGCATCTGTCCGGCGGCGCAAGCCGCCGTTTCAGTTTCAATGCCTGCGCAATGGGTAGTGCTCGATGTCCCATCTGATGAATACCTACAGCCGCCTGCCGGTCGCTTTCAGTCACGGCGAAGGCAGCCGGCTGACCGACACCGAGGGCAAGGTCTACCTCGACGCCTTGTCGGGGATCGCCGTCAATACGTTGGGACACCGCCACCCGGCGTTGGTCGAGGCGATCGCCACCCAGGCCGCGCGTCTACTGCACGCTTCGAATCTCTACCGGATTCCGGAGCAGGAGCGACTGGCCGACAAACTGGCGGCACTCTCCGGAATGGACGAAGTCTTCCTCTGCAATTCCGGTTGTGAAGCCAACGAGGCGGCGATCAAGCTGGCGCGCCTGCATGGCCACCGGCAAGGCGTCGATGGTCCGGCGACGATCGTCATGGAGAGAGCCTTTCATGGCCGTACCATGGCAACCCTCTCGGCGACCGGCAACCGCAAGGCGCAGGCCGGCTTTGAGCCGCTCGTTGCGGGCTTCCTGCGCGTTCGCTACAACGACCTCGAAGCGATCAGAACGCTGGCTCGCGCGAACAGCAATGTCGTCGCGGTGATGCTCGAAATCGTTCAGGGCGAAGGCGGCATCAACGCCGCCGATATCGAGTTCCAGCGCGGCCTGCGGGCGCTGTGCGACGACCGGGGCTGGTTGCTGATCTGCGACGAGGTTCAATGCGGAATGGGCCGGACCGGGACATGGTTTGCCTTCCAGCATTCAGGAGTCCGGCCGGACGTGGTGACCATGGCCAAGGGGCTGGGCGGCGGTGTGCCGATCGGCGCCTGTCTATCTGCCGGGTTGGCGAAGGGTCTCTTCCAGCCGGGCAAGCATGGCTCCACCTTCGGCGGCAATCAGCTGGCGTCGACCGCCGCATTGACCACCATCGAAGTGATCGAGAAGGATGGACTGATCGATCAGGCGCGGCGTGTCGGTCAGTTGATCCGTGACGGCCTGGCACAGGCGCTGGCGGATTGCCGTGGCGTGGTGGAGATTCGTGGCCAGGGTCTGATGATTGGCGTTGAACTCGATCGCCCGTGCAACGAACTGGTGATCTTGGCATTGCAGGCCGGCTTGCTGATCAACGTGACGGCAGATACGGTCGTTCGCCTCCTGCCGCCGCTGACCTTTAGCGCCGACGAAGGACGTGAGCTGACATCACGCCTGGCGCAGCTCATCCGTGATTTTCTCGCCTCAACCTAGAGACCCGCCATGCACCGCCCCCGGCATTTCCTCCAGTTCAAGGATTTCACGCGTGCGGAATTCGATCATCTGTTCGAACGTGCGCGCTGGATCAAGGCCGAGTTCAAGGGCTTTCGCAAGTACTGGCCGCTCAGTGATCGCACCCTGGTCATGATCTTTGAAAAGGCCAGCACGCGCACCCGGCTGTCGTTCGAGGCCGGCATGCAACAGCTCGGTGGGTCGGCGATCTACCTCAACAGTCGCGATTCGCAACTGCAGCGCGGCGAGTCGGTTGAGGATGCGGCGCAGGTGATATCGCGCATGAGCGATGTGGTAATGATCAGAACCTTCGAGCAGGCGATCATCGAACGCTTTGCGGCGAATTCGCGCGTGCCGGTGATCAATGGCCTGACCAACGAGTATCATCCATGCCAGATTCTCGCTGACATCTTCACCTTCATCGAGCACCGCGGTCCGATCCAGGGCCGGACGATTGCCTGGATCGGCGACTCGAACAATGTCTGCAATACGTGGCTGCAGGCGGCGGAAGTGCTCGACTTTCGCGTGCACGTGTCGACGCCGCCGGGCTATGAAGTCGTGCCTGAGCGGCTCGGCCTGCACGGGGCGAGGCATTTCGAACAGTTTGCAGACCCTCTGGCGGCAACGCGGCAGGCTGACCTGGTGACCACCGATGTGTGGACTTCGATGGGCTTCGAAGCCGAAAACGATGACCGGCGGCGCGCCTTCGCCGCCTGGCAGGTGAATCGCGAGATGATGCGGATGGCCAGTCCGCAGGCCCTGTTCATGCACTGCCTGCCGGTACACCGCGGCGAGGAAGTGTCGGCGGAGGTCATCGATGGGCCGCAGAGCGTCGTGTGGGATGAGGCCGAGAACCGTATGCACACACAGAAAGCGCTGCTCGAGTATCTTCTGTGCGGCCGGGTCGATGTATCATCATCCAGTTCGAGCGGGGAAAGAACATGAGCCAGATCAGCAAAGCCGTCCTTGCCTATTCGGGAGGCCTCGACACATCAGTCATCCTGAAGTGGTTGCAGGATACGTATCGCTGTGAGGTGGTGACCTTCACTGCCGATCTCGGGCAGGGAGAGGAGCTTGAGGCGGCGCGTCCGAAGGCACTGAAGCTCGGCATTGCAGCGGACAACATATACATTGAAGACCTGCGCGAAGAGTTCGTCCGCGACTTCGTTTTTCCGATGTTCCGCGCCAATACGGTCTACGAGGGCGAGTATCTGCTCGGCACCTCGATCGCGCGACCGCTGATTGCCAAACGAATGATCGAGGTCGCCAATCTGACCGGTGCAGACGCGGTGGCGCATGGCGCGACGGGCAAGGGCAACGATCAGGTGCGCTTCGAGTTGGGTGCCTACGCCTTGCGGCCTGACATACGGATCATTGCGCCTTGGCGTGAGTGGGACTTGCTGTCACGCGAGAAGTTGCTGGCGTACGCCGAGGAGCACGGTATCCCGGTCGAGATGAAGCACCGCCAGGGCGGCTCGCCTTATTCGATGGATGCCAACCTGCTGCACATCAGCTACGAGGGGCGTCACCTCGAGGATCCGTCGGCCGAAGCCGAGGAGTCGATGTGGCGCTGGACGGTGTCACCCGAGAAGGCGCCCGATGCGGCGGAGTACGTCGATCTCGAGTTCGAACGGGGTGACCTCGTGGCGATCGACAGTCAGCGACTGCCGGCCGACGAACTGCTCGCAAGGCTGAACCAACTCGGTGGCAAGCACGGAATCGGTCGCATCGATCTCGTCGAGAACCGCTACGTGGGCATGAAGTCGCGTGGCTGCTATGAGACGCCGGGTGGTACGATCCTTTTGCCCGCGCACCGGGCCATCGAGTCGATCACCCTCGACCGCGAGGTGGCTCATCTCAAGGATGACCTGATGCCGCGCTACGCCAGCCTGATCTACAACGGCTACTGGTGGAGCCCTGAACGGCTGGCCCTGCAGAAGCTGATCGACCATACCCAACTTGCGGTGAATGGCTGGGTACGCGTCAAGCTTTACAAGGGCAACGTGATCGTTGTCGGCCGGGATTCAGCGACCGATTCGCTGTTTGACTCGACGATCGCGACTTTCGAGGACGACGCCGGTGCCTATGACCAGAAGGATGCTGCCGGTTTCATCAAGCTCAACGCCCTGCGGATGCGCATTGCGGCCAGGCTCGCCGTGCGCGGGCGATGATCCGGGGATGATCCGGGGATGATCCGTCGATGTGCGGCCTGAGTGAAAGGCGGCGCCGATGTTTGGAATGAGCGAAGAACAGATATCGGAGTTCGGCATGACCTTCGGGGTCGGTGCCTTCATGCTCTTCATGCTGTTCATCATCGGCGAGATCGCGTGGAAGTCCAAGGCTGGCAAGACGGGTACCATCGTGCTCTTCTTCGTTCTGTCATTCGGCATGCTGGGCTTCATTGCCAAGACGATCATGGAAAAGCTCTGGGGGCTATAGTTTTTTGCGTGCCACGGCTCGCGGCGCGGGGCCGCGCCGGGCTGCCTTTTCGACCGACAACTGGATGCACTATGCCTTCATTCGATTTCTCTTCCGAAGCCGACATGGCTGCGTTGCACAACGCGCTCGACGTCACCCGGCGTGCCATCGACAATCGCTATGACTTCAAGGGTACCAGCGCCAGGGTGGAGCTCAATGACAAGGACAAGGTCATCACGCTGCACGGTGACTCCGAGTTCCAGCTTGGCCAGATCAGGGATCTCCTGTTTCCGGCAATGGAGAAAAAGGAAAAGGAAAGTACCAAGCGGCTCGAGGATCAGCCGGTGCAGCGGGTCTCGGGCAACAAGGTCAAGCAGGATCTGAAGATCCGGATTGGCATCGAGTCGGAACTGGCGAAGAAGATCGTCAAGCTGATCAAGGATTCGAAGCTCAAGGTGCAGGCTTCGATTCAGGGCGATGCGGTGCGCGTCAGTGGCGCCAAGCGGGACGAGTTGCAGGCGTGCATCGCGCTGGTTACCAAGGAGGTCACCGATTTCCCAATCCGCTACGGCAACTTCCGCGATTGAGAACGGGCGGAGCGAGACCAGTGTGGCCTGCTCTTGCCGGAGCATGCTGCCGCATGCTAGCTTCCTGGCCTGAGTTGCCGCCGTTGCGCCGCTGCGCGTTCCGTGGCGACGGCCAGCCGCTGCCCATTGCGTTGCGAGTCCAGACCGTGAGCCAGCCTTCGATCCGTTTCTCATCACGCAGTGAGCACTGGCGCCAGAGCGGCGCCGCTTGGCCTTGGGGGCTACCGCGTGGATAAGCCGGTGGAGCGATCGCTGTCGGTTGGCAAGGGCGACGTCGGCGCGCTCTCATGGACCGAGGAGTTGCGCCGGGTGGCGATGGCGGTCAGCAAGAAGGATCGCAGTCCTGCCGCAGGCCGTCAGCAGCTCTTCTACCTGCTGCAATGGACCGTCGATCTGGCTGGCTTCGGGGTCACCGTTCACAAAGGTCGCGAACCGGAGAGCGCTGACGCGTTGTGGAACATCGATCGTGCACTCGCGAAATCCCTCCGCTTCGTGAGCGATGAGGATCGGCCGATCCTGCGTCTGCTGTGGGCCGAACGCGGCTTCGACACGGGGCTGCACGCGTTCGGCCTGGGGCCGCGGCACGGTGGAGAAGCATTGCAGCTCATGGCAAAGACCGGCCGGCTGTGCCGTGGGGATGACTTCTCCTTCCTGACCTTGGCGGCACCGCGTCCGGCGACCCTGAGCTGGCGGGATGCCGGCGATGGGCGGCAGTCGGCCACGCTCGTGGCGGAGCCGGCGGCCGGTCTGGTCATACCGTTGCCGCAGCCGTGGTTCGTCGATCTCGATCGACGCCTGGTGGGGCCCCTGCAGGTGAACGGCAACCCGGCGGTAGTCGCCCGCCTGTTCTCGCTGCCGCCCTTGTCGGCCACAGCTGTCGCACTCGTCGGCGAAGCCCTCGGCGAGACCGCAAGCGATCTGCCCAGCGACCCTGAACAGGCCAGCATCAATACTCGTTGCATCGTTGCCGAACCGGTAGCAGTGCTGCGTCTGCGGACCCTGAACGTACACGGCAACCGCGGCTGGCGGAACTACTCCGCTGCTTACGGTGGCGGTCCTTTCGATGTCGCCCTGGCCGCGTTTCGCTACGGCGATGTCGAGGTGATTCCCGATGACCGGCGCGACTTCGCGGTTCTTGCCAACGGTGAGATGGTTCGCATCGAGCGTCAGCGTGCACGTGAAGAGCAGTTGATGGCTGAACTGGCCAGTGCCGATCTGGAGAAGGTCCCGGGCTACGTCCTGCATACCTTCGGCAGGCCGCCGGACAATGCCTATGGACTGGCGGATGAGAGCAGTTGGGCGGTGTTCATGCGCGAGCAACTGGCGCGGCTGCGCAACAGCGGCTGGCAGGTCGACTTTGCCGCAGAGTTTCGCCATCGCCTGCTTGAGGTGGAGGCCTGGGATGCCGATCTGACGGACTCGGGACATGGCTGGTTTGAACTCGACATGGGAATCGTCGTGGAAGGCGAGCGTCTGCCCCTTGCGCCCCTGCTCGCCAGCCTCTTCCGGCGGGACGGGCGCTGGCTCGAGGCCAGCCTGCTGGCACAGGTCGCCGACGGCGAGATGGTCGAACTGGTGACCGGGGCCGGTTTGAGGATCCGTGTTCCGGCGTGGCGCCTGAAGCCGCTGGCGGCAACCCTGATCGACCTCTTCGACGGCTTCGCCGGCGGCAGCAGTCTGCGCCTTTCCCGTTTTGACGCGCCGCGCCTGACCGAGCTGACTGACAGTGCCCGCTGGCGGTTCAGGGGTCAGAGTGACGTGCTGGCGCTCGCCGAGCAGCTGAGTGCGGCGCAGGGAATCGGCCATATCGAGCCGCCACGAGGGCTCGGCCTGGTCTTGCGTCATTACCAGACCGAAGGGCTGGCGTGGCTGCAGTTCCTGCGCGAACAGAATCTCGCGGGAATTCTCGCGGACGACATGGGGCTTGGCAAGACGGCGCAGACCCTGGCGCACCTGCTGCTGGAAAAGGAGTCGGGTCGGCTCGACCGGCCGGCACTGATCGTGCTGCCCACCTCACTGATCTTCAACTGGACCAACGAGGCTGCGCGCTTCGCGCCCGGCCTGTCGATCCTCTCCTTGCATGGACCGGAACGAAAGAGCCGCTTTGCCGACATTCCGCGCCATGATGTGGTGCTGACTACCTATCCACTGCTCTGGCGTGACGTCACCGACCTGACCCGGTACGCCTATCACCTGCTGATTCTCGACGAGGCGCAGACGGTGAAGAACGCGCGCAGTCAGGGCGCTGAAGTGGTTCGTCGGATCGAAGCGCGGCACCGCCTTTGTCTCACCGGAACGCCGCTGGAGAACCATCTTGGCGAACTCTGGAGCCAGTTCGACTTTCTGCTCCCCGGCTTTCTCGGCAGCAACCAGACCTTCACCAAGTACTGGCGGACACCGATCGAGAAGCAGGGCGATGTCAGGCGGCGCGAGCTGCTGGCGCGGCGGGTGCGGCCGTTCATCCTCCGTCGCAAGAAGGAGGAAGTGGCACGCGAGTTGCCGCCGAAAACCATCATGGTACGCAAGGTGGAGCTGGCTGGTGGTCAGCGGGATCTCTACGAGACCGTGCGCGTCGCGATGGACGCCAAGGTACGTGAAGAGATCGCCAGCAAGGGCTTCAATCGCAGCCAGATCGTCATTCTCGATGCACTGCTGAAGTTGCGACAGGTCTGTTGCGACCCACGGCTGCTCAAGTCCAAGGCGGCGCAAAAGATCAAGGAACGCGCCAAGCTCGATCTCCTGATGACGATGTTGCCTGAACTCGTCGAGGAGGGCAGGAAGATCCTGGTGTTCTCGCAGTTCACCAGCATGCTGGCACTGATCGCCAGGGAACTGCGCCTCCTCGCCCTGGACTACGCCCTGCTTTGCGGTGACACGGGCGATCGCGAGGAGCAGGTCCGCCGCTTCCAGGCGGGCGAAGTACCCATCTTCCTGATCAGCCTGCGCGCCGGTGGCGTCGGCCTGAACCTGACGGCTGCGGATACGGTTATCCACTACGATCCTTGGTGGAACCCAGCAGCCGAGAATCAGGCGACCGATCGCGCGCATCGACTGGGTCAGGACAAACCGGTATTCGTCTACAAGCTGATCGTTGCCGGCAGCATCGAGGAGAGGATCCTCGTTCTGCAGGAGGGCAAGGCCGAACTCGCAGCCCGCATTCTGTCTGCCGATCATGGCGTCGAAGCCAAGTTCGGTAGCGAAGACATTTCGGCACTCTTCGCGCCGTTGGCGAGTTGAGGAGCTGCACTTCACAGGTCGGCGCGTCCCTTTCGATCCGCATGGACGGGGTCGGCCGTGCCAGCGCCCGGGTTTTCGCCGCTCGGATCCGCTGTGCTAGAATCTCGCCGTCGGGCACGTCCCGGGAGGTTGGCGAACGACTCCGCCGCTGGCTGTGACTGAGCCGACCGGTGCTGGCAAGGAATCGACGGTTCGCTGTTGGCCAACGACCGCGAGAGCGGCTGCCGTTTCGGTTTGTGCAAGTCTTCGATCTCTCGCCTGCGGACCAGACACAAGCCAGAGCGGCGCTCTGGCTTTTCCATTTTTTCTTCTGAGGTACATTATGCCGGTCGTCACACTGCCCGATGGTTCGCAACGCGATTTCGCGCAGCCCGTGACGGTTGCGGAAGTTGCACAGGCGATTGGCGCCGGCTTGGCGCGAGCCGCCTTGGCCGGCAGGGTCGATGGCCGCCTGGTGGACACTTCCTTCCTGATCAGCAGCGACGCGCAGCTGGGGATCGTCACCGAAAAGGATCCCGAGGGGCTCGAGGTCATTCGACACTCGACGGCGCACCTGATGGCCCACGCGGTGCAGGAGCTGTTTCCCACGGCACAGGTGACCATTGGCCCGGTCATCGAAAACGGCTTCTACTACGATTTCGCCTTCGAGCGCCCATTCACGCTTGACGATCTGGCGGCGATCGAAAGGCGGATGGCGGAACTGGCGCGGAGCGACCTGCCGGTGCGGAGGGAGGTCTGGCAGCGTGATCAGGCCGCCGCCTTCTTCCAGTCGATCGGCGAGCGCTACAAGGCGGAGCTGATCGATGCGATTCCAGCGGATCAGGTCGTCTCGCTCTATCGCCAGGGCGCCTTCATTGACCTCTGTCGTGGCCCGCATGTTCCCTCGACCGGCAGGCTGAAGGTCTTCAAGCTGATGAAGCTGGCCGGCGCCTACTGGCGCGGGGACCACCGTAACGAGCAGTTGCAGCGCATCTACGGGACCGCTTGGATCAGGAAGGAAGACCAGGATGCCTACCTGCACATGCTCGAAGAGGCCGAGAAACGGGATCATCGCAAACTGGGGCGGCAACTCGACCTCTTCCACCTGCAGGACGAGGCGCCCGGGATGGTCTTCTGGCACCCGAAGGGCTGGACCATCTGGCAGGAAGTCGAGCAGTACATTCGGCGTGTTCTCGGTGACAACGGCTACTGCGAAGTGAAGACGCCGATGATCATGGATCGTTCGCTCTGGGAGCGCTCGGGTCACTGGCAGAACTACGCGGAAAACATGTTCACGACTGCTTCCGAGAACCGTGACTACGCGATCAAGCCGATGAACTGCCCCGGGCACATCCAGATTTTCAATCAGAGGCTGCGCAGTTACCGTGATCTGCCGATGCGATTGGCCGAATTCGGCTCCTGTCATCGCAACGAGCCGTCGGGCGCGCTGCACGGCATCATGCGCGTGCGCGCATTCGTCCAGGATGACGCACACATCTTCTGTACGGAACAGCAGGTGTTGCCGGAGACGACGGCATTCATCGACCTGTTGCAGAAGATCTATGCCGATTTCGGGTTCACCGATATCCTCGTCAAGCTGTCCACACGGCCGCCGAAACGCATTGGATCGGACGCCGCGTGGGACAGGGCGGAAGCCGCGCTGGCCGAGGCTTTGGCGGCGAAGGCCCTGGCCTACGATGTGCAGCCAGGAGAAGGCGCATTCTACGGGCCCAAGATCGAGTTTTCGCTAAAGGACTGCCTTGGGCGCGTCTGGCAGTGTGGCACGCTGCAACTCGACTTTGCCTTGCCGCAACGCCTTGACGCGCACTACGTTGGCGAGAACAACGAGCGCCAGATTCCGGTCATGCTGCACCGGGCCATCCTCGGCTCGCTGGAGCGCTTCATCGGGATTCTCGTCGAGCATTATGCCGGTGCGATGCCCCTCTGGCTGTCGCCGATCCAGGCGGTGGTGCTGAATATTTCCGACAAGCAGGCTGACTACGCGGGGCAGGTGGCGGCGGCACTGCGCAGCGCCGGGCTGCGGGTCGAGGCGGATTTGCGCAATGAAAAAATTACCTATAAAATACGAGAACATAGCATGAACAAGCTGCCGTATCAGATCGTCGTTGGCGACAAGGAGGTGGCAGCGAATCTGGTGGCCGTG
>JAEUOM010000054.1 GCA_016788495.1 Accumulibacter sp. | reverse complement strand
GCAAAGAAAAGGATTTCCTGGGCGAGAAGGAACTGCCCGACACCGCGTACTACGGCGTGCAGACGCTGCGCGGCAAGGAAAACTTTCACATCACCGGGGTTCCGATGTCGACGGAGCCCTATTTCGTCAAGGCCTTCGGCTACGTCAAGAAGGCGGCGGCGCTGGCCAACCGTGACCTCGGCGTGCTTGATCTGCGTCTCGCCGATGCCATCGCCGGCGCCTGCGACCGGCTGATCGCCGGCGAGTTGTGCGATCAGTTCGTCACCGATTTCATCCAGGGCGGTGCCGGTACCTCGACGAACATGAATGCCAACGAGGTGATCGCCAACCTGGCGCTGGAGAGCCTCGGGCATCGCAAGGGCGAGTATCAGTACCTCAGTCCGAATGATCACGTCAATTACGGGCAGTCGACCAACGACGTCTATCCGACCGCCTTCCGGTTGGCGCTGATCCTGCGCCTGGCGAGCTACATGGACGCCCTGCGGCTCTTGCAGGAAGCGTTCCGCCGCAAGGCCGACGAGTTTGACGGGGTGCTGAAGATGGGGCGCACACACCTGCAGGACGCCGTACCGATGTCGCTCGGGCAGGAGTTCAATGGTTGGGCGACGACGATCGGCGAGGAAGTGAGCCGTCTCGCCGAGGTGCGGCAGTTGCTGCACGAGATCAACCTCGGGGCGACGGCGATCGGCACCTCGGTGACGGCGGCGCCCGGCTATCCGGAGCTGGCGACGCGTCATCTTTCCGAGTTGACCGGTACCCGCTTCATTCTCGCCGGCGACCTCGTCGAGGCGACCTCGGATACCGGTGCCTACGTCCAGTTGTCGGGCGTGCTCAAACGCACCGCCGCCAAGCTGACCAAGATCTGCAACGACATCCGCATGCTCGCCTCCGGCCCGCGCTGCGGCCTGAACGAGATCAACCTGCCGCAGATGCAGCCGGGGTCGTCGATCATGCCGGGCAAGGTCAATCCGGTCATCCCGGAGGTGGTCAACCAGACCAGCTTCCTGGTGATCGGCCTCGACCTGACGGTGACGCTGGCGGCGTCGGCTGGCCAGTTGCAGCTCAACGTGATGGAGCCGGTGATCACCTTCGCCCTGTTCACCTCGATCTTCACGATGGAGAACGCGGTCACCAGCCTGCGCGTGAACTGCGTCGACGGGATCACCGCCAACGCCGAGCACACGCGGCAGATGGTGCTCAATTCGCTCGGCATCATCACCGTTCTGAAACCGGCCCTCGGCTACAAACAGTGCGCCGAGATCGCCCGCGAGGGCTACGAAAGCGGCAAGTCGCTGCAGCAGATCGTTGTTGGCGAGCGCAAGCTGTTGCGCCAGGAGCAGTGGGACGAGATCTTCTCCTTCGAGAACCTGATCAGTCCGCAAAGCGAGTGAATCCGGCGGTGGCAGGCTCGCCGTGCGGCAACCCCGCCGCCGCGGCATCGGCAGCGGCGGCCGCGATCGACGCCGCTGTGGCGGCAGACTGGAGAACGGAACATGAGCATCAGCATTGCCCTGCAGTTCGTCGTCGTCCTCGCGGCGATCTGGATGGGGGCGCGTTACAGCGGCGTCGGACTCGGCCTCTGGGGGGCGGTCGGACTGTTGCTGCTGGTCGTCGGCTTCGGCGTCACGCCGACCTCGCCACCGATCGACGTCATGCTGATCATCCTCGCGGTGATCATGGCGGCGTCGGTGATGGACGCCGCCGGTGGCATCGACTATCTGGTGCGCGTCGCCGAGAGCATCATTCGCGCCAACCCGAAATACGTCACCATCGTCGCGCCGCTGACCACCTGGAGCTTCACCTTCGTTGCCGGCACCGGACACATCGTCTATCCACTGCTGCCGGTGATCTACGAGACGGCGCACCAGAACGGCATCCGCCCGGAGCGACCGATGGCGATCGCGACCATCGCCTCGCAGCAGGCGATCACCGCCAGCCCGGTGGCGGCGGCGACGGCGGCGATGATCGGTCTCTTCGCCGAGAAGGGGATGAGCCAGTGGGGCTTGCCGCAGATCCTGATGATCTGTGTGCCGGCGACGCTGACCGGCGTCGTCGCGGCGGCGATCGTCTCGATGTTCGTCGGCAAGGACCTGCGCGACGATGCCGAGTATCAGGCGCGCCTGCAGGCGCGACTGATCCCGGTGCCGCAGACGGCGGCCGAGCGGCCGCCGCTGAAGCCGGCGGCGAAGCTGTCGGCCTTTCTCTTCCTTGCCGGAGTCGCGCTCGTCGTCCTCTTCGGCTTCTTTCCCGAGTTGCGTCGCTTGCCCTGGGCGAAAAGCCCGCTCGGCATGCCGGTGGTCATCGAGATCGTCATGATGGCGGTGGCGGCGATCATGCTGATGCTCACCCGGGTGAACGTCGATGAGGTGCCGAAGACCGCCACGCTGCGCGCCGGTGTCGTCGCCGTGATCGGCATCTTCGGTCTCGCTTGGCTCGGCGACAGCTTCATTGCCGCGCACAAGGACGTCATCGTGCCGGCGATCGGACACTGGGCGGAGGCGGCACCGTGGACCTTCGCCTTCGGCCTGTTCTTCGCTTCGGTGCTGCTCTACAGTCAGGCGGCGACGACCCGTGCGCTGATGCCGCTCGGCATCGCGCTCGGCATCCCGCCGCAGTTTCTGATCGCGATGTTCCCCTCGGTCAACGGCTATTTCTTCATCCCGACCTATGGTTCGCTGATTGCCGCGATCAACTTCGACCTCTCCGGGACGACGAAGATCGGCAAGTACGTGCTCAATCACTCGTTCATGATCCCCGGCCTGGTCGCCACCAGCGTGGCCGTCACCAGCGGTCTGCTGCTGGCGCGCCTGATGTTCTGACCGAAACGGTGGATGAAATTCACGGCGCCGAAGCGGTACGCTGTGCTGGCGCCAGGACTGTGTTGCCGCAACACCCGCTCGATGGCGGTCAGGAGGACGTGCGCAGAGCTGCCGCTTTGATGACCTGCGTAGTTTGCCATCAGGCCAAATGGAACTTGTTGCGGCCGCATTGCGAGGCGCGTAGGATGAATCGATCCCAGCCGGTCGAGGAGTTCGACTATGAATTTCACGAAGCCGCTTGTCGCATCGGTCTCCGTTGTGCTGCTTGCGGCCACCGCGGCGCGCGCTCAGGGCCGCACGGACGACGCGCCGGCGCTTGCCCTGAAGGGTTACGACGTGGTCGCGTATTTCAAGCAGAGCCGGGCTTCGAAGGGATCGCCCGAATTTCGGCGGGACTTTGACGGCGCGCGCTACTACTTCGCAAGCGCCGAGCACCAAGCAGCCTTCAGCGCGGACCCCGATCGTTTCCTGCCGCAGTTCCGCGGTCACTGCTCCATGGGTATCAGCCTGGGCAAGAAGATTGACGCCGATCCTACTCTGTTCAAGATCATCGACGGCAAGCTTTACGTGTTCTCCTCACCCAAGGGCGCTGACGCGGCGGACCAGGATCCTGAGGTACTCGCACGTGCGCGGCAGAATTGGCCAGCGCTGAAGTAGTGGTGCGACCTTCGGTTCACAGCCCGGCCTTGCGCAAGCCATCCTGCAGGTGCGCCTGGTGTTCGGGTTTGGCAAAGCGAGTGCCGTAGTCGGACGCACGCGAAAACGGATCGAGCCGCAGCACCTGCGCCGCGGCCTCCCGCGCTGCATCCTGGTCTCCCAACCTGGCAAGTGCGGCGGCACGAATCGCATGCAGAAAAGCGATATCGGGGTAGCGCGCGAGCGCGGTGTCGGCAGCGGCAACGGACTCGCGGTAGCGCTGCAACGTGTAGTACGCCAGGGCGTGATCGCTTCCGCCTCCCGCGCCCCTGCCGGCGGGATTGAACCGCAGCGCGGTCTGCAAGGCTGCCAGTGCCTCGTCGGTTCGGCCCAGGTACAGCAGCGTCGAGCCGCGCGAATCGAAGGCGGACGCGTCGTTCGGGTTCAGTTCGATTGCGCGGTCGGCTTCCATGAGTGCCTGCTCGAATTTTCCCGCGATCGCATACACGACGCCGAGGAGCCCATGCGCCTGGGCTTGCGATCCGGGGTCATCGAGCGCGAGTACTCGTTGCGCGAACTGCTCCGCGCGCTGCAAGCTTGCCGTCGGATCTTCGGTCCAGCCGAAAATGGAGCGCTGGCGCTCGGCGGTCGCATATTCGAGCCAAGCCTGCGCGTAGTCGGGCGCGAGTTGCAGCGCCCGATCCAGCAGCGCGCGCGCCTGACGATTGGCGACGCGATCCGACTTTCGCAGCAGTGCGCGGGCACGCAGTACCAGGTCGTAGGCTTCGAGATTTTCGGGCAGCTTGGCGGCGGCGCGCTGCTCCTCCAGGCGCGTGACCTTGACCGCAAGCTTGCCGACGATGTCCTTGACGATGCGGTCGCGGATTTCGAAAAGGTCGCCACCTGCACCATCATAGCGGTCTGACCAGAGCACCACGCCCTTTTCGGCATCGCTCAGTTCGACGGTGACGCGCAGCTGGCCCTCGGCCTCGCGCACGCTGCCCGTCACGAAGTAGCGCGCCCCGAGTTCGCTCTTGATCGCCTTCGGGCTCGGGGCGCGGGCCGTGAACTGCTCGATCGAGTGGGGTGAGATCACGCTCAGACCCGAAAACCGTCCGAGCGCATTGATGATTTCGTAGGTCACACCATCGCTGAAGTAGTCACGCTGCGCGTCGCCGCTTTGGTTGGAAAGAGGCAAGACCGCAAGGGTCGGACGTTCCGTCGCTTCGCTACCCACCTCGAGGCTCCCGCCGGCCACGCCCTGGCGCGTGGCCGTTTCCGGCGCGAGCACGAGTACCGCCGCGATTGCGACGAGTGCCGTGGCCGCGACCACAAACCCGAGGCGCGGTCGGCGAGTGGGTGCGGCAGGAGGCGATGGCAGCCGGGCGGCTTGTGGTTCGGGTGCCGCCGTGCGCACGGGAGCAATCAACCGGTAGCCGCGCTTCGAAATCGTCTCGATGTAGGTCGGCTGGCGCGCGTCATCGCCGAACGCCTTGCGTAACTTGATGATGGCCTGCGTGAGTGCGTCGTCACCGACGATCACGCCGGGCCAGACTGCCTGCAGCAGCTCCTCGCGCCCGACCACACTCCCGGCGTGGCGCGCGAGGTAAACCAGGACCTCGATTACCTTCGGCTCCAGCCGGGTCGATTGGTCATCGCGGCTCAATCGATTGGCGATCGCATCGACGTCCCAATCGCCAACCTTCAGCGCGGAAGCGGGTGCCTGCGAGTCGTGTGCACTTGCCAAGGACACCTCGCCGTCCTTTCCGCTCGACGGTACTGGTCTGGTTTGCATAAGCAATTTTTTCTTCGGAATTCCTTAGCCAAAACGCAGGGCTTTCTTGGCGTCACTGCGATTTCATGGCACACCCGTAACGGAGTTCGCCATGAACCGCGCAGTGTACCTCCCGGCCATCACCGCCGCCGCCTGCCTGCAAGGATGCACCCTGTTGGCAGTCATCGTCCACAACTTCCCAGGTCTGGACGACGGTCGGGTTTTCGCCGCTCGAACGGTGGCCAGGCCTGCGGCCGCGTCACCGCTGCGCTCGCTGGCCGGCCACTCGCGGGTGTTCGACGAGTTCACGTTCCGGGACGAAAACGGCGTCAGCACGCGACTCGCGCAGTACCTGGAACACACCCGGACCGCAGCCTTCGCCGTGCTGCACAACAACCGCATCGTCTACGAGCGCTATGGGCGCGGCTACGACGAGCGCTCGCTGCTCAACTCCTTCTCGATCGCAAAGGCGGTACTCGCAACCTTGGTCGGGATCGCGTTGGCAGACGGATCGATCACGAGCCTCGACGACACGGTTGAGAAGTACCGGCCGGAATTCGCGGGCACCGCCTACGGCACCGTTACGGTCAGGCGTTTGGTGACGATGACTTCCGGCATGGCTGACGAGCCGGCGCTTTTGGCGAGCAAGGCGCGCTACTACTACGGTGACGACCTGCACGTGCTGGTCGCCCGAACGATGGCGAATGGCAGCGCCGACAAGCAATGGCGCTACAGCGATGCTGATGCGCAGATGCTGGGCTTCGTGCTTGAAAGCGCAGTCGGCATGTCGGTGTCTGCCTATCTCGAAAAGACACTTTGGAAGCCACTGGGGATGGAGTCCGATGCGATCTGGTCGCTCGATCGCGATGGCGGCGTTGAGAAGGCATTTTGCTGCCTGCACGCCCGCGCCCGCGACTTCGCGCGATTCGGACGCCTGTACCTCCAGCATGGCCGCAGCAATGGCACGCAACTCGTTCCGGCCGATTGGGCCGCCTTGTCGGTTCTGCCCGCGGTAGCCACCAGTTTCGGCCACCTCCACCAACAGTTCTGGTGGCGGCCGCCAGGTGACGAAGGCGATTTCTTCGCCTACGGCCACGACGGGCAGTACCTGTACGTAAGCCCGAGAGCGCAGGTGGTGATCGTCAAGTTCAGCGAGACGCGTCACCAGAATCCGGTACCGATGTTTCGCGCCGTCGCCAACGCGCTGACCACGCCGCAGCTCGTCGCCGGGGTCGATCGGCAAGTGTCGCGCTTGGACCACTGAACATTGAACCGGCGAAAAAAGGAGGAAGTCATGAGACCAGCAACGCGCATGATTGCGTCGGCATCTTTGTTGGTGACACTGAGCAGCACGGCAATGACCGATGTCATTACCGACTGGAATGAGAACGCAGTCGCCGCCGGCACGACGGCTCGCGCGGCAGGACCGTTGCATTCCCGAAACATGGCGATCGTCCACGTCGCCATGTTCGAGGCGGTCAACTCGATCGATCCTCGCTACTCGCCGTATCGAAGGCGTCTGCAGGCCGAGCCCGGTACCTCGCCGGACGCGGCGGCGGCTGCAGCGGCCCACTCCGCGCTGGTCCGCCTGTTTCCGGAGCAAGCGCAGGAGTTCGACAAGGCTTTGCAGAAATCCCTCGCGAGCGTGCCGGATGGACCGTCCAAGACGAATGGCGTTCGGCTCGGGGAGCAGGCCGCCGCTGCCATACTCAGCGAGCGCAGCAAGGACGGCGCCCATACCCCCGCCAATGCCTATCGTCCGTTTACCGTTGCAGGCAAGTATGTTCCGACCGTGTTTCCCGTGTTTCCCAACTGGGGCGCGGTGCGGCCCTTCGGCCTGAAGTCTGGCGATGCGTTCCGCCCGCCCGCCCCCTATGCGCTCACCAGCGCGCAATGGGCGAAGGACTACAACGAAGTGAGGACGCTGGGAGCGAAAAAGGGTTCATCGCGCACGCCGGAGCAGACCGACATTGCCCGGTTCTGGGAGCTGACTGGGCCGGGCACGTACAACCCGGTCGCGCGCCAGATCGCGGCGGCGAAGGGCCTCGACGTGCTGGACAACGCGCGCCTGTTCGCCTTGTTCGCCATCGCGACCGCAGATGCAGCGATTGCGGTCTTCGACGCGAAGTACGCCTACAATTTCTGGCGTCCGGTGACGGCGATCCGAAATGCGGATCTGGACGGCAGCGACGCAACCGAGCGCGATGCAAGCTGGGAGCCTCTCATTTCCACGCCGATGCACCCCGAGTACCCGTGCGCGCACTGCACCCTTCAGGGCGCCGCGGCGAGCGTGCTGCGCGTTCTCTTTGGAGATCTGGTACCGACGTTCACCATGACCAGCACGACCGCGCCGGGCGTGACTCGCAGCTTCGTCCGGCTGTCTGACTACGTAGCCGAGGTCATCAACGCTCGAATCTTTGATGGCGTGCATTACCGCAATTCCGGCGAAGTGGGTGCAGAGATGGGGTGCAAGATCGGAGAATACACGGTGGAGAATTACTTCAGGCCTCTACGCTAACCGGATCAATTGGCACGCGCGAAACGCCTCGGCTTCCCGACAGGGACAGGAATCTTCCGGATCACCACCGCTTCGGAGATGAAGGCGATGGGGCGCATCTCGCCACCGCACTTCGGGTACAGCAGCGGCAGCGTCTCATCGATGCGCGCGAGCAGCAGCGCCCCGGCGTAGCGCGCTGCCTGGCGATGTGCCGGTGCTGGCGGGGCCGCTTGCGGCCGGATTCGCTCGGCCGTCGTTGGTGCGGCGGCCATCTTGGACGGCGGTGCCGGTGCGCTGACCGCCTCGCGCAGCGGCGAGTTCGGCACCAGCACCCCGTCGGTGCGGGGACGATGGCGGCGCGGCGACGGAATCAGCGCCGCCACAGGATCGAGCCATGGCATCAGCGTCCGCATCAGGCTGACGCGGCCACCGGGACCGGGCTTGATGCTCGCATGGACGAGGTGCTCGGGATCGATTTCGCGCAGCCGCCTGGGCACCGAGAGGACCCACTGGCGCACGGGCCGCCGTGGGATGACCTCGTCGGCCAGATGCGCGGCGGTCTCCACCATGCGGCGGGTGGTGCCGGATGGGCAGACGCCGCAACACTGGCGGGAGCAGGTGATCAGGGAGTTGTGGCCGCAGTCGGCGCAGCGCGCCCGTGCAAAGCCGTGGGCGAGGATGCCGCACTCGAGGGTGCGGCAGAATTCCCGCTTGCTGACTGCTGGCGCGCTCGCCCCGCGCCGTTGTCCCACTTCTTGCAGCCGACTTGGTCAAGTCCGACAGGCTGCCAGTGCCGGGCCACTAGCCCAGTGCGCCGCATGCGGGCCAGGCAGGCGCTGCTTGCCGGGCCGGTGGCAATGCCGGTGCGTCCTGGCGCTCAGCCCCTTGTTGTCGGCAACGGGAAGTGAAAGGTGGTCAGAGCGGCTGCCGGGCGCGGCGGGCTGAAGAGATGGCCCTGGACCACGTGGCAGCCACGCGCCTGGAGGAAGCGCAGTTGTTCGACCGTCTCGACGCCCTCGGCGACCGCCTCGATGTTCAGGCTTGCCGCCATGGCGACGACGGCGGCGATGATCGCCGCGTCGTTGGCGTCCGTCTCCAGGTCGCGCACGAACGAGCGGTCGATCTTCAGCCGCGAGACCGGAAAGCGCTTGAGGTAGGCGAGGCTGGAGTAGCCGGTGCCGAAATCGTCGATCGCCAGGCGGACGCCGAGGTGTGCGAGGCGGTGCAGCAGCGTGCTGGCGCTCACCGGGTCGGCCATCAGCATGCTCTCGGTGAGTTCGATCTCGAGGCTGCTGGCGGGCAGCCGCCAGGCTTCGAGCGTCGCCGCGATGCGTTCGGCGAGGTCGGCCTGCTGCAGTTGCCGTGGCGACAGGTTGAAGCCAATGCGCATGCCGGTGTGGCCCGCGTCGTGCCAGGCGCGC
>JAEUOM010000045.1 GCA_016788495.1 Accumulibacter sp. | reverse complement strand
GATGCTGTGCACCATGTGCCAGTCGATGGCCTCATAGTTGTGGATGGCGATGTTGCGAAATCCGACCGCTTTCTTCATGCGGCTGGCCAGGGCCGGGCTGATCAGGCCGATGCTGGCGAGGGCTTCGAACGCTTGCGCCATCGTATTTGGCACGGGGATGTCCCGGCTGGCGATCAAGTGGGCGGCCAGATCAACGGAAAGTTGAACGGCGCGGGTGAGATTCAGGGTAATGATGTCCTGGGCATCGATATCGCGTACCAGGCTTTCGGCGTCGACCGGGCACTTTTCCTTCACCCTGAGCAGGCAGCGCCGTAGAGACTCGAGCTTCTGTTCGATTACCTGTCGATCCATGCGCGTCTCCGTTCGGCCAATATTCGGCTGCGATACGGCGCGAAATCCGCGTCATCGATGAGATGCCGGCGCAACAGTTGTGCAAAGCGTTCATCGCTTCCCAGAATGCGGCGCCCGTGCGTGAGGATTTGTCCAAGCAGCGGTTCGCCGGCGCTGGTCAGGTCAATCAGATCGACCGGCCGGCCGACACGCTCGGCGAGATCGGCAACCAACGCCATCCGGGCATCGGCACTCAAGGGCTTGTCATCCGCCACCGCCAGATCGAGGTCGCTGTCCGGCCGAGCCTTACCCGCTGCCAGTGACCCAAACAGCACCGCCAGCTTGATATGCGGGTGACGCAGCAGCACCGAGCCAATCAATTCGGTCGTCGTCATGTAAAAAAAGGGGGACAGTATACTAAATTCTGAAGACAGCACAGGTCGACAAGGGCCGGAGTAAAAGTGACAGTATATGAAATGTCTTGCAGAGGCCAGCCCACTTACCAAACCCTTCAAGCGCAGTCCCCGGACGGCTCACACAGATCAGTCGCGCCTCGTGGCTGGAGACGCGCCGAGCCGTTTCCATGACGACCGGGTCGTACGCTGTCGTGGTCGCATCCGCGGCGAAGAGGTCGGTGAACAGCGTCCGCCTCGGCGCTTCGCTCGGGTCGTTGGTGTTCGGCTTGAATTCCCGTCGCCCGATGGCAAGATGGCGCCCGAGGAGGTCGCCTAGGCGTACCTTCCAAGCAAGAAATGTATACCGTCACCGTTTCTGCAGCCACGCTACCGCCATGCCCGAATGTCTCAGCACTCAGCAAGTTGAACTTACAGACGACAACCAGTGACCACGGTCCAGTGCGCCTCCGGCTTCGCCAAGTGGCCCGAAATGGCGAGGCCGACCGGGCAGCGTGGTCAATTCGTCGTTGGCCAGGGGCCGCGACCATCCTGACCCGCTTGGCAAGCAAGCAGACGCATCTTCCCGCTGAGTCAGCGGACGCAACAGGAACTAGTTCCTCATTTCCCGAAAGCATGGTCGAAGACGGCTGGCAATACGGCAATACAGGTGACAGTATATGAAATACCTTCCAGAGACCAGCCCGCTCACCAACCCCTTCAAGCGCAGTCCGCGGATGGCTCACGTAGAGCAGTCACACCTCGTCGCTGGAAACGCGCAGGGCGGTTGCCATGGCGAGCGGGTCGCACGCTGTCGCGGCCGCCTCAGCGGCGAAGAGGTCGGTGAGCAGCGTCCGGATCGGCGCTTCGCGCAGGTCTTCGGTGTTTGGCTTGAATGCCAGTCCCCAGACGGCTACATGGCGTCCGTTGAGGTCGCCGAAGCGTACCGTTCAGGCAAGAAAAGTATACCGTCAGCGCTTCGCGAACACGTCCTCGAGCGTGTCGGCGTCGAGGACTTCCAGTGCCCAAGCCTCCAGTTGCTCGCTCGTCGCCTCCGCGAGCCGTTGACGCGCCCAGTCCGGCAGCGGCCCGAAACGGCGCTCCAACAGCTTCTGCACTAGCGTGCTCTCGCCTTCGAGGCGGCCTTCGAGGCGGCGTTCGCGCAGCCCTTCTTCCTTCCACTGCCTTGTCCAGCCATCTAAGGTTTCTGCCAGCATGGCGCCGATCTCCTGCAGTTCGCTGACTTCCGGGATCGCCTGGCCGGGCATCAGCCGGCGAAGTACGACCCGGTTGATCCATACCACCAGCGCCCGCGGCGCAGGCTGTCGTACTGCGCACCCTGCAGCCGCTGGTGAAGCCGCGCGACGGCTCGACGGATGTCCGCGGACGTACCACTCTTCTCGATCGTGATGATGCCGCCGACCGTGTTCGACTCGTCGGCCAGTTGCGCTTCCTCGATGCTCGCTTCTTCGAGCACAAAGTAGCGGTTCGTCGAGCGATAGCACTTCAGGCTGCCCGGCAGTTCGTCGATCAGCTCGCCAGCGTCGCGGGCGGCGCCCCACGGACCGCGGCCATTGTGGATGACAACGGGAACACCGCCGGCAGGTTCTCGCCCCGGCCCACTTCGCCCTTGCGAATCAGGTCCTGGTACAACAGGCCCGAATACACGAGGATCCGTAGCGCCATCCAGGGATCGACGGCACTCTGGAACTCTTCCCGCCACAGTGTCTCGTCCAGATGCAGCCGAATCGCTGTCCGTCGGACGCGAACCGTCGAATGATCATGGTGCGCGGTTGCCGATGGCGCGATGCGCCGCGTATTGCGCCCTGCGACAGACAAGCATGCTCGACAACGGGAACCGGCCCTGCTTGTCCAGTTGGTCAAATGGTCAGTGATCCTTGAAGACATCCTCCAGCGTCGTGGCGTCAAGGATGTTTTCGGCCCACTGTTCCAGTTGTTCGACGGTGGCGACCTGCAGCCGAGCCAGTGTTTCCGCGCTGGGCGCGCCGAAGCGGCGGGTGAGCTGACGTTCGAGGAGAGCAGACTCCCCTTGCCGAATGCCTCGCTGTATGCCTTGCTGTATGCCTTGCTGTATGCCTTGCTGCATGCCTTGCTGCATGCCTTTCTCAATGCCGATACGTTCTACCGAGGTGATGTAGGGCATGGTTCGGTTCCTCTCCAGTTGTTCGATGTCTTGCCAGAGTTGATTCTGCAGGTCTTTCGGCACTTGCATCATCCAGTCGATGACGCTGAACAGGTCAATGATGCGTTGCTTGTCCCAGTCACGTTCGTACAGCAGTTTGGCCAACCGCCATTTTGCAGCAAGCCTTTGCCGGTCGTCGCCCTTGGTTTGCTGGGTGAGCAGATGAGCGGCGGTAACCAGGGCGAAAGGGTTGGGGTCAAGCAGCAGTGCTTGCGCTTGCGGCTGGTAGTCGAGCAGCTTTACGGTGGGAAATTCGAGGTAGTGCCGGCAACCGAAGAGTTCATATCCATAGGTTTGCGGCTTCCAGTGTGGACGGTCGTCAGCAAGAACGGCGAGGCTGGCGATCGGGCGCCGGTATTTGTCGTACAGGCGGTAGTTGTAGGTGAACAGGCGTTCGGCGAAGTCACCCTCCTGACCACCTTGCACTTCGATGTGAATGTACACCCAGTGTTCGTCACCGTCGTGGGTGGCGACCTGGACGAGTTTGTCGAGGAGCCGCTTGCCAAGTTCGGCATCCTTGACGATCTGGGCGAGTTCCTGGTCCAGGAAGGTGTAGCCGCGGCTCCAGTCGATCTGCCGAGACGCGTCGGGAAAGTAGAATGCGATGAACTCTGGGAAGTAGCGCGTGACGGCGTCTTTCCAAGGGGTGTCGTAGTCGTCGTTGGCGACGATGGCTTCGCCAGGCGGGTTCAAGGTGAAGGCGTCATGTCGAGAGAAGTGCGTCCGAAAGAAAGAAAAGTATACTGTCACCGTTTCTCGCGCAGCCACGCTACCGCCATGCCCGGATGCTCGAGAGCATTCAGCACGTTTCGCCCTTCACCCGCCCGGGAGCAGTCGCCAGCGACTCGTTTCGCGAAGTCCCGGGACGGCAACCGGCCGCCAGCTCAGTGGCGCTCCTCCTGAGCGCCCAGTTCGGCGCGCATCGCCTCAATCTCGGCCTTAACGGCCAAGTACTCCTGCTCCTTGCGCGCCAGGTAGTTGCGCGTGAGCTGCAGCTTTGCACTGATGCCTTCCGGCGTGAGCAGGTAGGCATACTTCGACTTGTCCTCGGCGCGCAGGAAATTGCCGGCCTTGATGTGGCCCCTGTCCAGCAGCGCCCTGAGCAGATAGTTGATCTTGCCGAGGCTGACCCCGAGTCGTTCGGCCAGCTGTCGCTGGCTGATGGCCGGCTCGGCGTCGACGATCTTGAGGATGCGCAGCTGTGCCTCTTCCGCCGGAGTCATGATCTCTGTTCAATGGGTGAACGCGAATGATACGACAACACGGAGGGCTGGACAAGCTCCGCAGCGCCCGCAGACAACCCAGACGACAGACGACGAGGTGACCGTATCGGTCTTTTCCCCGCAGCCACTGATCAGGCCGGCCGCCGGCCCCGATGAGCTGCACCACCACCGGCGCCACCCGCCCCGATGGCGACGCCAGTACGAGCGATCACGGCACCAGCACCTCGATCCCGGGATGGCGCTCCCGGATCGCCGCCGCCAGCGTTCGCTTGGCGACCTCTTCGCCATGCACCAGGCGAACCTGCCGCGGCGGCCGGCGCATGCGACCGATGAAGTTGAGCAGATCCTTCTGATCGGCGTGCGCGGAGTAGCCACCGAGGGTGTGCACGGCGGCACGGATCGGGTAGCGCTGGCCATCGAACTCGACATGGCCGCCTTTCGGGCCGTAGCGCTGGATCTCCCTGCCCGGCGTCCCCGCCGCCTGGTAGCCGGTGAACAGGATGTCGTGGCGCGGATCGCCGAGCATCGCCTTGAGGTAGTTGACGATCCGCCCGCCGCTGCACATGCCGCTGGCGGCAATGACGATCACCGGCCGGGCGGTACGGGCCAGGTACTCGACGGCGCCCAGGTGGGTGGCATGGTCGTCGATGGTGGTCAGCTGCTCGAAGTCGAGCGGATGGCGACCGGCGGCGAGCTTGCGCCGGGCTTCGGCGTCCCAGTGCTGGCGCAGTTGCATGTAACCATTGGTGAAGTCGGCGGCGAGTGGCGAATCGACGATGATGTCGAGGTCCTCCCAGCGCACGCCGGGAGCGGCGGTGCGCTGGCGGTTGCGGTGGATGATCTCTTCGAGTTCGTAGAGCAGTTCCTGCGTGCGGCCGATGCTGAAGGCGGGGATGAGCAGGGCCCCCTTGTTGCCGAAGGCGTGTTCGCACACCGCCTGCAGCCGCTGCCGGCGGTCGCGGCGGCTCTCGTGGCAGCGGTCGCCATAGGTGCTCTCGAGGACGACGACGTCGGCCGCGTAGGGCGACTGCGGCGCCGGCAGCAGCGGCGTGTGCGGCGCGCCGAGATCACCGGAGAAGACGATCCGCTGCCGCTCGCTGCCCTGTCGCAGTTCACATTCGACGTAAGCCGAGCCGAGGATGTGGCCGGCCGGCGAGAGCTTGATGCGCAGCACGACCTCGCCGTCGATGACGGTTTGCCATTCCTTGTAGGGCAAGGCGACGATCTGCCTGCGGATCTGCTCGAGGAAGCGTTCGCCGAGCGCCCGCTCGCGTGTGAAGCCGACCTTGATGGCGTCTTCGAGGACCAGTGGCAACAGCTTCGCCGACGCTTCGCTGCAGATGATCGGCCCACGATAGCCGGCGGCGAGGAGATGCGGCAGGCGCCCGACGTGGTCGATGTGGACGTGCGTGACGACGAGGGCGCGCACCCGGGCCACTGGAAAGTTGACCGCCAGCCGCGCGGCACTGGCGCCCTCGCGCGATGTTTCGGCACCCTGGAAGAGACCACAGTCGATGAGCAGCGACTGCCCATCGGCGAGACTGAGCTGATGACACGAGCCGGTGACGCCGTCGACCGCGCCGTGGTGGCTGATGCGCCAGGCCGGCTTCGGCTCCTGCCCGGCGGGCATCAGCGGGGAGCCCCTGCCGGCCACGCGGGACGGCCCGCCAGCCCGCTGCAGTGGAACCCAGGCGCGGCCACGGGCACCGGCTCAGCGCTGCAGGAAATCGCCATAGGCCTGCCGCAGGCCCTCTTCGAGCCCGACCCGGGCCTGGCAGCCGAGCGCGTGCAGGCGGGAGACGTCGAGCAGCTTGCGCGGGGTGCCGTCGGGCTTGCTCGGGTCGAACTCGATGCGGCCGCCGTAACCGACGACCTGCGCCACGGTCTCCGCCAGTTGACGGATGCTGAGATCCTCGCCGGTACCGACGTTGATGTGCGACAGCATCGGCTGCGTGTGGGCGTCGTAGGTCGCCTTGTCGAGGTTCATCACGTGCACACTGGCGGCCGCCATGTCGTCGACGTGCAGGAACTCGCGCTGCGGCGTGCCGCTTCCCCAGAGCGTCAGGCACGGCGCCAGGCCGGCATTGCTGGTGCCGTGCAACTGCTGCCGCAGTTCGTCGGGGATCGGGCCGTTGCGCGCCTCGTCACGCGCGATGCCCGGCCAGTCATGCGCCGCGGCCAGCTTGGCGAGGTGCAGCTTGCGGATCATCGCCGGGATGACATGGCTGTTCTGCAGGTCGTAGTGGTCGCCCGGACCGTAGAGGTTGGTCGGCATGACGCTGCGGTAATCGGTTCCGTACTGCCGGTTGTAGCTTTCGCAGAGCTTGATGCCGGCGATCTTGGCGACGGCGTAGGCTTCGTTGGTCGGCTCGAGGGTGCCGGTGAGCAGCGCGTCCTCGGCCATCGGCTGCGCGGCGAGCCTGGGGTAGATGCAACTGCTGCCGAGGAAGAGCAGCTTGCGGACGCCGGCACGCCAGGCCTGGTGGATGATGTTGGCCTCGATCATCAGGTTCTGGTAGATGAACTCGGCCGGGTAACTGTTGTTGGCATGGATGCCGCCGACCTTGGCGGCGGCGAGATAGACCTGCTCGGGTTTCTCGCTGGCGAAGAACTGGCGCACCGCAGCCTGGTCGGTGAGATCGAGTTCGGCGTGGCTGCGGGTGACCAGATGCGGCTGCCCCTGGCCCTGCAGGATGCGGACGATTGCCGAGCCGACCATGCCGCGATGGCCGGCGACGTAGATCCTGGGTTCAGTCATCGCCGTCACCGCTCATTCGTGATGGTCGAAGGTCTGGAAGCCGGCGAGCTTGACCATCGCGTCACGCCGCGCCGAGCTGTAGTCGGCAAGGACCATCTCCCTGACGAGTTGCTGCAGGCTGGTGACCGGCGTCCAGCCGAGCTTCTCGCGCGCCTTCGAGGGATCGCCGAGCAGGGTCTCGACTTCGGTCGGCCGGAAGTAGCGCGGGTCGACGCGGACGATGACGTCGCCGGGCTTGACCTTGGCGCGG
>JAEUOM010000019.1 GCA_016788495.1 Accumulibacter sp. | reverse complement strand
CGCCAGCCGGCGAATGCCATCATCGATCCGCGCCACCGGAGCGGCGACCTTTTTCAGACGAGGGTCAGGAAAACGAAGTATCGGCAGCAAAGACATAAAAAGCTTGATCGAATAAGTAACTACGTGCAGAATTTAAGGCAGTGTCTCGACAATGCCGGCATCCGTGAATCGCACGCACCGGAGGCTTGGCAGCAGGGCTGCCGAATCGATAGGCTCCGACAGGAGCCTCGACCCTGAGTTCCCCCGAGAGTGCGGCTACACGTACGAGGATAACACGATGATCCGCTTCCTGTTCGCCTTCATCCTGGCCACGCTCGGCGGGATTTCCGGCGCTGCCGGCCAGGACCTGGAGCTGGCCAGCGGGGCTCCCGAGAGACACATCGTCGTCCCGGGAGACACGCTCTGGGGAATTTCCGGCAAGTTCCTCAAGAACCCGTGGGAATGGCCGCTGATCTGGCGGATGAACCGCTCCGAGATCCGCAATCCACACCTCATCTACCCTGGCGACGTCATCGTCCTGGAGCGCCACGCCGACGGCAAGCCATGGCTGCGCCTGCAGAGCACCCGGCTGCTGCCACGGATCTACGCCGAAGGGATCGACCCGGGTGTGCCGCCGATCCCCCCGAACGAGATCCGCCCCTTCCTCTCCGAACCGCTGATCGTCGACAAGGACGGGCTCGCGAACGCTGCGCGCATCGTTGCCCTGCCACCGGACCGCATCTTCCTCGGCCATGGCGACCGCGCCTACGTGGCCGATGCCGACCCCGCGCAACGCGGCTGGCAGATCTACCGTCAAGGCAAGCCGCTGGTCGATCCGGAAAGCGGCGAGCTTCTCGGCTACCAAGCCTACTATCTCGGAACCGCCCGCCAGATCGAGGCCGGCAACCCGGCTACCTTCGAGGTACTGACGTCGAGGGAGGAGATCGGACGTGGCGACAGGCTGCTGCCCGTGGTACGTCCCGATCTGGTCCCATATGTCCCGCACAAACCGGATTTCCGAGTCGATGGCCGCGTGATATCGGTCTACGGTGGTGTCGATGCCGCTGGTCGGGGGTCGATCGTCGCCATCAACCGAGGCCGCGCCGACGGTATGGAGATAGGCCACGTCCTGGCCCTCGAGCGCAATCGCACCATCGTCGAGCGCGACGAAAACGACACGACCGTCGTCATCCCGATCCCGCCGGAGCGGGTGGGCCTGCTGTTCGTCTTCCGCACCTTTGAACGAATCTCGTACGGCCTCGTCGTTCAAGCCATCGGTACCGTCGAGGTCAACGACTTCGCCCGCGTCCCATAACGATGAGAGCAGGGGCAGCCGAGCTGCTGCCGTGGCTACGGCTGACCCTGACCCCCGGAATTGGCGGCGAGACGCAGCGCAAGCTGCTGCGTGCCTTCGGCCCGCCGGACGCGATCTTCAACGCGGGCCGGTCGGCTCTGGGGGCGGTGGCTGGCAATCAGGCCGCCAGCCTGCTTCTCGACCAGGACAACAGCGCAGTGCTCGAACAGGCCCTCGCCTGGGCGGCGCAGCCGGCCCAACATCTGGTATCCCTGGCCGATGCCGAGTACCCGCAGTCCCTCCTGCAGACTCCCGATCCACCAACCCTGCTCTATGTTCTCGGCCGCCTCGAGCTTCTCAACTCGCCGGCGCTGGCCATCGTTGGTAGCCGCAACCCGACTCCACAGGGGCTCGGCAACGCCGAGCGCTTTGCCGCTGCGCTGGCCGATGCCGGGCTGACCATCGCGAGCGGCCTCGCCCTGGGCATCGATGCCGGCGCTCACCGGGGGGCGCTGGCACGATCCGGCAGCACCGTGGCTTTCGTCGGTACCGGTATCGACCGCGTTTACCCGGCCAACAACCGTGAACTGGCGCGGGAGATCAGCCGCCGGGGCGCTATAGTGTCCGAGTTCGCCCTCGGGACGCCACCGCTGGCCGCCAACTTTCCGCGTCGCAACCGGCTGATCGCCGGCTTTTCCCGCGGCACCTTGGTGATCGAGGCAACCGTCGACAGCGGTTCGCTGATCACCGCCCGCATCGCTTCGGAACAGGGACGGGAGGTCTTCGCCATCCCGGGCTCGATTCACTCGCCGCAGTCGCGCGGCTGCCACCGACTGATCAAGCAGGGAGCGAAGCTGGTGGAAACCGTCGCCGACGTCCTCGAAGAACTGCGCTGGAGCACGACGACCGGAGGATCTCCGACAGACCCGGCGGCACCGGATGCGAGCCTCGATGCAGCGACCGACGCTGGCCGCGTCCTGCAGTCCTTGGGTTTTGATCCGTTCAGTCTCGACGAAATGGTCACGCGCAGTGGCCTGACAGCCGACCGAGCAGCAGTGGTCCTGCTCGAACTCGAGCTGCAGGGCCAGATCGCCAGCATGCCAGGGGGTCGCTACCAGAGGCTACCGCCTCCGAGCGGCAGCACGTAGACCGCCGGCGCTGGTTGCTGCCACGGCATCGCGATCCAGCTCGGCACAGCCAGCCCATGCGCGGCCACGGCGATGTGCACCGACGGCTGTGCGCCTGGTTCAGCGTCGCCGCAAACAGGCAGCGGGACGCTGCCCGCCGCGGCTTCCACTGGCAGCCGCGGCAGGCTTGCTTGCCAAGCGCGGCGAACTGCTCTTATCATCGTCCGCAAGCGCTCTGCTGCGGAGCACCCCGCAACCCCACCCTCGCCCCCCTGTGCGGCTGACAAAGACCCCATGAGCAAGAAACTGATCATTGCAGAGAAACCGTCCGTCGCCGCTGACTTGGCACGCGCGCTGGGTGGTTTCGTTCGCCATGAGGACTACTTCGAGAGCGAGGACTACGTACTCTCGTCGGCCGTCGGCCATCTGCTCGAGCTGGCCTGCCCCGCTGAGCATGAGGTCAAACGTGGCAAGTGGTCCTTCGCTCACCTGCCGGTGATACCGCCTCATTTCGCGCTGCAGCCGATCACCAAGTCCGAGGCCCGCCTGAAGCTCCTGCTTCGCCTGATCAACCGCAAGGACGTGCTCAGCCTGGTGAACGCTTGTGACGCAGGTCGGGAAGGCGAGTTGATCTTCAACTACATCACCCGACATGCCGGCACGGGCAAACCCGTCGAGCGACTGTGGCTGCAGTCGATGACGCCGCAAGCGATCCGCGATGGCTTCACCCGGCTGCGCAACGGTAGCGAGATGCATGGACTGGCGCAGGCCGCGATCTGTCGTTCCGAATCCGACTGGCTGGTCGGCATCAATGGCACACGCGCGATGACGGCGTTCAACTCAAAGAGCGGCGGCTTCCATTTGACCACGGTCGGTCGCGTGCAGACGCCCACCCTGGCCCTGATCGTAGACCGTGAAGACCGCATCCGCCGTTTCAAGCCGCGCTCCTACTGGGAACTGGAGGGAATCTTTGCCTGCGCCGCTGGCCACTATCGAGGGAAATGGTTCGACGAGAAGTTCCAGGGCAAGGATGATGACGAACACGCCCGTGCCGACCGTCTGTGGGTGGAGGAGCGGGCGCTCATGCTGCAACGGCAGTGCCTGGGCAAACCGGGTACGGTCAGCGAGGAATCGAAAGCCTCGACCCAGCTCTCACCGCTGCTCTACGACCTCACCAGTCTGCAGCGCGAGGCGAACGGCCGCTTCGGCTTTTCGGCCAAGGCCACCCTGGGGCTGGCGCAGGCTCTTTACGAGAAGCACAAGGTGCTCACCTATCCGCGCACGGACTCCCGCGCCCTGCCGGAAGACTATCGCCCGACGGTGGCCAGTACGCTGACGATGCTCAGCGGCGCGGCAGCTGGCAAGGTAGTGGAGGAAGGCCTGCTGGCGCGCTACGCGCCCTTTGCGCAGTTGATCCTCGAGCGTCACTGGGTGCAGCCGAACAAGCGGATTTTCAACAATGCCAAGGTTTCCGACCACTTCGCGATCATTCCGACGCTGCTGGCTCCGAAGAGTCTTTCCGAGCCCGAGTTCAAGCTCTACGACATGGTCGTCAAGAGGTTCCTTGCCGTCTTCCATCCCGCTGCCGAATACCAGACCACGACCCGGATCACCCGCGTCACGGGGGAACCCTTCAAGACCGAAGGTCGCATTCTCGTCAATGCCGGCTGGCTGGCCGTCTATGGCCGCGAGGCACAGGAAGGTGAAGACGGTAACCTCGTAGCCGTTGCTGCCGGTGAGGAGGTGCACACCGAGGACGTGGTGATCGCATCGCAGGAGACCCGACCGCCGGCACGCTACTCCGAGGCGACCCTGCTGACGGCCATGGAGGGCGCGGGCAAGACCATGGATGACGAGGAACTGCGCGCTGCGATGGCCGGGCGCGGGCTCGGGACTCCGGCGACCCGCGCCCAGATCATCGAGAACCTTCTGGCCGAGCAGTATCTTCTGCGGGAAGGCCGCGAGTTGCTCCCCACCGCCAAGGCCTTTTCGCTGATGACCCTGCTCAACGGCCTCGGCATAACCGAACTCACCGCACCCGAGCTGACCGGCGAGTGGGAGTGGAAGTTGGCGCGAATGGAACGTGGCGAAATGTCGCGCGACGAGTTCATGAGTGAAATCGCCGAGATGACCCGGCGCATCGTCGATCGCGCGCGGAGTTACGACAGTGACAGCATCCCCGGTGACTTCGGCGAACTGGCGACTCCCTGCCCCAAATGCGGCAAGGTCATCAAGGAGACCTACAAGAAGTTCCAGTGCCAGGGTTGTGATTTTTCCCTCTGGAAGATCGTCGCCGGGCGGCAGTTCGAAGCGCGCGAGATCGAGGAGTTGCTCGAGCAACGCCGGATCGGCCCGCTGACTGGCTTTCGCAACAAGCTCGGTCGACCGTTCAGCGCCATCATCCAGCTCAACGAGGACCATGCCCCCGTTTTTGATTTCGGCCAGGTCAGCGCCAGCGACGACGGCAGCGCCGAAGAACCGGACTTCTCGGAAAGCGAAGCGCTTGGTGACTGCCCGAAATGTGGCGCTCGTGTCTTTCGCCACGGAATGGCATACGTCTGCGAAAGGTCTGTCACGGCTGGGAGAACCTGCGACTTCCGCTCCGGTACAGTGATCCTGCAGCAGCCGATCGAACCCGAGCAGATGCGCAGGCTGCTCGCGGACGGCCGCAGCGAACTGCTGCGCGGATTTGTCTCAGCCCGCACACGCCGCAAGTTCTCCGCCTATCTGGTGCGTGCCGCCGACGGCAAGGTCGGCTTCGAGTTCGAGAAGCGCGCAGCGAAGCCGACTGCGACCAAGGCACGCGCTGCAGCCGCCAAGCCGGATGTGGCGGCAACCGTCGTCGCCGCCGAGGCTCCGCCGGCACGGCGGCGCAAGGCAGCCAGCTGACGGTCACGACTGTCGAGACGCCCCTGATAATGAAAGTCATGGCCGTTTCCCTGATTCCCGGCCCTTCTCCCGCGCCCGGGAGAAGGGAAAGTCGCGAGTCGCTGACGCGACTTTCACATTAACGGACCACGGGTCGACGCTGGCCAGCGGCCCGTTCCACGTGAAACAACGGCGCCCCGCAACCGGTCGGCCCGGCTCTCCCCCTCGTCGCCGACGCATCGCCTGACGCTCCCCAATCGCCCATCACCCGGAGACGATTGCCCCGGCAACGATCAGACGACGAGCACCCCGGGCGGTGGGGAATCGACGATCGCTGCACGCAGGACGTCGATCGCTTGCGGCCTGGGAAAGGTCGCCCGCCAGGCGATCACCACCTTGCGCATCGGTGCCGGCTCGCTGAAGTGGCGCACGCTCAGCAGCGAATCCTCGCGTGGCCACGAAGCTGCCGCCGAAGCAGGAACGACCGAAATCCCGGCGCCGCTGGCAATCATGTAGCGCACCGTCTCCAGCGAGCTGCCTTCGAGCGATCCCTCGGTCCCACCCGGCGCCGAGAGCTGCGGACAGGCCTGCACCACCTGGTCGCGAAAGCAGTTCCCATTGCCCAGCAGCAACAGGTTCTCGGCCGCCACTTGGCGGGTGTCGATCCGCTCCTGCTGCGCCAACGGATGTTGGCGTGGCATCACGACACAAAAAGGCTCCTCGTAAACCACTCGCGATACGACTCCGGGCTCAGCGAACGGCAGGGCAACGACGATCACGTCGAGATCACCGCGCCGCAACTGCCCGGCCAGATTGACGGTGAAGTTCTCCTGCAGGTAAAGTGGCATCCGCGGCGCTCGTGCGTGCAGGGCGGGGATCAGCCGCGGCAGCAGATAAGGTGCGATGGTATAGATCGCGCCCAGCCGCAGGGGCCCGAGCAAGGGATCCTTCCCCTGCACCACGATCTCCTTGAGCCTCGCCGCCTCTTCGAGCACACGCTCCGCCTGCTGTGCGATCTGCTCGCCCATCATCGTCAGGCGCACGTCTGCCGAGGAGCGTTCGAAGAGGACGACGCCGTAGCGCTGCTCGACCTTTTTTACCGCTACCGACAGAGTCGGCTGACTGACGTGGCATTTTTCCGCCGCATGCCCGAAGTGCCGCTCGCGCGCCAGCGCCACGATGTAGCGCAGTTCGGTCAGGGTCATCGCCGGCGCCACTCGCAAGACGACAGTCCAGCGACCCCGGCTATGCACCACCGTCGCCTGCCGCCAGCATTCCTGACGGCACCGGTCTCCCGGACGGTCACCGCAGCGACCAACAGCAGCGTTCTCATCACGACCCTGGCGCTCCTTCCATCGCAGCGTGACCACCATGGCGCAACCCGCCGGCCGATGCCGCCAAGCAGCCAGCGGCCAAGCGCTCCAGGTCGGCCGCCTCGAGCCACATCCAATCCCCCGCGCGCAGCTCTGGCGGCAGGACGAAACCGCCAATGGCGACCCGATGCAGACTCTCCACCCGGTTACCGACCGCCGCCAGCAGCCGCTTGACCAAGTGGTAACGGCCGAGGGTCACGCTCAGGCGGAGATGCCTGTCGTCCAACCGCTGGCAGCGCACGGCAGCCACCGTCAGTGCTTCATCGCGCAGCGTCACGCCAGCGAGCAGGGCCTGAACTTGCCCCTCATCGACCGCATACCGCGTCCTGACCTCATAAACCTTCTCGACCAGCTTGCGGGGTGAAGTGTAACGGTGTACGAAGGCGCCGTCGTCGCTCAGCAGCAGCAGACCCGTCGTGTCCTGGTCCAGGCGCCCGACCGCCTCGACCCCACGCCGCGTCAGCGGCACCGGTAGCAACGAGTAAACGCTGCGATGATACTGTGGCCGATGTGAACACTCGTAGCAGCCGGGCTTGTGCAGCGCCAGATAGACCGCCTTGTGATAGCGCCAGGAGACTCCATCAACGCAAAAAACCAGCCCCGCAGCTTCGAACTGCTCGTCCCAATCCACGCACCGACGGCCATCCACACTGACCCGGCCCCCGGCGATCAGCGCTCGACATTCGGCGCGACTGCCAAAACCCTGCGACTGCAACAAGCGTGTCAGGTCCATTGTGCTACCATTCGCCGATCGCGCACCTGCAACGATGGCAACACGGTTCAGGACCAATGGAGAAGAAACCCATGCTCGTCAAATTCACCTCAAGCACTTCCGGTCAGATCATGATGTTTGCCGCCGTCGCCCGGCAGCTGCTTGACGCCATCGGCAAGGAATGCAGTGCGCGTGGCGTCATCACCACCGAACAGCTGCCGGAAGCGATCACCCGCTTGCGGCGGGCGGCCGCCGACCAGAAAGCCTCGCCCGCTGAAGCCAGCGGCGAACCCCTAAACTCGAGCACCATGGATGCCGCGGACGAAACACCCACCGTCGGTCTCGGCCAGCGAGCCTTTCCGTTGATCGAGCTGCTGCAGTGGACGCAGCAGGAAGACGGCTTCGTGCTCTGGGAAGCCGACAGGGATTTCTAGCCTGCCCACCAGCACCTGCATGCCATTCGCTGCTGCCGGCCCAGATCCGCTGCCCGCTCAGATCTTGTGATAGACCTCTGCTCCGGTCTTGACGAACTCGATCGATTTCTCCTCCATTCCTCGGGCCAGCGCTTCTTCGTTGCTGAGTCCCGCGGCAAGAGCGAACTCCCGCACCTCCTGAGTGATCTTCATCGAACAGAAGTGCGGTCCACACATCGAGCAGAAGTGCGCGACTTTCGCCGACTCCTTGGGCAGCGTCTCGTCATGGAACTCGCGTGCCTTGTCCGGATCAAGACCCAGGTTGAACTGATCCTCCCAGCGAAACTCGAATCGAGCCTTTGACAGAGCGTTGTCGCGAATCTGTGCACCCGGGTGGCCCTTCGCCAGATCGGCAGCGTGCGCAGCCAGCTTGTAGGTGATGATCCCCGTCTTCACGTCGTCCTTGTCCGGCAACCCGAGGTGCTCCTTCGGGGTGACATAGCAGAGCATCGCCGTGCCATACCAACCGATCATTGCCGCCCCGATGCCGCTGGTGATGTGGTCGTATCCCGGAGCGATGTCCGTGGTCAGCGGCCCGAGTGTGTAGAACGGCGCCTCCCGACAGTACTCCAGCTGCAGGTCCATGTTTTCCTTGATCATGTGCATCGGAACGTGACCCGGGCCCTCGATCATCACCTGCACATCATGCTTCCAGGCAATGTCGGTCAGCTCGCCCAGGGTCTTCAGCTCACCCAGTTGGGCCGCATCATTTGCGTCATGGATCGATCCCGGGCGCAGGCCATCGCCGAGACTGAAGGCCACGTCATAGGCCTTCATGATCTCGCAGATTTCCTCGAAGTGCGTATACAGGAAGCTCTCCCGGTGATGTGCCAGACACCACTTCGCCATGATCGAGCCGCCGCGCGAGACGATACCCGTCAGCCGGCCCGCGGTCAGCGGCACGTAGCGCAGCAGCACACCGGCATGGATGGTGAAGTAATCCACCCCCTGTTCAGCCTGCTCGATCAGCGTATCGCGGAAGATTTCCCAACTCAGCTCTTCCGCCTTCCCGTTGACCTTCTCGAGCGCTTGGTAGATCGGCACCGTGCCGATCGGCACCGGGCTGTTGCGGATGATCCACTCGCGGGTTTCGTGGATATTCTTCCCGGTTGAAAGGTCCATCACCGTATCGCCGCCCCAGCGAATGGCCCAGGTCATCTTTTCGACCTCTTCCTGGATGCTTGATCCGAGTGCCGAGTTGCCGATGTTGGCATTGATCTTGGTGAGGAAGTTGCGGCCGATGATCATCGGCTCGCTTTCCGGGTGGTTGATGTTGCACGGAATGATCGCCCGGCCGCGCGCTACTTCCGAACGAACGAACTCGCCACTGATCTCTTCCGGAATGCTCGCGCCGTGGCTGTTGCCGCGGTGCTGACGACAGAGGACTTCCGCCAGCCGCGCGCCTTGCGGGCCGGAGTGGCGCAGCTGCTCGACATACTGCCGTCGATTGCCATTCTCGCGGATTGCGACATACTCCATTTCCGGGGTGACCAGTCCACGTCGCGCATAGTGCATCTGACTCACGTTGCAGCCCGACCTGGCACGCAGGGGCCTCCTCTGCAGACCGGGAAAGCGCAGTTCGTCGAGCGCCAGATCGGCTGCCCGCTGGCGCCCGAACTGTGAACTCAATCCCGGTAGCGGTTCGGTGTCGCCGCGTTCGGCGATCCACGGCGAGCGCATCGCCGACAAGCCCTGCCGTACGTCGATCCGTGCCAGTGGATCCGAATACGGCCCGGAACAGTCGTAGACGTAGATCGGGGGATTCTTCTCGCCACCGAAAGCCGTATCGGTATCCGCCTGCGTGATCTCCCGCATCGGTACGCGGATGTCGGGTCGACTGCCCACAACGAAAACCTTGCGTGAATTGGGCAACGGCCTGACCGCTGCCTGATCCACATGCGCGTCAACGGCCATGAACTTGTCGTTAGCATTCATCGTTCTTCCTTGCAAGGGCGGATGGCGGGACCGGAAATGCAACTGCTGGATGCTAGGGCTTGACCAGGCGCCTGGAATAAAGGTTCATTTCGCTGTTCCCCGACCCGTGGACTTGCCGCTGCACGCCGAGCCCGGTGACTGGCGAGCGAGCGCTCCGGCGACAACGGGTTCCTCCGGGAACCGCCAACTTGGGCTGCCAAGTTAATTGATTTGCTGGTCTTTGGCAAGAATTGCCGGCAGCAGCGAGCGCTGCACCGCGGCAAACGATGCCCGGGAAGAATCACCTGCCGGGCGAACACAGCGTGGGGCCCAAACTTCCCGACATATGACCTGACAGCCGCAGGAGCTGGCGTCCCCACGGGGATTCGAACCCCGGTACCTACCGTGAAAGGGTAGTGTCCTGGGCCTCTAGACGATGGGGACCCGGATCAATGATCTTTCGCCACACTGGTGGAGGTACGCGGGATCGAACCGCGGACCTCTTGCATGCCATGCAAGCGCTCTCCCAGCTGAGCTATACCCCCGCTCGAAAGAAGGCGCGATTATAGGGTTCGGGCAACCCGTTGTAAAGGCGGCGCGCGCCCCGCTCAGAGGGGTGCCACACCCCTGCCCGAGAGCACCGCCGCCGCATCAATCAGCTCGCATTCGTCGGCAGCAGCGAGCAGCAACCGCAAATTCCGTCGGCGAAGATGCCTGCTCAGACGCCATGGTCGCAAGCGGGCATCGGCTATGTCGATGAGACCAAAGTGACCATCGGGCAGCTGGAGGACGTTTCCCAGGTGCAACGAGCGGAAGTAGACGCCCTTGTCGTGCAGCTCGATGACGAAACGGCTGAAGGCGCGCCTCATCGTCTGCCGGTCGTCCGGGTGCATTCCCGCCCGCAGCAACTGGCGCAGGCTCTCTCCCGGCAGCGGGTGGTAGTGGACCGCGTCGCGGGCGATCGCTGGGATGCGCACGACGGCGATGATCTGGGGTACGGCTATTCCCCGGCGCCGCAGCGCAACCGCGTTGTCGGCAAAGCGCTGTGCGTAGGGGTACCATGCCGCAGAAGACAACAGGCGCTTGCGCCGAAAGAGCTTGAGGATCGTCCCGTCCGCCAGGCGCAGCACCTTCTCGCCGAAGCTGTCCGCTTCCAGCACCTCGGCGCCAGCCCGCAACCGCAGGTACTCCTCCGCTGTGAGTCGCTTCATGTGCGCGCCACCTCCGGCGGCCAAAGAAGCTCGAGTTTACCCGCTTATCCCGGCTCCGTTGCACGCTTCCCTTGTCGGGCAAGCGGTCGCCGCCTGCAGCAGGCCGCCTTGGTTGACCGTAGAATGGCGCTTTTGCCTGCGCTGACTCGACGATGAACTTCATGCACGCACTCAAATCGGCTTGGAAGGACCGCAACACCCTGCTCTGCGTCGGCCTCGACCCGGACATTGCTCGCCTGCCAGCACATCTCAAGGGCAAGCCGGGCGCGATCCTCGAGTTCTGCCGTGCGATCGTCGACGCGACGGCCGACCTGGTCTGCTGTTTCAAGCCGCAGATCGCCTATTTCTCCGCCAGCCGTGCCGAAGAGCAGCTGGAAGCGCTGATCGCCCACGTCCACTCGCGTCATCCCGGCGTACCCGTGATCCTCGATGCCAAGCGCGGCGATATTGGCAGCACCGCTGAGCAGTACGCAATCGAGGCTTTCGAGCGCTACCAGGCCGACGCTGTCACGATCAACCCCTACCTCGGGCGCGACTCGGTGGCTCCCTACCTGGCGCATCGCGACAAGGGCGTCATCCTGCTCTGCCGCACCTCGAATCCGGGCGGCAGCGACCTGCAGTTTCTCGACGTCGGCGGCGAGAGACTTTACGAACGGCTGGCCCGGCTGGTCAGCGACGAGTGGAACGAGGGCGGGCAGTGCGGCCTGGTTGTCGGTGCCACCTTTCCGCGCGAAATCGCCCGCGTCCGCGCACTGACTGGCGACATGCCGCTGCTCGTTCCCGGCATCGGCGCGCAGGGCGGCGATGTCGAGGCGACCGTCCGTGCCGGTTGCGACCGCAGTGGCAACGGGCTGATGATCAATTCCTCGCGCGCCATCCTCTACGCCGGCAGCGGTGAGGCCTACGCCGAGGCTTCGCGCATCGTTGCCCGCGAAACCCGCGATGCCATCAACCGCTACCGCGCTCCTGCGCTCCCAGCAGCCAAGCCGTGAAGCAGACAGCCAACCGCCGGCAGCAACCAGTAGCCCATGCGGGCCAGCGCGAAGCGCGCCGCTGATCAGACATCGATATTGCGCGCGGCCAGCGCATTCGTCTCGATGAAGTTGCGCCGTGGTTCGACCAGTTCGCCCATCAGCGTGCTGAAGATCTCGTCAGCACCGATCGCGTCTTCGACCTGCACCTTGAGCAACCGGCGCACCTGTGGGTCCATCGTCGTTTCCCAGAGCTGCGCCGGGTTCATTTCCCCCAGACCCTTGTAACGCTGCTTGCTGACGCTGCGCTCGACCTCGCTCAACAACCACTGCATGGCCTGGGCAAAGCTGCTGACGCTCTTCTTGCGGTCGCCGCGGGCGATGAAGCCGCCCGGGCCGAACAACCCTGCCAGGATCTCCGCCGTCTTGCGCAGTTGTGCGTAGTCGCCACTGACCAACAGATCGTCGTCGATCACCCCGAGCTTCAGATTGCCATGCAGGATCTTTTCCAGCCGCAGCTGCCAGCGCTCGTTGACCGAATCATAGCCAGCGACGATGTTGATCTCCAGTCGGTTGTCGACCGCTGCCATCAGCGCCCCGGCGGTTGCCACTGCCGACTGCTCGTCGGCCAGTTCAAGCTTCAGGTTGCAGTCGATCAGTGCATGCAGGACTTCCGGATTGATCAGGTGCGAGAGGCGGTTGATGACGGCCTCGGCAAGCAGATACTCGCGTGCCAGATGTTCCAGTGCCTTGTCGGCAATTTCCGGAGCGCCGGCCTGTGGCGTCAATACCGCTCCTTCGAGCGCCAGCGTCAGGAGAAACTGCTTCAGCGCCTGGTCGTCCTTGATGTAGCGCTCGACCTTGCCGTGCTTCACCTTGTAGAGCGGCGGCTGGGCGATGTAGATGTGTCCGCGCTCGACCAGTTCCGGCATCTGCCGGTAGAAGAAGGTCAGCAGCAGCGTGCGGATGTGCGCGCCATCGACGTCCGCATCGGTCATGATGATCAGGCGGTGATAGCGCAGCTTTTCGGGTTTGTACTCATCCTTGCCAATTCCCGTGCCCAGGGCCGTGATCAGGGTGGCTATCTCCTGCGACGAAATCAGTTTGTCGAAACGCGCCTTCTCGACGTTGAGGATCTTTCCCTTCAGCGGGAGGATCGCCTGGAACTTCCTGTCCCGACCCTGTTTTGCCGAGCCTCCGGCTGAATCACCCTCGACCAGGTACAGTTCGCAGAGCGCCGGATCCTTTTCCTGACAATCCGCCAGCTTGCCTGGCAGGCCAACGCCATCGAGCAGACCCTTGCGTCTCGTCATCTCCCTGGCTTTGCGAGCGGCATCACGTGCCCGCGCCGCCTCGACGATCTTGCCCGTAATGACCTTGGCGTCGAGCGGCCGCTCCTGCAGGAACTCGGTCAGTTTCGCGGCCACCACCTCCTCGACCGCCGGGCGGGCCTCCGACGACACCAGCTTCATCTTCGTCTGCGAGGCAAACTTCGGATCCGGCATCTTGACCGACAGCACACAGGCAAGTCCTTCGCGCATGTCGTCGCCGCTGATGTCAACCCTCGCCTTCTTGGCGATCTCGTGCTCTTCGATATAGCGGTTGATGACGCGTGTCATGGCGGCGCGCAGGCCGGTCAAGTGCGTGCCGCCATCGGCCTGCGGGATGTTGTTGGTGAAACACAGGACCTGTTCGGCGTAGCTGTCGTTCCATTGCATCGCCACCTCGACGCTGATCGCTCCCGCACCGACAAGCGATTCCCCGGCAGCGTGAAAGATGTTGGGGTGCAACACGGTCTTCGTGCGGTTGATGTACTCGACGAAGCCCCGGACACCGCCGAGAAAGGCGAAGTTTTCCTCCTTGCCCGTGCGCTGGTCGTTGAGCCTGATCTTGACCCCATTATTGAGGAAGGACAACTCCCGCAGGCGCTTGGCAATGATCTCGTAGTGGAACTCGACCTGGCCGAAGATCTCCTCGTCGGCCATGAAGTGCAGCTCCGTTCCGCGTTTCTCCGTTTCGCCAACCATCCGCAGCGGTGAAACCTCGACACCGTCGCGCACTTCGACCAAACGGTCGACCACCAGCCCGCGGTTGAACTCGATCAGGTGTTTCCTACCGTCGCGGCGGACAACGAGCCGCAGCCAGCGGGATAGCGCATTGACACATGAGACACCGACTCCATGCAGCCCACCGGAAACCTTGTACGAATTCTGGTTGAACTTGCCTCCCGCGTGCAACACGCACATGACGATCTCCGCCGCCGAACGCTTCGGCTCGTGCTTGTCGTCAAGCTTGATGCCGGTCGGTATGCCACGCCCGTTGTCGGTGACCGAAACCGAATTGTCCGCGTGGATGGTGATCACGATATCGTCGCAATATCCTGCCAGAGCCTCGTCGATCGCGTTGTCGACGACCTCAAAGACCATGTGGTGCAGACCCGTCCCGTCCGAGGTGTCACCGATGTACATGCCGGGCCGCTTGCGAACGGCCTCGAGACCCTCCAGTTGTTGAATGCTCGACTCGTCGTACGTTTCCGTCTGCTGCTTTTCTTCGCTCATCATGAACCCACTGTCTTGCCGCCGTTCAACCACCAAACTGCTCTGACACCTGTTGCCGCCGCGATTCAGATACGCATTGGCATCACGACATACTTGAAGCGATCGTTCCCCGGTATGGTCAGCAGCGCACTCGAACTGGCATCATTGAAACCCCAGTCGATCGTTTCCCCGGAACTGTTGTTCAGCACATCGAGCAGGTACGAAACGTTGAACCCGACGTCGAGCGGCTCACCGCTGTACTCGACCTCGATTTCCTCCTGTGCCTCCTCCTGCTCGGCGTTGGCGGCAATGATCTTCAGGCTGCCGTCGCCGAGGACCAGCCGGACACCGCGAAACTTCTCGTTGGTCAGGATTGCCGCGCGGACCATCGACTGCAACAACACGCTGCGCTGAACACGAATGACATCCTTCAGCGTCAGCGGTATCACCCGCTGATAGTCGGGGAACCGACCATCGATCAACTTCGAAACGAGGCTGACCTGTCCGAACTGGAAGCGGATCTGGTTCGACAGGATGTCGATCGCCAGTGGCTCATCCGTGTCGGCAAGCAGACGGTTGAGCTCCACTACCGTTTTGCGTGGCAGGATCAGCTCCTGGCGGGTATCCGCGTCCTCTCCCAAGCCGCCGGCGCCACCGACCAGCGGCAAGCTGGCGTAAGCGAGCCGGTGGCCGTCGGTTGCCACTGCCCGCAATTCGCCATCGGCGAACAGCAGCAGGAGTCCGTTGAGATAGTAGCGAACGTCCTGTGTCGCCATCGAGTAATGGGTCTGCGCGAGCAGTTGCCGGAACTCCTTCTGAGTCAGCCTGAGGCTCCTCGCTTCCTCCTGCTGCGACAGCGTCATGGTCGGGAAATCCTCTGCCGGCAGGGTCTGCAGGTTGAAACGACTCCTGCCCGCCTTGACTTGGAGGCGTCGATCCTCGACGAGCAGGCTGACTTCCGCCGTCTCGGGAAGCGATCGCAGGATCTCCTGCAGCTTGCGTGCTGCAACGGTCACCGCACCTTCGCCTTCCCCGTCTACATCCGCCATAGAAGTGGTGATCTGGATCTCGATATCGGTCGCCAGCAGCGTCAGCACCTCGCCGCGCTTCTCGAGCAGCACGTTCGACAGGATGGGCAGCGTGTGGCGTCTTTCCACAATCCCCGAAACTGTCTGCAGGGGTGCCAGAAGCACGTCTCGCCGTGTTTTGATAAGAAGCATATATCTAAATCCTTTAAAGACTAAGGTTCGGTCAAGTCTGTTGATAACACCCAGTAAACAATTTAATTCAACCAATTAGATCCATATAAAGGGAGGTACAGAGAGGGTATGGGGCTGTGGGCAAAAAGGGACAACTTTTCCACGGTGCTGCCCGCCCACTGTTGTCCACCATCAGCCAAGCAGTTTCCCACCGACTTCTCCCCCGCTCGTCTCACCCCTTCAGCACCTGCTCGAGGACATGGACGTCGTGGTTCAGAGCCTCATCCTTCAGGCGCAACTGGTCGATGGTGCGCACCGCGTGCAGCACGGTTGTGTGGTCGCGGCCACCAAAATGCTCGCCGATCGATGGATAGCTCTGCGATGTCAGGTTCTTCGCCAACCACATGGCGATCTGCCGCGGTCGAACGACGACGCGTGTGCGCTTCTTCGAGAAGAGATCGGCCACCTTGATCTTGAAGTACTCTGCAACGGTCTTCTGGATGCCCTCGACCGTGATCTGCCTGTTGACCGAGCCGATCACATCCTTCAGCGCGTCCTTGGCGAGTTCGAGGGCGATTTGCTGACCGTGAAAGGCCGAATAGGCAAGCACCTTCTTCAGGGCGCCCTCCAGCTCGCGAACGTTCGATCGCAAGTGCTTGGCAATGTAAAAAGCGACTTCGTCGTCAAGGGCAACCTGCTCCTGTTCTGCCTTCTTCTTGAGGATTGCGACGCGCATCTCGGTTTCCGGTGGTTCGATCTGCACCGTCAGTCCCCAGTCGAAACGCGTCACGAGGCGATCCTCGAGCCCGGAAATGTTCTTGGGGTAGGTGTCACAACTGATGACGATCTGCTTTTTTGACTCGCTCAACGCATTGAAGACGTAGAAGAACTCCTCCTGCGTCCGGTTCTTGCCGTTGAAGAACTGGACATCGTCGAGCAGCAGGACGTCGAGCGAACGGTAATAGCGCTTGAATACATCGAACGACTTCTGCTGATAGGCGCGGACCACGTCGGAGTAGTAGTCTTCAGCATGCACGTAGCGCACCACCTTGTTCGGCCGCTGTTCCAGGATCGCGTTACCGATCGCGTGGATCAGGTGGGTCTTGCCAAGCCCGGCGCCTCCGTAGATGAACAACGGGTTGTAGCCAGTCTCGCCCGGTTGGTCGGCGACGCGGTGGGCGGCAGCGCGTGCGAGGTCGTTGGCCTTGCCGACAACCAGGTTGTCGAAGGTGAAGCCGGCAATAAGCCGCGTCTTTTCGTAGCCTGAGCGCTCCCGGTCGGCGGTCCTGGCCGGGCTCGAAGTGACTGCGGCGACCGCCGGCGCCGACGTCGGCCCCGCTCTTCCCCGGTCCGAGCCGACGGGCGCGGGTTCGGCATTCGCTGCCGGTCGCTCGGCCAGGCTCAGCGTGATGATCACCGGTAGCGAAAAATACTCGCTGCCAAGCGCCTCGATGCGTGCCAGATAGCGTTCCTTGACCCACTTGAGGATGAATCCGTTCGGCGCCAGCAAGCGAAGACCGCGCGCGACGTCGTCCTCTCCTTCGAGACGAAGCGGACGGATCCAGGTGTTGAACTGCTGAGGTGGTAGTTCCTGTTCGAACTGACTCAGACAGGAGGACCAGAAACTACTCATCGGCGAACGTCATGGCACCGTCCCGCTGCCAGCCGAAACCGCGGCCCGCTGCGACAAACAGTGGCTTTTTCCTTGCAATCAGAAGCATGGCTAACACTGCCCGGGATGGTTGGCGGCCATGACAGTGCCTCTCCGAGCGCTGGCGGCCTTCCCCCGATGGCCCGCTGCCGTTCCTGTCAGAACTCGCAAAATGCAAATTCTAACCGGTTGCGCGGAAGTTATCCACAGCTCCGAAAAAAATATGGCCTTGACAAGGCTTGCCCCGTAGCTGTCTAATCCATCCTTTTTTCCAGCTTTGACTTCAAGGGCTTAGCCATGAAACGTACCTATCAGCCGTCAGTCGTTCGCCGCAAGCGGACGCATGGCTTTCTTGTCCGCATGTCCACCCGTGGTGGCCGCGGAGTGATTCGTGCCCGCCGTGCCAAGGGTCGCCATCGCCTTGGCGTTTGAGCTCAGCCTCTGACGCTGCGAGCGAACGTCCGCCACGCCCGGCGGCTTTTCCAAAGCGCTACCGTTTGGTCAGGGCTGGCGAGTACGCATCGGTTCTTGCCTTCCGGAGGGCGCTGAAGAGCCGCCATTTCCTGCTACATTATCGGCCTCGCGAGGCTGTCGACGCTGCGGGGGCGCGGCTCGGGCTGGTTGTGGCCAAGCGTTTCCTCCGCCGTTCGGTGGACCGGAATATGTTGCGGCGACTGGCGAGGGAGCAGTTCCGACTGCTGCGCGCCAACCTGAGTTCGTGCGACCTCGTGCTGCGACTGGCAGCCAAGCCGTCGGCCCTTGACCGGAAAGCCTTGGCTGAGGAAATTCGCCGCTTGCTGCGCAAGCTCATTTCACCCCAACCATGAGCCGATGAAACATCTTCTGCTTGCGCTGATTGGCTTCTACCGCTACGCGGTCAGCCCGATGCTGGGTCAGCGCTGCCGTTTTTTCCCGAGCTGTTCGCAGTACGCAGCAGAGGCGGTGGAGCGCCATGGCGCTTGCCGCGGAGCGAGCCTCGCGGTTCGTCGGCTTGCGCGCTGCCATCCCTGGAATCCGGGCGGTTTCGATCCCGTACCCTGACCAACGACTGAATACGCTAGGTTTTCATGGACAACCGACGACTGCTGCTGCTGCTCATATTCTCCTTCTCGCTGGTCATGCTGTGGGATGCTTGGCAGAAGTACAACCAGCCGAAAGCGCCGCCGGTGGCTGTTGCGGGAACGGCTGAGGCTCCCGCCCCGAAGCCGAGCAGCAGCCTGCACGCGCCACTGCCGGCGGCGCCCGCGGCGATGGCCGCTGGCGTACCGGAAAAAGCTGACACCGTCACCATCGGCACGGACCTGTTCAACGTCGAGATCTCCAGGCAGGGCGGTGACATCATCCGTCTCGAGCTGAAGGATTACCGTGACAGCGTCAGGAAGGACCAGTACTTCACCCTTTTCGGGCCGAAACATCAGTACTACGCCCAGAGTGGCCTGATCGGCGACGGTCTGCCGAACCACAAGACGCTGTTTGCGGTGGCTCCGGGCAATCGCGAGCTTTCTGGTGACGCACAGAAGCTGGATTTGCGCCTCGAGGCGGTGGCTGACAACGGGGTCCGGGTCGCCAAGATCTACACCTTCACCCGTGGCAGCTATCTCATCGGGCTGACGCAGGAGATCATCAACGGCAGCGGCAAGGAGCTGCTGGCGCACGCCTACTATCAGTTGCAGCGCGACGTCAAGGCGCCCGACGGCGAGAGCTACATGGTTTCCACGTTCACTGGTCCCGCGGTGTTCACCGATCAGGAGAAGTTCCAGAAGGTCAATTTCGCGGACATCGAGGCTGGCAAAGCCAAGTTCGCGACCAAAGCGGACAATGGCTGGATCGCAATGATCCAGCACTACTTCGTCGCTGCCTGGATTCCCGAGCCGGGTCTGCCGCGCGAGTTCTACATGCGCAAACTGGAGAGCAGCCAGACTCCGGCGGTTGCCGCCGGAGTCATCGTTCCGGTACCGCTCGCCGTGCCGGGAGCGAAGGTTTCGCTGGCGGTACCGGTTTTCGCCGGACCACAGATCCAGTCCACGCTGGAGCACCTGGCGAAACCGCAGGCTGAGGGTGGCATCGGTGCGCAGGGTCTGCCGCTGGTCGTCGACTATGGCTGGCTGACGGTCATTGCCGCGCCGATCTTCTGGTGTCTCGAAGCGATCTACAAGCTGGTCGGCAACTGGGGCTGGGCCATCGTGCTGCTCACCGTGGCCATCAAGCTGCTGTTCTTCCCGCTGTCGGCGGCGAGCTACAAGTCGATGGCGAAGATGAAGACCGTGACGCCACGGCTGATGCAGCTCAAGGAACGTTACGGCGACGATCGGCAGAAGCTTAACCAGGAGATGATGGCGCTCTACAAACGCGAGAAGATCAACCCGCTCGGTGGCTGTCTGCCGATTCTGGTCCAGATTCCGGTCTTCATCGCCCTCTACTGGGCACTTCTCGGGGCCGTCGAAATCCGCGACGCACCCTGGATTCTCTGGATCAAGGATCTCTCGGCGCAGGACCCGTACTACATCCTGCCGCTGATCATGATGGGCACCATGCTCATCCAGACCAAGCTCAATCCGACGCCGCCGGACCCGATTCAGGCGAAGGTCATGCTGATGATGCCGTTCATCTTCGGTGTCATGTTCTTCTTCTTCCCGGCCGGGTTGGTCCTGTACTGGGTGGTCAACAACATCCTGTCGATTGCCCAGCAATGGCAGATCACGAGGATGATCGAGAGTGGCGGAAAGGCCGCCAACGACAGCAAGGCCTGACCGGGCGGAAAGCAGCGACACCATTGCCGCCATCGCGACCGCCAGCGGCCGTGGCGGTATCGGGGTCATCCGCGTTTCCGGCGCCGGGCTGGCAGATTTTGCCCAGCGGCTGAGCGGCAAGCGACCAGCGCCGCGGCATGCCACCCTGGCCGACTTCCGGATGGCTGATGGCACGGTCATCGACAGCGGCCTGTTGCTCCACTTCCCAGCGCCGCATTCATTCACCGCCGAGGATGTCCTCGAGCTGCAGGGCCACGGAGGCCCGGTCGTCCTGCATATGCTGCTTGCCCGCTGCCTCGAGCTGGGTGCCCGGCTCGCCGAACCGGGCGAGTTCAGCCGCCGCGCCTACCTCAACGGCAAGATCGATCTCGCGCAGGCCGAAGCGGTTGTCGATCTGATCGATGCGGCGACCACTGCCGCCGCCCGTAGTGCCGTCCGCTCGCTGCAGGGGGAGTTCTCGCGTGAGGTCAGCCAGCTTCTCGAACAGCTCGTCGAACTGCGGGCACTGGTCGAGGCGACGCTCGACTTCCCTGACGAAGAGATCGACTTTCTCGAGGAGGCCGACGCTCATGGCCGCCTCGACCGCCTGCAGGCGCGTCTGACGTTGGTCTTCGAACGCGCCCGGCAAGGCCGGCTGCTGCAGAGCGGCCTGCATGTCGTCCTTGCCGGGCAGCCGAATGTTGGCAAGTCGAGCCTCTTGAACCGCCTCGCCGGTGACGAACTGGCGATCGTCACCGCCCTACCGGGGACCACGCGCGACCTCGTCCGCGGCAGCCTGCAGCTCGCCGGCATTCCGCTGCACGTCATAGACACCGCCGGACTGCGCGAAACCGAGGACCAGATCGAGAGGCTCGGCATCGAACGGACCTGGCGTGAGATCGAGCGCGCTGATGTCGTTCTCCTCGTCGCCGACGCATGCAGTGGCGTCGGCACCGCCGAACGCGAGATCCTCGCCCGGCTACCGACCCAGCCGACACGGATCACTGTGCTGAACAAGATCGACCTCGTATCAGGTGGCGCCGAGCGCCGGCAGGACGACGATGGCGTCACGATCTTGCTGTCCGCCCGCTCCGGCGCAGGCGTCGAGCTGTTGCGCGAGGAACTGCTGAGAGTCATCGGCTGGCAACCGGCCGAAGACGTCTTCATAGCCCGTGAGCGCCACCTGCAGGCGCTAGCCAGCACCCGCGAGCACGTCGCAAGAGCGCAAGCACAACTGCCACGACTCGAGCTCCTCGCCGAGGAACTGCGTCTGGCGCAGCGCTCGCTCGGTGCGATAACCGGCGATTACAGCAGCGACGATCTGCTCGGCGACATTTTCGGTCGCTTCTGCATCGGCAAGTAGCGAGCGTTCCGACAGTCGCGTGGCCGCTCGACTGGCCGATCACCGATCTCGCCGCCGCCGGTCTGCGGGCGCCATGGCAAGGGCGCGCGTCGCCATGCGCTCGAGCTTGACGGCCATCGACCGTCGCTCATATCATCAAAATCCATCTGGCACGCAGCATCGACGCGGATCTTCCGCCGGTCGCACTGGCTGCCTGAGCTTCGAAAGGAAAACCCATCATGTCGCAGTTCGACAACGTCTCTGTGGTCAAGAAGGCCAACATCTATTTCGACGGCAAGTGCGTGAGCCATACGGTGCTGTTCGCGGACGGTGCGCGCAAGACGATCGGCATCATCTTTCCCTCTTCGCTGACCTTCAACACCGGCGAACCCGAGGTGATGGAACTCAACGCTGGCCGCTGCCGCATCCGCCTCGCCGGCGAAAGCGAGTGGCACACATACACGGGCGGCGAGCGCTTTTCGGTGCCGGGCAACTCCAGTTTCGACATCGAGACGCTCGAAACCCTCGACTACGTCTGCCACTTCGAATGATCCGCTGCCCTCCGCGCAAGCTGCCGCCGAGCTACACCAGGCGGCAGCGGCCAAGCGTTCGCCGCGGCGGTTTCAGGGCATGCGGCCGCCCCGCCGACTGGCACGGATGATGCGGCAGAGGCGCGCCGTCGCCGACTCGATCAGCGACGCGGCCGTCCGCAGGCATTCGTCGAGCGGCATCGGTCGGTCACAGATACTCATCGTCGCATCGATTCCCAGGGACAGGACATCGTCTGCTCCCTCGCCGAGACCGCCCGAGACGCAGAAGACGGGGACGGCGAATCGTCTGGCGACTCTCGCGACGCCGACTGGCGCCTTGCCGAAGGCCGTCTGGAAATCGGTGCGCCCTTCGCCGGTGATGACGAAATCGGCGTCACTGACGATTTCCGGGAAGCCAACAGCGTCGAGAACGATCTCGACCCCGGGGCGGAGTTGCGCCGGCGTGAAGAACAGCAGGCCGGCCCCAAGTCCGCCGGCCGCTCCGGCACCCGGCAGCCCGGCGACGTCGCGCCCGGTTGCGCGGCGCGCGACGTCGGCATAGCGGCATAGCGCGGCGTCCAGCACGGCCACGGTAGCGGCGCTCGCGCCCTTCTGCGGGGCGAATGCCGCCGACGCGCCGCGCGGACCGCAGAGCGGGTTGTCGACGTCGCTGGCGGCGATGATCTCGGTCTCGTCTAGTCTTGGATCGAGGCCGTCGAGGTCGATCCGCTCGAGACGGGCCAGCGCCGCACCGCCGTCGGGAAGTTCGCTGCCCGCGGCGTCCGCGAAACTGGCACCGAGGGCACGCAGCATGCCGGCGCCAGCGTCGTTCGTCGCACTCCCGCCGATGCCGATGATGATCTTGCGCAAGCCGCAATCGAGCGCGGCGCGGATCAGCTCGCCGGTGCCGAAGGTCGTCGTCAACCGGGGGTCACGCCGATCGGGGGCCAGCAGCGGCAGGCCCGATGCCGCAGCCATCTCGATCACTGCCGTCGCGCCGTCACCGAGAACTCCCCATTGTGCCAGTACCGGTTCGCGCAGCGGCCCGGTTACGCGGGTCTGGCGAAGCGTGCCGCCGGTCGCGCCGACCAGCGCCGCCACCGTGCCCTCACCGCCGTCGGCAATCGGTACCGCGTGCACCCTGGCCTCGGGAAACACGAGACGAATGCCGCGCTCCATCGCCAGCGCGACGCCGATCGCACTCAGGCTACCCTTGAAAGAATCCGGAGCAACGACGATGCGCAAGACGATTCCTCCACCAGTGACGGCCAGGTGGCAGCCAGGGAACGCTGGCCGGCGAGCGGGCCGCCTCCCCGGCGACGACTCAGCCGCGGATGCGCAGCGAGCTGACGACCGCTTCGAAGCGGCCGAGGTTCCGCGCATAGTAATGGCTGCGCGGCGCCTCGAAGACGAGCAGATACAGCTTGCCACCGCGTACCGCACCGTAGCCGGCGCCGCGCATCTCCAGCTCATCGGCCTTGCGCACGCGCGAAAACTCGAAGCGGAAGCCTTCGCCGCCGGCAAAGGGAGCCGGCGCCAGCTTCTCGCGCTGGAACGAGCTGCCATCATGGGTGGCGAAGACCTCGTACATCTCGACGATTTCGTGCGCCTGCATCGTCGCCCGGAACTTCGGGATCTGGCGGTCCCTACGCCGCTGCAGTTCGGCCAGAGTCTCTCCGTCGGCAATGCCGACATAGAAGACGAGGCGGTCGAGCGGCAGACCGTCAAGCGTCCACACTTCGCTCTTCGTGGTCAGTCCGAGCGCGTACTGGTTCCAGGCGGCGTCGAGTGTGACCGAGAGCGAATCGCGCACCGTCACTTCGCCCGGACCGACCTTCGACATCCCGGCACAGCCGGAGAGCAGCACCAGCACGAGAACCAGCAGCCAACGTGACATTTCAGATTCCTTCCTGCAGGTAGCTGCGGATCATCTCTGCGTCCTCGGCGCAGGGACTCAGCGACAGGTAGCGCCGGAACGAAGCGCTCGCCGCCGCCGTGTCGCCGGCCTGGCGTTGCAGTATGCCGCGCGCACGGTACATCTCGGGCGGGCAGTCCGATCGCGTTTCGGCGGCAGCATACTCGTTCAGTGCACGGCCGGCATCACCGTCGGCAGCGCGCAGCCGAAAGGCCTCGCCGAGGAAAAAGCGTGTCTCGCCATCGTCCGCCTGGCGCAGCAGGCGCTCGAGGAGGGCGATCGTTTCGCCCGCCTTGCGCCGCCTGAGTTCGTCATCGAGCCACTGCCGGCGATGGCCGCGAATCTTCCCGGCGTAGGCTGCGCTGGCCGGGTCGCCGCGATCGCCGTTCATCGTCGCAGCGCGGTTGGTCATTGCCTGGCTGCGCTCCTCCGGGTCCGGATGGCTGGCGAAGAAGATGCTGCGACTGCCGGCATCGCCCGACCATTCGGCCTCGGCCTTGAGTTCAGCGACCAGTTGCTGCCAGACCTTCGCCGCCTCGATCGGCGGGTAGCCGGCAGTGGCGATCAGCTCTTGGCCAATGCGATCCGCCTCGCGCTCGTGTTCGCGCGAATAGGCGAACATGCCGGCGAGCAGTGCTAGTTGTGCCAGCGAACCCGCCGCGCCGACGCCGGCAGCCCCGAGCGCCATACCGAGAAACTGGCCGAGGGCGGTGCGCGACTTCGCGTCGCGCAGTTGCTCGAGGCTGTGGCGACCGACGTAGTGACCGATCTCGTGGCCAAGGATGGCCGCCAGCTGCGCCTCGTTCTCCATCCGCAGCAGGAGCCCTGTCCACAGCTGCAACATGCCGTTGGGTGCCATCGAGGCGTTGAAGAAGGGCGAGCGGACGATGTAGACGCGGATGTCCGGGCAATGCTCCCCCGCCAGACGACAGGCGAGACCTGTGACATAGGCATTGAGCGCCGCGTCGCGCAGCAGGAAGCGGCTTCGCTTTAGGCGTTCCTCCTCGCGCGCAAGCAGCGACCAGAGGCCCCCTTCATCGCTGCCGGGGTCCGGTCGCTCGAGGCGCGCCGGCAGCGGTCCAAGGGTCGCGGCAAACAGCGCCGGGGTCGGGGCAAGCAGGCCGCAGCAGGCACAGCCGGTGAGGAACTGGCGCCGCTGCATCGCCACTACTCGGGAAAGCTGTCGAGCAGTGCGTCACACGACTCACGTGCCTTCTCCGGCTCGCGCAGGTCGCCGGACTGCCGCAGCAGGGTATTGAACCAGACCACGCGTCCGGTGGCCAGATCGACCAGCGACGCGTAACCGACCTGCATGCCGCCGCCCAGGCCGACGCCGAGCAGGGCACCGACGACCATCATGGCGACGCGCTCGCCGCTGGCGTAACTGTCACGAACGAAGGCGAACAGCGCGTAGTCCGCGCCGGTGCGCGCACGCATCAACGCTGCCTCGTCGCCGAGCGACCAGTCGAGCCTGCCTTCCTTGGTCGGCAGGGCGAACAGTCCGCTGTGGTGCATGGCGATTGCCTGGCCGACGGCCCCATGCAACCGGTTGAGACTGTCGACGACTTCGTCGACTTCCCCCGGCAGCGGCATGAAGTTTACCTTGAGCGCGCTGCTGCGGGTCAGGAAGGCCTGCCGCAGGTTGGCATGCGCCCTTTCCGTCCACTCGGCCTGCGGCTCGAGAATTCCGCCGGCGCTGACCGAGAAGAGCTCGATGTCGGGCGGCATCAGCAGGACGACGGCACCTTCCGGTAGCCGTGTAAAGCCCTCGGCAAGGCTCGCCGCCCTGGCCGGCAGCGACAGGAAGACGACGAACCACAGCCAGAGCCAGCGTCTGGAACGAGACACGACCAACCTCCGGAGATAGCCGGCGAGCGCTGCCTGGAGGGGCAACGTCCGCGGGCACTGCCGGGAAATTATGCGCTGCCACGGGGAGTATGGTCAATTCACGGTGGCCAGTCGGTCAATCATGCCGCGAGCGCCCACTGGCCGCCCCGGCGCGCCACCACCGACTGGCGGTCGCGCGCCGGTTCAGTCTGCCAGTGCGGCGGGCAGCGGCCGCCGCAGTGTTCCAGTGTAGAGCTGTCGCGGACGAGCGATACGGTACTCCGGGTCGGTCAGCATCTCTTCCCAGTGCGCCATCCAGCCGGCGGCTCGTGCCATGGCAAGTGTGCAGGCGAACATCGACGGCGGAACGCCGAGCGCCTGCTGCGCGATCGCGCCATAGAAGTCCGCATTCGGCTGCAGCTGCCGCTCGACGAAGAAGCGGTCTTCGAGGGCGATCTTCTCGACTGCCCGGACCAGTCTGCCGAAACGTGCCTCTTCGAGACCCAGCTCCAGCAGGAGCTCGGCGCAGCTTTCGCGCATCAGCGGCAGCCGCGGATCGTTCTCGCCGCAAAGGCCGTGGCCGAAGCCGGGCAAACGCGCGCCATCGGGCAGCTCCCGGGCCAGAGCAACGATGCCACCGGCGCGCGCTGCATCGCCGATGCCGGCGAGTATCGCCAGGCAGGCTTCACTGGTGCCGCCGAGAGCCTTCCCGGCAAGACAGGCGATCGCTGCCGACAGACAGGCGTAGGGATTGGCTCCCGACGAGCCAGCCATGCGTACCGTCGCGGTGGCGGCATCCTGCCCGCAGTCGGCCTGCAGCGTCAGCATCCGGTCGATCGCGCGGACCAACACCGGATTCGGCGTGTACTCCTCGCGTGGCGTGGCGAACATCATGTACAGGAAATTGGCGCTGTATGAGAGGTCCGGCCGTGGCTTCATGAACGGCTGCCCGATCGAGTACTTGTAGGCCATGGCGACGATTGTCGGCAGCCGTGCGACGACGCGCTCGAAGCGAAGCAGCCGCTGGGCGGGGTCGCTGAACTCGCCGGCCGCGTGATCGAATGCCGACAGGGCACCGACGACACCGACCATCACCGCCATCGGGCGCGCGTCGCGGCGAAAGCCCTCGTAAAGCTTGACCATCTGTTCGTGCAGGGCGGCCTGCCGCCTGATCGCCCCGGCGAAGGAGGCGAGTTGCTCGTGGTCGGGCAACTCGCCGTTCCGCAGAAGATAGGCCACTTCGAGAAAATCGCACTGGGTTGCCAGTTGTTCGACCGGGTAACCTCGATAGAGAAGCTCGCCGCGCTCCGCGTCGACCAAGCTGATCTTCGATCGGCAACTGGCGGTCGAAGCGAAGCCCGAGTCGTACGCAAAATAGCCGCTGCTGGCGCCGAGGTGGCGGATGTCCAGGCACCTGCTACCCTGTGTTGACCGCAGCAGCGGCAGTTCGACCGCTGGCTCGCCATCCACCCTGAAGAACGCCCTCCGGTTCCCGCTTGCCATCCCGTTTCTCCTGATCCTTGTGGAGCACCGTTGTCCGAGGCCTGCCAAGCCCGTTCAGCTCCATGAAACGCCCATTCCTGGTGCACCGCTGGTGCGCCGACGCACCTTCCTTGTGCCGCCAACAAGGCGGCAGTCGCAAGCCCGCATGCCCGTTAGTCGCCGCCGACGGTTCCCGCGGCGTCCGCTGACCAGCTGCGCTGGCGAGCGTAGCCTCGCCCCAGCAAGGAGTTGGGCCCACCCCCCGGAGGGTGCCGACCGCCTTGCTGCGTCTTTGGCACAAGCGTCGCAAGCGACGTCCGAGGCTGGCGATCGGCAGTGGCACGGCCGCCACGCCCACTTGACGCAAGACTCATGCCAAACCATGTCGGCATCTTGCACGGATCTTGCTTGAAGCGAAGCTGACGACCCTGTCGCGAGAAGCGGACGGGGCAGCCGTGGCGGAAGGACTGTTGTGGTTCCCCGGCGCGAGCCGCTGGCTTAACGAACAGTGGAGTACCCGATATGAGAGCACCGATGATTCTTCCCTGGCTGGCAAGCCGGGCGCGAGTCAGCGAAGCGCGCGCTGAAATCCTGTGGCGCGAAGCGATGCTGCGGGCCGAGGAAATGACCGGCGAGCGATCGACCTCGTGTTGTTGGGGAGCTGCTCTGGCGACGTTGCAGGAGTTGCTCGCGTTGGAGCGTTGGCGCCCGCAGACGCTCATGGCATGGCCATGGCTGGTTCTCCAGGGCGGCATCGAGCGCTGGTCGTGGTTCTGCCGCCACTGGCTGTCGCCAGGGCCTCCGTCGTCGCGCTGCCGTGCCTGGCGGCTGACGCCCGCCAGCACATGGCGATGACCGGGCAGACGGCGGCCCGGCAGCAACTGATCGCCGACCTCAAGGCGCGACTGCAGGGTGAGCAACGGCGGCTCAACGAGCGCTTCCTCGGCAACGCCGAAGCCGAAACCCTGCTGCGCGACCGCTGTCGGCTGATCGACGAAGTGCTGTGCGATGCCTGGCAGGCTCTCGCCCTGCCGGCTTCGCTCGGCCTCGTAGCGGTCGGCGGCTACGGCCGCGGAGAGCTCTACCCCGCCTCCGACATCGATCTCCTCGTCCTCCTGCCCGAGGAGGCCGATCGGGCGCTGGCCGAGCGCCTCGAGCAGCTGGTCTGCCTGTTGTGGGACATCGGGCTGGAAACCGGCCACAGCGTGCGCACCGTCGAGCAATGCCTCGAGGAGGCTGCCGGGGACACCACGGTGCAGACGGCGCTGCTCGAATCGCGACTGCTCGCGGGAAGCCAGCGGCTGTTCGCCGGCTTGCGCTCGATTCTCGCCGCCAGCATCGACGCCTGTGCCTTCCTGCAGACGAAGCGAATCGAGCAGGAGGACCGCCATCGGCGTTTCAGCGACACACCCAACAGTCTCGAGGCGAACTGCAAGGATGGCCCGGGGGGTCTGCGCGACCTGCAGCTCGTCCTGTGGATTGCGCAGGCTGCCGGTTTCGGCAAGTCCTGGCGCGATCTCGAACAACACGGCTTCATCACCGACGATGAGGCCCGGCTGCTCGCTGGCTGCGAGCACTTCCTGCGCCACGTGCGAACACATCTCCACTTGCACGCCGGCCGTCGCGAAGACCGTCTGCTGTTCGAATACCAGACACCGCTGGCAGAGAAGCTCGGCTGCGCCGGCAGCGAAAGGCAGCGCCCGAGCGAACAACTGATGCAGAAGTACTACCGGCGGGCGAAGACAGTGACGCAGATCTGCGCCATCCTGCTGCAGAACATGGCGGCAACCCTTCTGCCACCGCCCGATGAACCGCCGCTATCGATCAACGAGCGCTTCCAGAACGTGCACGAGTTCCTCGACGTCGTCCATGAGGAGGTCTTTCAGGTCGAGCCAGCGGCGATTTTGGAGGCCTTCCTGCTGCTGGAACGGTACTCCGAACTCAAGGGAATGAGCGCGCGGACGCAGCGGGCGCTCTGGCGGGCGCGCCAGCTGGTGGACGACGACTTCCGCGTTCGGCCGCTCAACCGTGCGCGCTTTCTGGAGATCCTGCAGCAGGATCGAGGCCTGGTGCACGCCTTTCGCGCGATGAACCAGTTCGGTGTCCTCGGCCGCTACCTGCCGAGCTTCGGGCGCATCGTCGGCCAGATGCAGCACGACCTGTTTCACGTCTACACCGTCGATCAGCACAGCCTGCAGGTGCTGCGCAACCTGCGCCGTTTCACGATGGACGACTTCGCGCACGAATACCCGCTGTGCAGCCGCCTGATCAGCGACCTTGGCAAGCCCTGGCTGCTCTACATCGCCGCCCTGTTCCATGACATCGCCAAGGGGCGCGGTGGCGACCATTCAGAACTCGGTGCCGCCGATGCGCGCGAGTTCTGTGAACAGCATGGCCTCGCTGCCGAGGACAACGAGCTGATTGTCTGGCTGGTTCGCCACCACCTGCTGATGTCACGCGTGGCGCAGAAGCAGGATGTTGCCGACCCGGCGGTGGTGGCGGCTTTCGCGGCCGTCGTCGGCGATGAGCGGCACCTGATCGCGCTATACCTGCTGACGGTCGCCGACATTCGCGGCACCAGCCCGAAGGTCTGGAATACGTGGAAGGCGCAACTGCTCGAACAGTTGTTCAACGCAACGCGGTGCAAGCTGCTGTCGAACAGTGAGAACCTGATGACGCGCGGCGTGATTGCCCAGCGGCAGCGCGAGGCGATGCGCCTGATGCGCTATCTGGCGCTGCCCGAAGGCGCACACGAAAAGCTGTGGCAACAGCTCGATACTGTATACTTCCTGCGCCAGTCAGCGGAGGAGATCGCCTGGCACGCACGCGCCTTGCAGGATCGCATCGACAGTCGCCAACCAGTCGTCAGCGCCCGTCTCAACCCGCTCGGTGCCGGCATCGAGGTGATGGTCTACACGCACGACGAGGCGGAACTCTTCCTGCACATGGTCGGCTTCTTCTGCCGTGCCGGCTACAGCATTGTCGATGCCCGCATCCATACGACCGCGCATGGCTACGCGCTCGATACCTTCGTCCTGCTCGATCTCAGCGACCGCGACTGCGACCGGGCGATGATCAGCTACATCGAACACGAACTTGCCGACCGACTGGCCCACCGGCAGCCGGCCGAGGCGCCGGCAAACGGGCGCATGCCGCGGCAGGTGAGGTACTTCCCGCTGCAGCCGCAGGTCAGCATCAGGCCGCTGGTCAGCCTCGAAGCCGACGACACGGGTAGGCTCTTCGTTCTCACGGTCGTTGCTGCGGACCGGCCGGGCCTGCTGTTCATCGTCGCCAGGGAACTGGCCGGACACGGTGCCAGCCTGCATACGGCGAAGATCGCCACCCTCGGCGAGCGGGTCGAAGACACGTTTCTGATCAGTGGCGGTCATCTCGAGCAGAGCGCCAGCCGCGTCAGGCTCGAGGCCGACCTGCTCAGACAACTGCAACTCTGAGCAACCCAACCCCGCGGATCGCGCGCAAGGTGTTCTACAAGAAACAAGCACCTGCGATTTTGTTTCTTGAGAGCCGACGGTGCATCATCCTGCACGAACGAGCCGATTACCTACCCCGGAGCTGAAAGTGTCCATTCATGTCGCCCTCAACCATCTGACCCGCTATCGCTACGACCGTCCGATCGCGCTGTCGCCGCAGGTCGTCCGCCTGCGGCCGGCACCGCATTCGCGAACGCCAATCCTCAGCTACTCGCTGAAGATCACGCCGGCGCAGCATTTCATCAACTGGCAACAGGATCCACAGGCAAACTACCTCGCACGCCTGGTGTTTCCCGAGAAGACGCGCGAGTTCTGCGTCGAGGTCGACCTGGTCGCCAGCATGTCGGTGATCAATCCCTTCGACTTCTTTCCTGAACCCTATGCCACGACCTTTCCCTTCGCTTACGAGGAGTGGCAGCAGGAAGAACTCGAGCCCTACCTCCACTGCCTGCCGCCGACGCCGCTGTTCCGAGAGCTGCTCGCCAACATCCCACGCGCGCCGCGCGCCAGCGTCGACTTCCTGGTCGACCTCAATCGACAAATCCAGGGTGCCGTCAACTACGTCATCCGCCTCGAACCCGGCGTCCAGACACCGGAAGAGACGCTCGTCCTCGGCCGCGGTTCATGCCGCGACTCCGCGTGGCTGCTGGTGCAGTTGCTGCGTCATCTCGGGCTGGCCGCCCGCTTCGTGTCCGGGTACCTGATCCAGCTCGTGCCTGACGTCAAGTCTCTCGACGGTCCCTCGGGGACCGACCATGACTTCACCGACCTGCACGCCTGGTGCGAGGTGTACCTGCCCGGGGCCGGATGGATCGGCCTCGACCCAACCTCGGGTCTGTTCGCCGGCGAGGGGCACATACCGCTGGCCTGCTCGCCGCAGCCGTCTTCGGCGGCACCGATCACTGGCTTCACAGAGGAATGCGAATGCCGCTTCGAACACCACATGCGGATTGAGCGCTGCTGGGAAGCTCCACGAGTGACCCTTCCCTACAACGATGGGCAGTGGCTGGCGATCGAGAGGCTGGGCCACCAGATCGACGCCGAGCTGGAGAGCGGTGACGTTCGCCTGACGATGGGCGGCGAACCGACCTTCGTCTCGATCGATGACCACGATGGAGCCGAGTGGAACACCGACGCCCTCGGGCCGACCAAGCGCATCCGCGCCGCGGAGATCTATCACCGCCTGCGCGAGAAGTATGCGCCACATGGCCTGCCGCATTTCGGCCAGGGCAAGTGGTACCCCGGCGAGCAGTTGCCGCGCTGGTCGCTGAACTGCTTCTGGCGGCGTGACGGCCAGCCGGTCTGGAACAATCCGGCACTGTGTGCCGACGAGAGTCGCGACTACGGCGCCGACGCGGCGCTCGGGGGCCGCTTCCTCGACGCCCTCGCGCAGCGGTTGGCGCTCGATGCGCAGCACGTCTTTCCGGCCTACGAGGACATCTACTATTACCTCTGGCGCGAACACCGCCTGCCGGTGAACGTCGATCCTTTTGACTCCCGTCTAGACGATGCACTCGAACGCGAGCGCCTGCTGCGCATCTTTCGCCAGGGACTCGACGAAGTCGTCGGCCACGTCCTGCCGCTCAGACGCGCCAACGGCGGGGGCTGGCAGAGTGGACCCTGGTTCCTGCGCGGTGGCCGCTGCTACCTGATCCCGGGCGATTCTCCGATCGGCTACCGCCTGCCGCTCGACTCGCAACCTTGGGTGGCGAAGGAGGATTATCCATACATCCATGCTCCCGATCCGACGCAGACCTTTCCGCCGCTGCGCCCGCATGCCGAAATCCGGGCGCAGTTCGCCGTCAGCCACAGCGAGAGCCTGGGCGCCGAACGGGCGGCGATCAGCAGCGAACGCTTTGCCGAGCGCGAGCTGCAGCGGGTCTCCGAAGCACTCGAGCACGCCGCCGCCGAACGCGATCTGGCGCGTGCCGCAGCCGCAGCGGCGGTCATCCGCACCTCGATTTCGGCGCAGGCGCGCGCCGGTGTGCTGTATCTCTTCATGCCGCCGACTGAGACGCTCGACGACTATCTCGAGCTGATCGCCGCGGTCGAGTCCACCGCCGAGGCGCTGGCGACACCGATCATCATCGAAGGCTACGAACCGCCGTCCGATCCGCGCCTGACCAGCTTCCGCGTCACCCCGGACCCGGGCGTGATCGAGGTCAATATCCAGCCGTCGGCAAGCTGGCCTGAACTCGTCGAGCGGACGACGCATCTCTACGAGGCGGCGCACCTGTCCCGCCTGTGTACCGAGAAGTTCATGCTCGACGGGCGGCACACCGGAACTGGCGGCGGCAACCATTTCGTCTTCGGCGGCGCGCACGTGCTGGACTCGCCATTCCTGCGTCGTCCCGACCTGCTGCGCAGCCTGATCAGTTACTGGCACAACCACCCCTCGCTGTCCTATCTCTTCTCCGGCCTGTTCATCGGCCCGACGAGCCAGTCGCCGCGCGTCGATGAGGCGCGCAACGACTCGGTCTACGAGCTCGAGATCGCCTTCAGCCAGTTCCCGTCCGCTGGCAAGGATGGTGAGTGCGTGACGCCCTGGATCGTCGACCGGGTGCTGCGCAACCTGCTGATCGACTCGACCGGCAACACCCATCGTGCGGAGTTCTGCATCGACAAGCTGTACTCACCGGATGGCCCGAACGGCCGTCTCGGACTGCTCGAGATGCGCGCCTTCGAAATGCCGCCGCATGCACGCATGTCGCTTGCCCAGCAGTTGCTGTTGCGCGCCCTGATCGCCCACTTCTGGCGTAGCCCATACGCCCCCGAGCGGCTGGTGCGCTGGGGTACCGAGTTGCACGATCGCTTCCTGCTTCCGCATTTCGTCCAGCAGGACTTTGCCGACGTCCTCAGCGAGCTGCGCGGTGCCGGCTACGCGCTGCAGGACGAGTGGTTTGCGCCGCACTTCGAGTTCCGCTTCCCGCTGCACGGCCGGATTCACGCCCTTGGCATCGAGCTCGAGCTGCGGCACGCGCTCGAGCCGTGGAATGTCATGGGTGAAGAAGGCAGCATCGGCGGCACGGTCCGTTACGTCGACTCGTCGCTCGAGCGTCTGCAGGTCAAGGTCACCGGCATGGCGGGCGAGCGCTACGTCGTCAGTTGCAATGGCCAGGTATTGCCGATGCGTTCGACCGGCAAGGTTGGCGAGTTCGTTGCGGGCGTGCGCTACCGGGCGTGGAATCCGCCGTCGGCGCTGCATCCGACGATCGGCGTGCATGCGCCGCTGACCTTCGATCTCGTCGATACCTGGATGAAGCGATCGCTCGGCGGTTGCCAGTACCATGTCGAACACCCGGGTGGACGCAACCCGGACCGCTATCCGGTCAACGCCAACGAGGCCGAGGGTCGCCGTCTGGCGCGTTTCATCCCCTTCGGTCACACGCCCGGAGCGATCGACCTGTCACCGGTTGCAGCGAATGTCGGCTTCCCGTTTACGTTAGACTTGCGACGGTCCTGAACCTGCCGGCGCGGCGAGCCCTGCTGCGCCCTGTCTGCATGCCGCCATCGCTCGTTTCGTTCTATCCGAAGAAGGCCGACCGTTTCGACGAAATGCTCGCCGAAGACGGCAGCGTCCGACCGCCGTGGCGCTCCTTCGTCTCGCAACTCGATGCGGCGACGCCGGAGCAGATGCGGCATCGGCTCGATTACGTTCGCCGGCGCATCCTCGAGAACGGCGTCACCTACAACGTCTACGCCGATCCGAAGGGTGCCGACCGGCCTTGGGAACTCGACCCGCTGCCGTTGATCCTGTCGCCGGGCGAGTGGCAGGAGCTTGCAGCCGCGGTGACGCAGCGGGCGCGCCTGCTCAATGCCGTACTCAGGGATCTCTACGGTGCGCAGAGCCTGCTGCACGACGGCAGCCTGCCGCCGGCGCTGATCTTCGGTCACAAGAACTTCCTCTGGCCCTGTCGCGGCCTGCGGCTGCCGGGTGACATCCACCTGCATCTCTATGCCGCCGACCTCGCGCGCTCGCCCGACGGTCGCTGGTGGGTGATTGCCGATCGCACGCAGGGCCCCTCGGGTGCCGGTTATGCGCTCGAGAACCGGACCATCGTCGGTCGGGTCTTTCCCGAGCAGTTCCGTGACCTGCATGTGCAGCATCTTGCCTCGTTCTTTCGTGATCTGCAGGACAGCCTGGCCTACTGGGCGCCGACCGCCGGCGAGACGCCGCTGGTCGTCCTCCTGACTCCGGGGCCGTACAACGAGACCTACTTCGAACATGCCTATCTGGCGCGCTATCTCGGCTTCCCGCTGGTCGAGGGGCACGATCTGACGGTCCGTGGCGAGCGGGTGTATCTGCGCACGCTCAGTGGTCTGCGCCGCGTGCACGCCATCCTGCGTCGTCTCGACGACGACTTCTGTGATCCGCTCGAACTGCGCAGCGACTCAACGCTCGGCATACCCGGCCTGCTGCAGGCGGTGCGCGCGGGCAACGTGCTGATCGCCAACGCGCTTGGCAGCGGCCTGCTCGAGTCGCCGGCGCTGCCCGGCTTCCTGCCGGCGATCAGCGAGAAGCTGCTCGGCGAGAAGCTGCTGATGCCTTCGGTCGCCACTTGGTGGTGTGGCGAACAGGCGGCGCTCGAGTTCACGATTGAGCACCTCGACGACTTGGTGATCAAGGGGTCCTACCCGTCGCAGCGTTTCGACCCGCTGTTTGGCAACGAACTCAGGGGCAGCCAGCGGCAGGAGATGATCGCCCGCCTGCGTGCCAGACCACAGGCCTACGTTGCCCAGGAACTCGTCAACTTTTCGCAGGCGCCGGCGTGGCATGACCGACAGGAGCGCGCGCTGCTGCCGCGGGGTGTCGGGCTGCGCGTTTTCGTCGCGGCGACTCCGGCGGGCCACATCGTCATGCCCGGCGGCCTGACGCGCGTTGCCGCGATGTCCAACGCGCGCATCATCTCGATGCAGCGCGGCGGCTCGAGCAAGGATACCTGGGTTCTCACCGAGCAGGCGGTCAACACCTTCAGCCTGCTCAAGCACTCGGTTGGCAAGGCGGACCTCGTCCGCGGCGGCCGCAACCTGTCGTCGCGCGTCGTCGAGAGCCTTTTCTGGTTCGGGCGCTATGCCGAACGCTGTGACAAGACTTCGCGCCTGCTGCGCGTTGCGCTGTCGAGACTGGTCGATGCCGGCGGCGACGCGCAGCAGGCCTTGGGCGCCATCTGCGATCTCGCCCGCGTCCTGCAGGTGCTGCCGGCCGCCGAGTCGACGGCCGGCAAACCCGAGACGGCGCCGCCGTCGCGCGAAGCGGAGCTGCTGCGCGCCGTCTGTGGCGAGGAGTGGGGCGAGGGTCTGGCCGGCGACATGCGCCGCCTGTTGTGGGTGGCGACGCAGGTGCGCGAGCGCTTCTCGCTCGACAACTGGCATGCGATCAATCGCCTGCAGCAGCGGTTGCAGCGTTACAGTGCCGCTGCCAAGGTGCTGCCACCGGTACCGAGCGATGCGCTGGCTTTCCTCGACGAGGTGCTTCTCACCTCCTCGTCGCTCGCCGGTTTCGCGATGGACAACATGACGCGCGACGATGGCTGGCGTTTCCTGATCATCGGCCGGCGAATCGAGCG
>JAEUOM010000096.1 GCA_016788495.1 Accumulibacter sp. | reverse complement strand
GTCATGGCGCGTTTGCTGCAGTACTACAAGGATACGGTGGTTCCGGAGCTGACCCAGAAGTTCGGCTACAAGTCGAAGATGGAGGTGCCGCGGATCACCAAGGTGACGCTCAACATGGGTGTGGGCGAGGCGGTCGCGGACAAGAAAGTGCTCGAGAATGCGATGGGCGACATGGTCAAGATTGCCGGCCAGAAGCCGGTGATGACCAAGGCGCGCAAGTCGATCGCCGGCTTCAAGATCCGTACCGGTTATGCGATCGGTTGCATGGTCACCTTGCGCGGCCCACGCATGTTCGAGTTCATCGACCGTCTGGTGAGCGTCGCCCTGCCGCGCGTCCGTGACTTCCGCGGCATATCCGGCAAGGGATTCGACGGCCGTGGCAATTACAGCATGGGTCTCAAGGAGCAGATCATCTTCCCGGAAATCGAGTACGACCGGATCGACGCGCTGCGGGGCATGAACATCAGTGTCACCACTACTGCCAAGACCGATGAAGAGGCGCGTGCCCTGCTTGGCGCGTTTAAATTTCCTTTCAGGAACTGAGACGAAATGGCGAAAATCGCTGTGATCAACCGCGGTGAAAAGCGGCGCAAGGTTGTCAAGAAATATGCCGGGAAGCGTGCCGAGCTGTTGGCTGTGATCACTGATCAGAGCCTGCCCATCGAAGATCGCTTCGAGGCCCGTCTCAAGATGCAGGCGTTGCCGCGCAACGCCAGCCCCGTCAGGCTGCGCAACCGCTGCGCGCTGACTGGTCGCCCGCGTGGTGTCTTCCGCAAGTTTGGCCTCGCTCGCGGCAAGCTGCGCGAGTTCTTCATGCAGGGCGAAGTACCAGGCATGGTCAAGGCTAGCTGGTAGCAGGAGAAAACAGAATGAGTATGAGCGATCCGATCAGCGACATGCTGACCCGCATCCGGAATGCCCAGATGGCGAGCAAGGCGTTGGTCGCCATGCCGTCGTCGAAGGTGAAAATCGCCATCGCCCAGGTCTTGAAGGACGAGGGTTACGTCGAAGACTTCTCGGTTGATCCCAACGCCGGCAAGCCAGTGCTCCAGATCGGCCTCAAGTACTATGCCGGCCGGCCGGTGATCGAGCGTATCGACCGTGTTTCGCGGCCCGGGCTTCGCGTTTACCGGGGTGCGGGTGATATTCCACAGGTGATGAACGGTCTTGGGGTGGCCATCGTGTCGACGCCCAAGGGTGTGATGACCGACCGCAAGGCCCGCGCCAGCCATGTTGGCGGCGAGGTTCTGTGCTTTGTCGCGTAAGGTGTAGCCATGTCCCGAGTTGCAAAGAAGCCAATCATCCTGCCGTCGGGGGTTTCCGTCGTCGTGACCGGCGAACGGATTTCAGTCAAGGGGCCGCTCGGCTCGCTCGATTTCGCGGCCAACCCGGCGGTGACCGTCGAAGAGGAAGGCGGCAGCCTTCTCTGCAAGCCGGTTGCCGGGGCGCAGCAGGCCGATGCCTTGTCGGGGACCGTCCGTGCCGTTGTCGCGAACATGGTCACTGGTGTCAGTGCGGGCTTCGAGCGCAAGCTCAATCTCGTCGGCGTGGGCTACCGTGCGCAGGCACAGGGCGAGACCCTCAACCTCTCGCTGGGGTTCTCGCATCCGGTTGCCTACAAGTTGCCAGCCGGGATCACGGCCGTGACGCCAACGCAGACAGAGATCGTGATCAAGGGCGTTGACCGCCAACTCGTTGGCCAGGTCGCGGCGGAAGTGCGCAGTTATCGCACCCCGGAGCCATACAAGGGCAAGGGTGTGCGCTATGCGGACGAGGTCGTCGTGATCAAGGAAACGAAGAAGAAGAAATAAGGGTGCTCAGATGATTGACAAGAAACAGGCGCGTTTGCGCAGGGCCCGCAAGACCCGGGCCAAGATCGCCGAACTGAAATCCGTGCGCTTGTCGGTGCACCGCACCAATTGCCACATTTACGCGCAGGTGATCTCGCCCTGCGGCTCGCGGGTCCTGGCTGCTGCCTCCTCGCTGGAACCCGGCGTGCGCAGCATGCTGCCGAACGGGGGCGACGTCAACGCGGCCAAGACGATTGGTCTGTTGATCGCCGAGCGCGCCAGGAAGGCGGGAATCGAGAACGTCTCCTTCGACCGTGCCGGCTTCCGCTACCACGGTCGGATCAAGGCGCTGGCGGATGCAGCGCGTGAAGGCGGCCTCAAGTTCTGATCGCAGAGTGCAAGGAATTGGAGTAATCAATGGCTAAACCGCAAAGCAGGAAACCACAGCAAGCTGACAAGCCCGACGACGGCATGCGGGAGAAGATGATCTCAATAAACCGCGTGACCAAGGTCGTCAAGGGTGGTCGGATCCTCGGTTTCGCCGCTCTGACCGTCGTGGGTGACGGTGACGGGCGTGTCGGGATGGGCAAGGGCAAGTCGCGCGAGGTGCCGGTGGCGGTGCAGAAGGCGATGGAGGAAGCGCGCCGCAACCTGATCCGGGTCAGCCTCAAGAACGGCACGCTGCAGCACACGGTGGTCGGTCATCACGGCGCGTCGCGAGTGATGATGCAACCGGCTCCGGAGGGAACGGGAATCATCGCCGGGGGTGCGATGCGGGCGGTTTTTGACGTCATCGGCATGACCAACGTGGTCGCCAAGGCGCACGGTTCGACCAATCCCTACAACATCGTGCGCGCCACGATCAACGGCCTGCGTGCGATGACCACGCCCGCCGAGGTTGCTGCCAAGCGTGGCAAGTCCGTTGCCGAGATCCTGGGGTAAGAGATGGCTGAGAAAACAGTGAAGGTGACCCTGGTGAGGAGCCTGATCGGCACCAAGGAGTCGCACCGAGCGACCGTTCGGGGCCTGGGGCTGCGTCGCGTCAACAGCAGTTCGCTGCTGGAGGACACGCCGGCGGTGCGCGGAATGATCAACAAGGTGTCCTATCTTGTGAAATGTGAGCGCTGAGATGGAACTCAATACCGTACAGCCAGCCGATGGTTCGCGGCCGGCAAGAAAGCGAGTCGGCCGTGGTATCGGATCCGGCTTTGGCAAGACCGGTGGTCGTGGTCACAAGGGCCAGAAGTCGCGCGCTGGAGGGTTGCACAAGGTGGGTTTCGAGGGCGGGCAGATGCCTTTGCAGCGCCGCTTGCCGAAGCGCGGCTTCAAGTCGCTGACCAGGGCGCGCAACGTCGAGGTGCGTCTCTCGGAGATCGCGCGCTTGCCGGTCATCGAGATCGATCTCGCGACGCTCGTCCAGGCCAACCTCGTGGCGCAGAACGTGCTGTCGGCGAAGGTGATCCTGTCGGGCGAGATCGACCGCAAGGTCGTCCTCCGCGGTGTCGGGGCAACGGCCGGTGCACGGGCAGCGATCGAAGCTGCCGGTGGTAGCGTCGCGGAATGATCCGCGCTCAGGGGTGAGCTTTCTTGGCAACTAATGCGAACACAGTCAGCAAGGGCGGCAAGTTCGGCGATCTCAAGCGCCGGCTGTGGTTCCTGCTCGGCGCGCTGGTGGTTTACCGCATCGGTGCGCACATCCCGGTGCCGGGGATTGACGCGCGGGTTCTGAGCGAGTTGTTCAATCAGCAGCAGGGCGGCATCCTTGGCATGTTCAACATGTTCTCCGGGGGGGCCCTGTCACGCTTCACCATTTTCGCCCTGGGCATCATGCCTTACATTTCGGCGTCGATCATCATGCAGCTGATGACGCACGCCAGCCCGCAGCTCGAAGCGCTGAAGAAGGAAGGCGAGGCAGGCCGTCGCAAGATCACGCAATATACTCGTTACGGAACCGTCTTCCTCGCGCTGTTCCAGGGAATCGGCATTGCAGTCGCCGTCGAGGCTCAGCCAGGCTTGGTTCTCGAGCCAGGGATGATGTTCCGGCTGGTGACCGTTGTCACTCTGGTGACCGGCACGATGTTCCTGATGTGGCTGGGCGAGCAGGTCACCGAACGCGGTCTGGGCAACGGGATCTCGATCATCATCTTTGCCGGCATCGCTGCCGGTCTGCCGAACGCCATTGGCGGGCTGCTCGAACTCGTGCGCACGGGCGCCATGCATCCGCTGACGGCGATCGTGATCAGCATCTTGGTCGTTCTCGTCACGGCCTTCGTCGTCTTCGTCGAGCGTGGCCAGCGCAAGATTCTGGTCAACTACGCCAAACGGCAGGTGGGCAACAAGATCTACGGCGGGCAGAGTTCGCACCTGCCGCTGAAGCTGAATATGGCGGGCGTGATTCCACCGATCTTCGCCTCGTCGATCATTCTTTTCCCGGGCACTCTCGCCGGCTGGTTCGGCTCGGGCGAATCGGTACGCTGGCTGAAGGACGTCGCCGGGGCATTGTCGCCGGGGCAGCCGATCTACGTCATGCTCTATGCGGCGGCGATCGTCTTCTTCTGCTTCTTCTACACCGCGCTGGTCTTCAACTCGAAGGAAACGGCCGACAACCTGAAACGCAGCGGCGCCTTCGTCCCCGGCATCCGGCCCGGCGACCAGACCGCGCGTTACATCGACAAGATTCTCATGCGGTTGACCCTGGTTGGTGCGGCGTACATCACCATCGTCTGCCTGCTGCCCGAGTTCCTGATTCTGAAATGGAACGTTCCATTCTATTTCGGCGGTACTTCGCTGCTGATCATTGTCGTGGTGACCATGGATTTCATGACCCAGGTTCAGGCCTATGCCATGTCGCACCAGTACGAGAGCCTGCTGAAGAAGGCGAACTTCAAGGGCTCCGGTCTACCGGCGAAATAGGATGGCAAAGGAAGATTTGATCGAAATGCAGGGGGAGGTCGTCGAGAACCTTCCCAACGCCACCTTCAGGGTAAAACTGGAAAATGGCCACATGGTGCTCGGTTTCATTTCGGGCAAGATGCGGATGCACTACATCCGGATACTGCCGGGCGACAAAGTGACGGTGCAACTGACGCCCTATGATCTGAGTCGCGCGCGCATCGTCTTCCGCGCCAAGTGAAGAGTCTCTACGCAACAAATCGGCGAAGGGCTGGCTGCGCCCGGGGCCGGAGAATCAGGAGTGAATCATGAAAGTGCTGGCATCCGTGAAGCGCATCTGCCGCAAGTGCAAGATTATTCGGCGGCACGGCATCGTGCGTGTGATCTGTTCCGATCAGCGTCACAAACAGAGGCAGGGTTGATCGCGGCGAGTCACCGTGGTGAGTCGTCAGTCGGTCGAAGTATAATTCGAAGTTTCGATTTTTTTGGGGTGAATCGATGGCCCGCATCGCAGGCGTAAACCTCCCTAACCACCAGCATGCCGAGATCGCGCTGACCGCGATCTACGGGATCGGGCGTTCGCGCGCACAGAAGATTTGTGATGCTGCTGGGGTTGTGCGTTCAACAAGAATGAAGGACCTGAGCGAGGCCGAGCTGGAACGGTTGCGCGACGAGATCGGCAGGTACACGGTCGAAGGCGATCTGCGCCGCGAAGTCACGATGAGCATCAAGCGACTGATGGACCTTGGCTGCTATCGGGGCCTGCGCCACCGCAAGGGGCTGCCTTCGCGAGGTCAGCGCACGC
>JAEUOM010000084.1 GCA_016788495.1 Accumulibacter sp. | reverse complement strand
GTTGGTCGCGCAGACCACGCGCGCGTCGCTCGGCCGCGCGACGTCCGAGCCGAGCGGGAAGTACATGTGCTCCTGCAGCAGGCGCAACAACTTCACCTGCGAAGCCATCGACAGGTCGCCAATCTCGTCGAGGAACAGCGTCCCTCCGGCAGCCTGGGCGATGAGTCCGGCGCGCGACTGGTCGGCGCCGGTGAAGGCGCCCTTCCTGTGACCAAAGAGGGTGTCCGAGAACAGTGTATCGTCGAGACCGGCGACGTTGACCTGCACGAACTGGCCGCCGAGGCCGCTGAGCTTGTGCAGTGCTTGCGCGAACATCTCCTTGCCGGCGCCGGTCTCGCCGGAAATCAGCACCGGCTCCGCGGTGCCCGCAACCGCCTCGAGGTACTGGAAGAGCGCCCTCATCTTGCGGCTGTTGGTGACGATGCCGGCAAAGGCTTCGTTGTTCTGCAGGCAGTCCGAAAGCAGGTAGCGCTTGAGCACCCCCATCTGCCGACGCAGCGAGTGCACTTCCAGGGCATGCCGCACGCTCGCCACCAGCCGGCTTTCCTCGACCGGCTTGACGAGATAGTCGAACGCCCCCTCCTTCATGCTGCTGACCGCGGTCTCGACGTCCTGTGCGGCAGTCATGACAATCACCGGGACCTCGGGGTAGAGGTGCACGATATCCGGCAGCAGCTTGCTGCCGCTGACATGCGGCATCGAGAGATCGAGCAGCACGGCGCTCGCCGGCTGCACCTCGAGGGCCGGCAGCAGTTCCCGGCTGTCGCCCACCATCTCGACCCGGGTCACGCCAGCACTGCGCAGGACGGCGGCGGTGGCGTGCAGGACGGACTCCTCGTCATCGACGAGGAAGACCGGCAGGCTGGCAAACGGTTTCTCCTTCATTCAGTCCTCCCTGGCAATGGGCAGATCGACGCTGACCGTCGTCCCGAGGTCGTGGTTCGGCTCGAACCGCAGCATCCCCCCATGCTTCTCGACGATCGACGACGAGATCGACAGCCCGAGCCCGGTGCCGCCACTCTCTGCCTTGGTGGTGAAGAACGGCTCGCCGAGCTGTGCCATCACATCCTCGGGAATTCCCTTTCCCTGGTCCGCCACCTCGACGATCAGCCGGCCTTCCGCCGGGTTGGCCGTCGCCGAGACCCGGACCGCGCGGCTGCGATCCGGCAGCGACTCGAGCGCATTGACGATGATGTTGATGAACACCTGTTCGAGTTGCTGCACGTTGCCCCGCACCATCGGCAGCGAGTCCGGCAGGTCGAGAGCGAAGCAGTCGGTGCACTTCCTGATCCGCGTATCGAGCAGAGTCGCGACGGCGTGCAGAATTCTGCCGATGTCCGCCAGTTCGTCCATGTGGCCGCGATCCTGCTTGCCGAGATGCTTGAGATTATCGACGATCTTCTGGATCCGCTTGGCGTTCTCGGCGATGTCATTCATGCCACGGGTGATCGTCTGCCGTGCCTGGGCAAAGCCGAGCCCGGCGAGCAGGAAGTCCCCCTGCTCCTGCTCGTACTCGTCGAGAATCGGCAAGGCATCGTTCCAGATGCGCGCCAGCAATCCGGCATTTGCCAGAATCGCATGATTGGGGTTGTTGATCTCGTGTGCGATGCCGGCCGACAGCACGCCCAGTGACGCCAGCCGGGAGCTGCGGATCGCGTGCCACTGCAGCTTGCGGTTTTCGGTGATGTCGCTGATCACCACCATCGCTGCCTTCACCGTCGTTGCCGAGCTGATCGGGACCATCCGGACCTCCCACCACGTATCGCCACTCGAGCGATACTGCAGATGCTCGATCCGCCCGCTGGCAAAGACGTGCCGCAGTCGCTGCAGATAGCCAGGACGCACCTCGGGCGGCAGGATCAGCGGCGAGCGTTTCTCACCCGCGGCGCCTGCCGGATGGGGCCAGGGCCGGTTGCTGAGCAGGATGTTCGCCTCGCCGTCGACGGTGAAGATGAGGTCGGGCGAATGGTTGAACAGCGTGCGCAACCTGGCCTCCGAGTCGCGCAGCGCATCCTCGGCCAGCTTGTGCTCGGTGATGTCCTCGAGAAAACCGACGATGCGGACCAGCTCGACAGCTGGCTCACACACCGGGAAGCCGCAGACACGCAGCCAGCGCAACGCATGATCGCCACCCGCGAGCGGCAACACGATGCTGAAGTGCCCCCCCTCGCGCTGCAACTGGTTGATCGCGTAGACCAGCCTGGCACGCTCGTCGGGCGCGAAGACGTCGAACAGGACTGCCGCAGCGGGATCGTCGAGTTTCGCTTGCGGACCGGCAATCTTCCTGAACGACGGTCCGATGTACTCCAGCCGCGCCGCGTCGGGGCTGATCGCCCAGAAGACGACATCCACCGTCTCCGCCAGCTGGCGGAAGAGCTCTTCGCGCTCGTAGATCGTCTGCGTCAGCTGGATCCGGTTGTCGAGCTCGCGGCGGCTGCGCACCAGGTAGAGTCCCAGCAGCGCCGTACACACGAGCCCGCCGACCAGCACCGACCAGTGCGCCTTGGTGAAGGCCTCGGCACTGCGGAAGGTATGGGTGGCGACGCAGGTCACCGTCCACTGGCGATCACCGACGGGAATCGTCACCACCATTCTCGGCTGTTCGTCGTCGGCTTCCGGCAGCAGCCCGCTGGCGGCAGCGACCGCGCGTGGCTCCAGCCGGCTGGCGTAGAAGTGGAGAAACTGCGCGTCGCCTTCGGCCGAGGCGTCGCGCACCAGCACCTCGACACCGCGCGGCTCGAGCAGACTGATCGCGACGTGCACCAATTCCTCGATGTCGTACACACCGATGACGAAACCCAGCGGCTCGGCCAGCTCGGCAGCGGCAGCACGCCGCGGCTGACCCGACGCGTAGACCGGCAAGGCGGCGTAGATGACATGCGCCGCCTTCTCGCCCGGACGCTCCAGCCGCATGCGTCCGCTCACCGCCACCTGTCCGCTCGCCTGCGCCCGCCGGAACAGCTCGGCCAGTTCGCCCGTCGCGTTGAGGTCAACCCCCGGCGCGGCTATCGGCGCGTTGCGCGACGCCGACAACAGAACCGGCAGGCGCAGTCGCTCACCGGGCGCCATAGCCGCCACCGGGCTGTACGCGCCCCGTGCCGCCCCAGTGCCCGGCGCCGTTGCCGGCAGCGGCTGCCGCGGCGAGGTCAGGAACGGCGCCCAGAGAAGTCCCTCGATGTACGAATGCCGTTTGAGCACCGAATCGGTGAACAGCAGGAACTCCTTTTCATCGATACCCTGTGCCGCATAGAACAGCCCGCGTATCTCGAGCAGCGCGTCCAGCCCCTGTTCGGCGACCGCCCGGATCGACTGGATGCGGTCTCCAGCGGCCCATTCGAACTCCTTGAAGTGGCTGGTATGCAGCTCCTGGCGAACGTTCCACGACGAGAGGCAGGTCAGAAGCAGTCCGCCAGTCGCAACCAGATAGGCAGCAGCATACTTTCTCAAATTCTTGAACATCGGCACCGATCGCAAGGTTGATCACCTGGTCGTCGCCAAGACCATGCTCGCCAACGCCACTGCTCCATTTTTCAGCTTAACAGAAAGGCGGGCTGTGGTCCGCTGAGTGCCGGCGACGCTGCGCCGCCGGCGGGCAGCCGCGGGCAAGGCCGGATCAGGTGAACGCGGCGCCACTGCGCATCCGGCGCCGGCGGCGCTGGCCGCCGTGTCACTCTGCCGCCCCCCGTTCCGGGGCGCTGCGTGGCAGACTCAGTGTGAAGCTGCTGCCCTTGCCCGGCGTACTGTCCACCTCGATCGTCCCACCGAGCACACCAGTGACCAGGTTGTAGACGATGTAGAGCCCAAGGCCACTGCCACCCTGGCCGAGCCGCGTCGTGAAGAAGGGCTCGAAGATTCTCTTCAGTGTCGCTGGCGGCATGCCGACGCCGTCGTCGCGGCAGTACAGCAGCACCTGCGTCTCGCCAGCGACAAGCGCCTGCAGCTGGATCCGCCCGCCCTCGATGCCGGCCAGGCCATGGCTGAGCGCGTTGCCGACGAGGTTGGCGATCACCTGCTCGAGCGGCCCCGGGTAGCTGTCCATCAGCAGTCCGGCGGGAATGTCGACGTCGATCCGGTGCGGGCTGTGCTTGAAGCTCAGGCGGAGCGCGCTGAGCATTTCCTCGACCGTCTGCCGCAGATCGAAAACCCGGCGACGGGCGCTGCTCTGGTCCACCGCCACCTGCTTGAAGTGACCGATCAGATCGGCGGCGCGGGCACTGTTGCGCTCCAGGAGCTCGACGGCCTCGCGCCCGCGGCCGAGAAAGCGATCCACCTGTGAACGGCGCAGGCTGCCCGACTCGACCGCCGCGGCAAAGCCCCGCAACTCCTCGGCGAGCAGGCTGGCAACGACCCGACTGTTGCCCAGCGGTGTGTTCAGTTCGTGCGCGACGCCGGCGACCAGATTGCCGAGAGCCGCCAGTTTCTCGGTCTGCATGAGTTGTTCCATCGCCTGGCGCAGCTCGCGCGTCCGTTCGCTGACGAGATCCTCGAGATGTTCCCGGTGACGCTGCAGTTCTTTCTCGGCCCGCTTGCGGTCGGTGATGTCGAAGATCAGCGACAGCAGGACATCCTGCTCGCCAAGGCGGATGATCTCACCCGAGTAGAGCGCTTCGCGGATATCGCCCGTCTTGGTGCGAAAACGCGTCGGCAACTCGCGGCAGACCCCGTGCGCACGGATCTGCTCGACCATCTGTTCGCGTGCCCCGGCATCGGCCCAGATTCCGAGATCGACCGAGCTGCTGTCCATCAGCTCCGCTCGCGAGTAGCACAGCATCCGTTGCAGCTGTTCGTTCACGTCGAGGAAGCGGCCCGTATCGATCGCACTGATCGCCATTGGCGCCGGACTCGAGTGGAAAGCCTTGGCAAAGCGCTCCTCACTCTCGCGAACGGCGGCCTCGGCCCGCTTCTGTTCGGTAACGTCGGTACCGACGCTGAAGACCTCGATCACCTGCCCCCAGTCATTGAAGACTGCCCGGTTGGTCCAAGAGACCCAGACGCGTTCCCCGGTGCGGCGCATGTTCTCGTTGACGTTGTGCGCGAACTCCTCAGGCCGCTGGCAGATGCGCTCCATCATCGGCAGCAGATCCTCGCCGTCGCGCCCGGTCGAGGGGACGATCGTGCCGACGACATGGTGCCCGACCAGCTCCTCCTCCGTGTAACCGAAGAACTGGAGCCCGTACTCGTTGATGAAGGTGATCTCGCCCGCCGGACTCCAGCGCAGGATGATGCTGTTCGCGTTCTCGACCAGCTCGCGGTACTTCATCTCGCTGGCCAGCAGCGCACGTTCCGATCGCCGGCGTTCCGTGATGTCGTTGGCCAGGACGAGTTCAGCCGGCCGCCCCTCGTAGGAAAGGGCATGCGACACGATCTCCACATCGATCAGCTCGCCATTCTTGCGCCGATGGCGCCAGAATCCGGTGTAGTCACCGACCTCCTCGACGGCGACGACATCCTCGGCGAGCAGCGGTGTCCGCTCGTCTGCGCCGAGATCGAGAATGCTCATGTTGAGGAATTCGCCGCGCGCGTAACCGTAGGTCGCGATCGCCGCCTGATTGACCGTCAGGAAGGCCAGCGTCTCGACATCGAAGACCCACATCGGATGCGGATTGCTGTCGAAAAGCAGGCGGTAGCGCGCCTCGCTGTCACGCAGCGCGGCATCGGCCCGATCACGCTGGTCGCGGGTCCGCAGCACCGCGATGCCGAAAGCCAGGTCATCGGCCAGTTCGCCGAGCAGTGCCACTTCGGCGTCGTCGAAAGCCCCGACGACCGCGGCGTAGATGCTCAGCGACCCAAAGCTCCGTTCGCCCTCGCGCAGTGGCAGCGCGCAGAGCGCCGCGTAGCCACGCTCGAGCGCCTGCTTGCGCCAGGGTGCAAATCGTGGCTCGTTCGCCAGATCCTTGATGACGCAGGGGCGGCCGCTGCGGATCGCCTCACCGTTGGCACCCTGGCCGCGTTCGCCCTCGGCCCAGCTGGTATCCAACTGAGCGAGATAGCCTGCTTCATGACCCGCCGAAGCCGCTGGCCGAACCGACCGTGCCGCATCGTGCTCCGCGAAGCCGACCCAGGCCATCCGGTAACCGCCGGTATGGACGACGATCGAACAGATCGTCGTCAACAGTTCGTCTTCGTCACGAGCGCGAATCAGCGCCTGGTTGCAGTCGCTGATCATGCGCAGCTGTCGATTGAGTCGCCGCAACTGCTCTTCGACACGCTTGCGCTCGCTGATGTCGATGACGACTCCCTGATAGTGGCAAATCTCGCCCGCTTCGTTGCGCTCGGCCGCGGTCAGGTCATCGACCCAGCGAACCGAACCGCTCCTGGTCACGATCCGGTACTCCTGGCTGAAGTGGTCGCAGCCCTGCTGCGCGTGCTCCGCCAGTTCCCGGGCGACGCGCTCGACATCGTCGGGATGGATCAGCGATGCATAGGCGATGGCTCCATCGAGCAGTTCTTCGGCCGCATAGCCGAACTGCCCGATGTTGTCGGAAACGAACACGGTCGGCCAACCCGCTTCGGCTCGCCAGCGAAAGACCACCGCCGGGCTGTTCTCGACGACCAGCTTGGCCTGCCGCAAGGCCTCGTCCGCCTGTTTGCGCGGTGTGGTGTCGCGGGCAGTCCCGCGATAACCGGCGAAGCACCCGCTGTCGTCAAAGAGCGGCTGGCCACTGACGGCAAACCAGTGCCACGCGCCACACTCCGAGCGCACTGCGTACTCGAAGTCGCGAAACGGCTGATGCGCCTCGAGAAGGCGACGATGTGCCTGCCAGTCGGCGGAACTCAGGTTGCTCGGTAGCTCCCAGCGCGTCTTGCCGATAGCCTGGCGCAGGTCGATCCCGGCCTGCCCGAGCGCCGATACCGTGGCGCCAGCCGACAAATAGGTGAAGCGAAACTCCGCGTCCTGTTCCCAGAACCAGTCCGAAGCCAGCTCCGAGAGATCCCGGAAGCGCGTCTCGCTGGCGCGCAGTGCCTGCTCGCGCTGGCGGATCGCCTGCGACATGCGATCGAGATTGGCAGCCAAACGGTCGAGCTCCCTGATTCTCAGCAGTGGCCAGGGCTGACCGTAATCGCCACCGGCAATGGCGTGTGTCTGGTCGGTGTAGCGGCCGATTCGCTGTGCGAGGCGGCGGGCGAGCAGCAGGGTCGCGCCGCTGCCGAGCAGCAGCGCCAGCGACACGCCGGCAGCGAGTACCCAGAGGCTGGCCCGGAACGGTCGCAGGGCATCGGTCCGTGGTTGCGCCACGAGCACCGTCCAGCCCAGGTACGGTACGCTGACCAAAGCCGCCATGAATGGTTCGCCTTCGAGTTCGAGATCGTGGCGGTCGAAGCGTCCGCGCAGCGCCTCGTCGACGATCGGCAGGTGGCCGAGATTGATCTGCTGACCGCCGAGACGGCTCTGCGAATGCGCAATGATCTGGCCACGCCGATCGAGGACCATGGTCAACATGCCGCTCTCCGTCGGCAGACGGCCGAGGAACTCGGAGAGGCGGTCGATCGCCACTTCACCGATCAGCACCGGGTCGCCGACCGGGATCGCCAGGCTGACCGCCAGCCGGGCGCTGACCGCCGAGAGGAAGACCTCGGACCAGACCGGAGCCTGCCGCCTGCGCGCCTCCTGCAGGACGCTCCAGCGCGAGAGATCGACGCCGATCAGATCGTCACGCTGTACCTGCTGCCCCGGCGGCAGGGCAACGGCCAGCACCGAATCGTTGCCGGCGGCGAAGTAAAGCGCCGCGAAAACGGCGCCCGAGCTGCCGTGTGCATCGAGCAGCGCCTGCAACTGCGGTCGCGGCGGCAAGCCCCCCTGGCCGACGTAAGCGGCGAGCGCGGACATTTCCCGACCGGCGCCGCGCAGGTATTCTTCCACTTGGCCGGCAATGGCGCGCGCCAGAACCTCATGCCGTGCCTCGATCCCGGCTATCACCTGTGGCAGCAGAACCTGCAGCAACAGCGCGGCCACCAAGAGCAGCGGCAGCACGCCGGCAACGATGAAGCGCCACGCCAGCCATTGCCAGAGAGGTCGCGCCACGCGTGCTCCTACTTCACGACCACCAAGCGCCCGTCGCGCACCACGGTCATGAACACTCCGAGCTGCACGTCGCCGAAGTCGTCAAAGACGATCGGCGCCTGCAGGCCGTCAAAGCGGCGGACACGCAACAGGGTTTCCTTGACGCCCTGCTCGCCCTCGCGTCGCGCCAGCGCCTCGAGCAGTACGTTGGCGGCGTCGAAGGCGAGCGTACCGCCGAAGCCGGGCTCGCGGTGGAAACGTTCGCTGTAAGCCTCGCGAAAGGCCAGATAGCGCGGCTCCTCGCTGCTGCGGTTGAAGTTCTGTCCAACCATCAGCCCCTCGACCGCCTTGCCGCCAAGCTCCAGCAGGCGCTCGGTGGCGGCCCATTCGGCAGCAAGGATTGGCAGACCGCTGCCCAGCTTGCGGATCTGCTGGCACAAGAGGGCGGTGTCGACCGAATTGGCGACGATCAGGATACCGTCGGGTCCACTACTCAGCAAATCCTCGGCAAGTTGCCGCAACGACCTGTCGCCCCCGGACTCGAAAGCGACGGCTTTCAGCAACTGGCCACCACCACCCTCGAAGCTGGTCCGGAAGGCGCCAAGCCAGGTTTCGCTGTAGGCTCTGTTACCCACGTCGTAGGCCACCGCCAGACGCCGCTGACCCGGATACCGCTGCAGATGGTGCCGCGCGACCAGCGTGGCATTGGCATGATTGGACGAACCGACGCGGAAGAAGTAGTCGTCACGGCCGCTGAGGTCCTCGGTCGAGACGGTCGGACTGATCATCAACACCTTCGCCTCGTTGGCGATCGGCACCGTTGCCATGGCCATGGCACTGGTCATCGGCCCGACGACTGCGACGACGCCTTGGTCGATCAGCTCGCGCAGGGCACGTGCCGCCGCCTCGGGATTCTGCTCGTCGTCCCGGATCAGCAGCCGCACCGCCCGCCCGCCGACGCCACCGGCCTGGTTGCGCAGATCCACGGCCAGTTGCACCCCGTCGCGACCGGCAATGCCGAGATCGGCCACGCGCCCGGAACTGCCGCCGATGAAGCCGATGCTGATCGGTTCGGGTGGCGGCGCACAGCCAGCCAGCAGCAGCGCCAGCACAGCGACCAGCGCGGTTGCCGCACGCCCACCCTGCCCCCGATGCATCCACGCGTTCTTCTCCATCGCCCGCACCCTTGCCCCCATCACCGCGAAAGCGCCCACTTTACCGGTATTTCCCGCCCGCCGGTACCGCGGCAACGCCGGCACACGCGACTCGGGGCTTCGCCGCTGCCGCCTGGCGGCGGCCCGCCCGCCGGCGCCAGCGCCGCCAGACCCTGCCGCAAACCGTCAGGTCGAGGGAAGTCGCCAGCAGGCGACCCACGGCAAGCGCGCTTTGGCATTAGAATCCAGCCTCCGTTCGCGCCCGGACATGCCGATGCAATCGCTCTGGATGGTCGTCGCCAGCCTCCTCTTCGCCTGCATGGGGGTCTGCGTCAAACTGGCAGCCGCGAGCCACTCGGCGGAGGAGATCGTCTTCTACCGCAGCGTGCTGTCGCTGCTCGTCATGTTCGTGCTGGTCCGGCTGCGCCGGGTCCCGCTGCGGACACCCCACTGGCGCTGGCAGATCAGCCGTGGGGCGGTCGGCTTCGCGGCACTGCTCGCCTACTTCTGGGCGATCACCGTCCTGCCGCTGGCCACTGCCGTCACCCTGAACTACAGCTCTGCCATCTTCCTGGCGCTTTATCTGGCGGTCGCCGGGCAGCGACCGACTGCCGGCGTCTTCGGCGCACTGGCGCTCGGCCTCGCCGGTGTCGGCCTGCTGCTGCGGCCGAGCTGGAGTGCGGACCAGCTGCTCGGCGGTCTCCTCGGCCTGGCTTCCGGGGCACTGGCAGGGATGGCCTACTTCAGCGTCCGCGAACTGGGTCAGCGGGGCGAGCCCGAGAGCCGGACCGTCTTCTACTTCTCTCTCGTGTCGTCGGTCGGCGCCACCTGCTGGCTGGCCTGGTCCGAGCTGCATCCGGTCGACCTGCGCAGCGGCGGCCTGCTGTTCGGAGTGGCCGCCTTCGCCACCGCCGCGCAACTGGCGATGACGCGCGCCTATGCCGCCAGCCGCACCCTGCTGACGGCTACACTGGCCTACAGTACGGTCATCTTCGCCAGTTTCTTCGGTATCGTCCTCTGGCATGAAACCCTCGACCGCTGGTCCTGGCTGGCGATCGGACTGATCGTCCTGTCGGGCGTCGTCGCGACACACTTCTCGCCGCCGACGCCCCTGCGGCGGACCATGCCCCAGGCCGCGCCGGCGGCGGCACGCGACCCGCAGCAACGCGCTCAGCGCAGCGGGAAGGCGCGCGCCAGGAAGCTCTCGTAAATCGTCTGTGCCGCCGCGCAGCAACGCACGTTGCCGGTCGCCAGCAGGTCAGCGTAGATCAGCGCCGGGGGCACCGTCTGCGGTCCCGCGCCCGCAGCCAGGGTTTCGCCCCAGAACGGCTTGCGCAGTTCGAGCAGTCCCTGGTAGTCGGCCGGACCAGCCGGGGCAAGATGTCCGTCGGCGACGAGTCGCGCCGGCAGCCTGTCTCCGTAAAGGGTCAGGACCCCCGGCTGCAGATCGCAACCGAGCAGCCTCGCCGCCGGCTCTCCTCCCCAGCGCGCATGTGCCGGTTGCAGATGCCAGTCCCGCCAGCCGGCAAAGTTCCCGGCCACATGGCGACCGCTCAGGGTCCGCCCACGCAGGCCGATGGCGTAGGCCTGCGCCCATTCGTCGAGCAGGCGCTTGCTGGCGTTCAGACGCCGCTGTCGATGCTGTACCAGCAGCGACTCGTCCCTTTGCAACTCGGCAACCACCGCCGGCAGCGATCCGAGCGCGACGTTGGCCGCCGCGGCGATCGACCGGTACGGCGCGGCCGCCAGTTGCGGGTCGCAGATCAGGGCGAACAGCACCTTCAGCCGGCTGTTGCTGAAACCCCGGCTCGCGCGCAGGGCGATCTGCTTCGCATCCGGCTTGCGGCCCCTGATCAGGACCAGGAAGTCGGCCGTCTCCAGGTAAGCATTGCCCGCCGCATCGGCAAACTGCTGCTGGCTCTCCTGCAGGCGCTTCGCCAGTGGCGGGTTGACATGATCGGTGATCAACAGCACCGGCGGCTGCCCGGCATCAGCCGGCTGCCGCAGTTGCGCCAGCACGGCGCCCAGACTGCTCGGCGTCAGCCGTCTCTTGACGACGACCGAATAGCTGCTGCTGCCCCGCCCTCTGCCAACACGCAACCAGGTTCCAGCCTTGTCTTCCGGCGGTGCGGGGACATCGGGGAGTATGGACACCGCAAGATGGTGGGCGCGCAATGCCTGCATGGTCCGTTCGAGAACGACGCCTGCCTCTCCCGTCTTCATCGCGCCTCGCCCCATGTTGAATGAACAGGAGCAGATTATGAACGACAACCCGCAGGCGCTCAAGCTCAGCCGGCGGCTTCCGTCACCATCCACGACTGCTCGCCGGCGGCAGCCAGATCAACCGTCTCGGCGCAGTGATGGCCGTCTGACTCCGCTGCGGGCGGTCGAGGCGCGACAGCGGCAGCCACGCTGCCGGCCAAGTCTCCTCACGGCGCGTGCGCCGACTGACGCTCGACCAGCAACACCCGGCTGCGTCCCTGCTCGGCGACCAGCAGACGCCCCGGCGCCAGTGCCAGAATCGTCTGTGCAGAGCGCAGACCGCTCAGGATGACCTGCAACTGGCCGGAGCGATCGAGCAGCAGCAGGCGCGCACGATGCGTCGCATCCTCGCTGATCCACAGCCCTTCCTCGTTACACATCAGGAAACCCGGCGCGTTCAGGTCAGCGAGGAGCAGCGGATCGCTGCCGTCGGCCAGCCAGCGCCGGACGCTGCCCTTTCCCGTCCCCTTTCCCTTCAGCGTGTAGAAGAGGTCGCCATTGCCACAGATCGCGACCCCCTCGGCCTCGCGCAAACCGCTGCGCAGGACGCTCAGCGCCCCACTGACGGGGTCGAAGCGCAGCAGACGCCCGTCCACCGCCAGGTCCTCAATGGCGTAGAGCGCGCGATCGTCGCCGGCCAGACCTTCGACATTGCGCCCGGTGAACAGGACTTCGCTCCGGCCGTCGTGCAGCCAGCGGACCTCCTGCTCGCCGCCCTCCTGGCTGACCACCAGGCCACCGCGAAAGGAAAGCAACCCGTCCGGCTTCGACAGCCCCGCCAGCACTTCGGCGACGCTGCCGTCGGCGCTCCGCCGGAAGAGCGATCCGCGGCCGTTGCCGAGCTCCCTCGTCCAGTACAGCGACCCGCCGGAATCGATCGTCAGAGCGCTGACCTGTGGCAGCTCGTCCAGATGGATCCGATAGGCCCAGCCCGCGGCGGCCGTCACCGGGTAGAAGCGTTGCCAGGCGAAGAACAGCAGTCCGCCCGCCAGCACGGCGGCACCGGCTGCGAGCAGCAGGCGTCGCCCACCTGTGGTCGATACGGGCGGGACTCCGTTGCCGGTCAAAGACATTCTCCTCGATGCGCTGCAATAACGGGCAGAGCGGTGCTTACCCGGCCTGCGCGCGCTGCATCCTGAACCCGCTGCCTGAAGGCGGACTGAAGAGTCGATGACGCGGATGAGCGTCCGGCGCCACCCCTGGAAGTCCACGGCTGCGGCCCGTGCAACCCGCCAGCAAGGCAGTCGGCCGGCACCGTGGCGTTGAATGGTGCGGCGGCGCGGCCGCCTTGCCGCCCGATGCCGCGCTCGTCGCCCGGCCCGCGGCCGCATCGAGCATTCCGGCGCGCCCTGCATCGCGGTCTGCCGGCAACGGCTTCGGCAGCGCCCATCAGGCAGCAAACTGCAGCGCCGCCAGCCTGGCGTACAGACCATCCTTCGCCACCAGCAGCGTGTGGGTTCCGTCCTCGACCACCCGGCCATGATCGAGGACGATGATGCGGTCGGCGCGCTGCACCGTCGCCAGGCGGTGCGCGATGACGATCGTCGTGCGGCCGGCCATCGCGATCTCGAGCGCCGCCTGCACGACACGCTCGCTTTCCGCGTCGAGGCTGCTGGTTGCCTCGTCGAGCAACAGCAGCGGCGCGTTCTTCAGCATCGCCCGCGCGATGGCGATGCGCTGCCGCTGCCCGCCCGACAGGCGCAGACCGCGTTCACCGACGAAGGTGTCGTAGCCCTCGGGCAGGCGGCGGACGAAATCGTCGACGAAGGCGGCGCCAGCGGCTGCCCGGATCTCGTCGGGCGAAGCGCCCGGTCTGCCGTAGGCGATGTTGTCGGCGATGCTGCCGGAGAAGATCACCGCCTCCTGCGGCACGACGGCGATCCGCCGGCGCAGCTCGGCGAGCGACAGCCGCCGCAGGTCGACCCCGTCGACCTGAATGGCGCCGCCAGCGACGTCGTAGAAGCGCTGCAGGAGCTGGAAAATGGTGGTCTTGCCGGCTCCCGACGGCCCGACCAGCGCCACCGTCTGCCCGGCCGGGATGCGGAGCTCGAGCCCGTGCAGAACCTGTGCCGTCGGCCGTGACGGATAGGCGAACTGCACCTGGCTGAAGCCGAGCGGCAGCCCCCCGCCCGGCTCCGCCAGGCTGACCGGCCGCGCCGGATCGGCGATCGGGGAATGTGCGGCGAGCAGTTCCATCAGGCGCTCGGTGGCGCCGGCAGCGCGCAGCAGATCGCCCCAGACCTCCGCCAGGACGGCAACGCTGCCGGCAACGACCATCACGTAGAGCGCAGTCTGGCTCAGCTGGCCGGCGCTGATTTCGCCGGCCAGCACCGCGCTGACCCCGCCGTACATGCCGTAGAGCAGCGATGCGAAGACACCGATGATGACGAAGGCGGTCAGTGCCGAGCGCGTCCCGGTGCGTCGCATCGAGGCGGCGAAGGCCTCTTCGTTGGCGCGACCGAAACGCTCGGCCTCGGCCGCCTCGCGGCCATAGCTCTGCACCACCCCGACGGCGTTGAGCACCTCGCCGGCGATACCGCCGGTGTCGGCCAGTCGATCCTGGCTGGCGCGCGAGAGCTTGCGCACGCGCCGCGCGATCAGCACCGCCGGCAACACGACGAGGACGATGATGCCGGCCACCGACAGCATCAGCCGCGGCGTCGTCGTCAGCAGCATCGTCAGGCCGCCGAGCAGCAGCACGAGGTTGCGCAGCCCCATGCTGACGCTGGAGCCGACCGCATGGTGAATGACCGTCGCATCGGCGCTGAGGCGCGAGAGAACTTCGCCGGTCTTCAGCGTCTCGAAGAACTGCGGACTCTGCCGCAGCACGTGCGCGTAGACCGCCTGGCGCAGGTCGGTGGTGACCCGCTCGCCGATCCAGCTCACCATGTAATAGCGGGCAGCGGTGGCCAGGCCGAGGAGCAACGAGACGCCGAAGAGGAGCAGGAAGTGCTGCCGAATCGCTGCCAGCCGCTCGTCCGGAGCCCCTGCAGTCGGCTGCGTCAGGCCGCCGTCGACCAGCAGCTTGACGGTGGGGGGAAGCGCCAGCATCGCGCCGGCCGCCAGCAGCAGGAACAACAGGGCGAGAGCGACGCGCCCGCGGTAACGGCCGATGTAGGGCAACAGGCCGCGCAGTGGCTGCAGCCGAGGGGTCGCCGGCGGCAAGCCGGCGGCTGCGGCTGGAGCCACGGGAGCGTCCCGGCTCAGACGAGCATTCCGCGCAGGACGCCGTAGGCGCCGCCGATGCCCAGCGCGCCGAAACAGAGCATCGAGATCAGGAAGCCGGCGCCGCGCGTCCGCGGATCGCGCGCGTAGGCGATCGCGTACCAGACCCGCGCAGCCAGCCAGGCTCCTCCGAGCACCGTTGCCCAGAGACTCGAAACGGTACCGGCAAACACCCACAGCACCGGCAGGAAGGAGACGCTGTTCTCGACGGTGTTGGCCTGGATGCGATAGGCGATGTCGAACTGCGGGTGGCCGCTGGTCGCCGGCGCCTTGATGCCGAAGCGGATACGGCAGCGACCGACATGGGCGGCGCAGGCGAAGAGCAGGAAGGAGGTGGCGAGAGTCACCAAGGCTGGGCCCGGGTAATCGGTCATGGCAGCGATTCGCGAATGGAGTGAGCTGACACTGACAGCGAACGAGGCGGGAAATTCAGCCCGTGCGAGGCAGCCACGCATCAAGGGCCCCCAGAACGGCCAGGCAGGCCAGGGCGAACACAGTCAGATGCAGCAGGGTGGGCCCGCTGCGAGCGGCGAGGACCCGGTGGCACCTGCATCATGCAGATGGGCGAGGTCAGCACCAGCAGCAGGTTGATGACCAGGCTGAAGCCGCCCACCCGCTTGAGGATGGCGCGGGCCTCGGCCGTCGCCTGGGCCAGGGAGGGCAAAGGCGGGGCGGGCCTCATGGAGGCAGGCCGATCCGGCAGCAGGGAGCGCAGAAGCAACAAGACCGGGCATCACCCGGCCTTGCCTGGAGCGTCGGGCGGAAATTCAACCCGGATTGCGGCGGCGGGCCAGAGCCAGACCGGCCCCGGCCAGCATCAGCAGACCCAGGATACCTGGTTCGGGGATTTGGGCGGGAATGCCGTTCAGGCGGAAAGCGAGATCTCCGCGCAGCGCTTGTCCCTGGCCATCCGTGGGAGACACCCAATTGTCCGTGTCTTCCCCCCTGGTCCAGAAGTCACCATTACTCGACACGCCTTGTAACCAGGACCAGTCCGAGAGGCCCTGGGAATCGGTTTGCACCGACAGGTAGTACGTGCCGGCCGCCAGACTGAACGCCGAACCCAGAGAAAAGTCATATCGAAAAACAGGATTCTGGGCCTCATCGGTCAGCGCCGTGCCCGTTTGGGTGACGACAGGCGAATTGAAGGCCTGCAACAGGGTGCCGGTGCCGCCGATGCCATTGAACAGGCGCACCACGAAAGCATCGCTGCCATTGTCGCTGCCCCACCATGTGATGCCATCCAGGCTGGCCGCACTGCCCAACGTGAAGTCATCCGCCATTTGCTGTGGCGTGTTCGCGTTGGCGAAGTAGCCGGGACCATCATCCTGCGGCGACTGTTCATACAGCACCGCGGCGCTGGCGCCGCCTGTCAGGGCGACCAGCAGTACGCCCATACCCCAGCGGGTCAAGGAAGGGTGGAAATGTCCGAATGGGGTTCGCATGGCCTACTCCTTGTGAGATACGTCTTCGTTTTTAATAAGCAAAACTTATGCCAAAAATAAACATGCTTAAACTCAATGGCTTAAGGTGGCACCGTGGAAACACTGTAAATAAAACCGACGCCTGCAAAGAGGGCATGACCACATTCCGGGCCATGCCCTCAAACAGACTCAGAGCCAGAGATCCACGGTCGCGCCAATCACCGGCGCCAATTCAAACTCGACCGAGTCCAGCAGGAAATCGCTGCCGTGGACCTTGCCCGCCTCCGCATAGGGCGCGCTGGCGAACTGGCCGGCATCATCGGCATGGGCACCGAAGATGAAGTCGCGCTGGCTGTCATAGGCGCCCGCGCTGATGACCACGGCGCTGAAGCCCGCCGCATGGTCGAGCACGATGGTCTGGTTGCCCGCCGCACTGTTCGCCACGAAGGTCGCTTCGGCCACCACCTTGCCCTGGTCGTCCAGGGCTTGCAGACGGCCGGCCTCGTTGTAGTTGAGGGTGTTGGCGTCATCGTCCAGGAAGAACCGGGTCAGGTCCACCGTCACCTTGGTGGCGGGGCTGTCCAGTTCGAAGCGCAAGGCCTCGGCCCCCTGCAGCTCCTGGTTGGCGCTGCTGGTGTTGAGGTTCTTGCCACTGACACCCAGGTCGCCGCCAAACAGGTCGCCGCCCGCCAGGGTGGCGGATCCCAGCGCGTTCAGGGTCACCGGGCTCCAGGCCTCGCCGGCATTCGCCAGGTTGGCCGTGTGCGTGATGGACACCGCCGCATCGGTCCAGAAGGGCGCCCAGACATTCGGATTGGCCGTGGTGACCAGGCCCGCGGCATCGCCCAGGTGGATGATGGTCGGCGCAACCACGTCGATGCTCACCGTGCCGGTATCGGTACCGCCGAAGCCGTCACTCACCGTGTAGCCGAAGCTGGTGGTGCCGGTGAAGCCCGCGTTGGGCGTGAAGCTGAAGCTGCCGTCGAGCTGCGCGGCAAGGCTACCCTGCAGACCGGTGACGTTGACGCTGGTGACGCTGAGCGGATCGCCGTCGGCGTCGGTATCGCCGTCCAGGACGCCGGGCGTGGCGATGTCGAGCGTCTGCCCGGCATGCACCGAGTAGGACTCATCATCGGCCACCGGAGCGGTGTTGCTGACGTCGATGCTCACCGTGCCGGTGTCGAAGCCGCCGAAACCGTCACTCACCGTGTAGCTGAAGCTCGTCTGCCCGGTGAAGCCAGCGTTGGGCGTGAAGCTGAAGCTGCCGTCGAGCTGCTGGACAACGCTACCCTGCAGACCGGTGACGTTGACGCTGGTGACGCTGAGCGGATCGCCGTCGGCGTCGGCATCGCCGTCCAGGACGCCGGGCTCGGCGATGTTGAGCGTCTGGCCGGGCCGCATGGTGTAAGTCTCGTCGTCGGCCACCGGGTCGGTGTTGCTGACGTCGATGCTCACCGTACCGGTATCGGTACCGCCAAAACCGTCACTCACCGTGTAACCGAAGCTGGTGGTGCCGGTGAAGCCGGCATTGGGCGTGAAGCTGAAGCTGCCGTCGAGCTGCTGCGCAAGGATGCCCTGCAGACCGGTGACGTTGACGCTGAGGACGCTGAGCGGATCGCCGTCGGCGTCGGTATCGCCATCCAGGACGCCGGGCGCGGCGATGGTGAGCGTCTGGCCGGCATGCACCGAGTAGGACTCATCATCGGCCACCGGGTCGGTGTTGCCGCCGCCGGCCGCATTCACCGTGACCGCCTTGCCGCCGGCATTGCTGTGGTTGCCGTCCTCGTCCACCAGCTCCACGCTGATGGCGTAGTTGCCCGGATTGGCGTAGGTGTGGGTGACGTCGCCGGCACTGTTGTGCGTGTCGGTCGTGCCGTCGCCCCAATCGACCACGTAACTGGTCACCGTGTCATTGCCCGGATCGGTTACCGCGCCCAGGGTGAGGGTGTAGACCGTGTCCTCGATCACATTCGAGGCACCGGCCAGGGCGATGGTGGGTGCGACGTTGTTGACACTGACGGCCAGAGTGCCCGCCGCCAGGTGGGTGCCGTCCTCGTCGACCAGGTCGACGCTGATGGTGCGGTTGGCGTCGCCATCGGCGTAGACGTGGGTGACGTCGCCGGCGCTGGCGTAGGTGTCGCTCGTGCCGTCACCCCAGTTCACCACGTAGCTGCTCACCGAGTCGCTGCCCGGATCGGTCACCGCGCCCAGGTTAAGGGTGTAGGTCGCGCCTTCGTCGACGCTGGCCGCACCGGTCAGAGCGATAGTGGGTGCCACGTTGTTGACCGTGACGGACTTGCTGCCCGCGTTGGTGTGGGTACCGTCCTCGTCCACCAGGTCCACCGTGATGGTCGGGCTGGACAGGCCGTCGGCGTACACGTGCGTCACGTCGCCTGCGGCGCCATAGGTGTCAGACGTGCCGTCACCCCAGTGAACCACGTAGCTGGTTACCGAGTCGACTCCCGGGTCGCTCACCGCGCCCAGCGTCAGGGTGTAGGTCGCCCCTTCGTCGACGCTGGCACCACCGCCCAGGGCGATCGTCGGCGCCACGTTGTTGACCGTGACCAGCAGACTGCCGGCGTTGTGGGTGCCGTCTTCGTCCAGCACCTGCACGACGATGTTGCGCGGCGTGCCGGCCGCGCCGCCGTCGGCGTAGGTGTGGCTGACATTGCCGCCCGCAAGCAACAGGTCGGCGTACTGGGTGGGCGTGAAGTCCGTCGTCGGGCTGCCATCCCCCCAGTTGATGCGGTACAGGGTGGGCGTATCCACGCCTGGATCGACCACCGCGCCGACGTTGAGGGTGTAGACGCTGCCCTCGTCGACGCTCGCGTTGCCGCTGACAGGCACCGTCGGCGCCACGTTGGTG
>JAEUOM010000160.1 GCA_016788495.1 Accumulibacter sp. | reverse complement strand
GGTGCGGCGACGCGCAGGTACACGCCGGCGGGGACGCGCGCCCCGAGCACGGTCGTCAGCGCCAGCAGCAGCGCGACGAAGGCGGCCGTCGCCGGCGTCGCGGCGACGAAAGCGGCGAGCAGCCCGGCGAGCGCGAGGCTGCCCTTGGCAGCGGGACTGACGCGCCGCCAGCGGTTGCCGTAGGCCGCCTGCTCAATCAGCACGATCGCAGCGTTCCCGTTCGGCGGTCCGGCGCATCTTGTCGCGGGTGACCGACGCCCCCAGCCAGTAGCCGATGATGCCGGCGCCGATGGCGGCCTGCAGGGCGAAGAGCAGGGAAGCGATCTCGCCGCTTGCCGGCTCGAGCAGTGGCGCGAACCATGGCTGGTAATCCGGGGCGATCTCCCCGATCGCGCTCTGTGCGAGGCCGTCAGCACCCGCAAAAATCTCGACCGGCTGTCCGTCCGGGCCGGCGGCCGGCCGCGGGACCAGCCACAGTGGCAACGCCGTCAGGAGCAGCACGGCGGCGATCAGCAACCAGTTCGTGCGCTTCATGCCCGCACCTCGCGACCGACAAACAGCGGCAGGCCCTTCAGTTCGTCGCGGTTGAAGCGCAGCAGGGCGTTGACCACCAGCACGCTCAGCAGGCCCTCGCTGATCGCCAGTGGAATCTGCGTGATGGCGAAGATGCCGGCGAACTTGGCGAACGAGGCAGCGAAGCCGCCGACCGGATCGGGAAAGGCCCAGGCGAGCTGCAGCGAGGTCGTCGCGTAGGTCGCGAGATCGGCGAAGCAGGTGGCGGCGAAGACGCAGACGGCGAGCGGCAGGTGCAGCCGGCGGCCGGCGCGGAAGAGTCCGGCGGCGACGAAGGAACCGACGATGGCCATCGAGAACAGGTTGGCGCCGAGCGTCGTCAAACCTCCGTGTGCCAGCAACAGCGCCTGGAAGAGCAGGACGACGAGGCCGACCGGCACCATCGCCGTCGGTCCGAAGAGCAGCGCGCCGAGGCCGACGCCGGTCGGGTGCGAGCAGCTGCCGGTCACCGAGGGCAGCTTGAGCGCCGAGAGGACGAAGGAAAAGGCGGCAGCGACGCCGAGCAGCATCCGCTGCTCCGGCTGCTCGTGCAGTCGCCGGCGCAGCGACCGGACGCCGATGACGACGAACGGCGCCGACGCCAAAGTCCAGCCGAGGGCGTGCTCGACCGGCAGGAAACCTTCCATGATGTGCATTGTGTTCCTCCCTTTGAAGGCCGACGGCCCGTCAGCCGAAAACCCCGCAGGAGGAAGGTGGCCTGGATGCGCAGCGGGCGCGACCAGAGACGCCTTCCCGTCACCCCGGGGAATGGTGCAATCCGGTTTCGGGCCGGTCTTCTGGCTTGCCTTCGACCTTCCCCGCGCCTTCCCGTGCCTGGGCACAGTGGCGAATTGCGGAGTCGTCAGGCTTACAGCAGCGGGGGCTGCGCCGGGATGGGTCACCGTCTCCATGGACGGCCATCTTCACCGGCTTCCCGTTTCACCCGCCCCGTGGCTACGGAGCAAGGCACCCGAAACGGGGTTGATTATACGTCGAAAGGATCCTCTGCGGAGCTGCTGCGGCGATCAGGCGGCGGCGCCGAGGCGGGGGACGACTGCCGGCCGGTTGCGGGGCGAATGGATTGAGGCGTTCCCGGAGGCGTTCCCGGGGCCAGGTTCGACTTTGCCGCCGTTTGTTGACGGATCCCATGACTTGACGACCCTGCCAGTGCGCGGAACACTGCACACAACGGCTTGGGCTGCTAGCATGCAGCTTTTCTTGCCGCAGACAGGAGCGCGCGATGCAGCACGGCAGAGTGACCCGTTGGAGCGAGAGCGACTACCTGCGCGCCGAGCGCGCGGCGGTCGTGCGCCACGAGTATGTCGCCGGACAGCTCTTCGCCATGGCCGGCGGCAGCAAGGCCCACAACACGATCGCCCTGAACATTGCGGCGCGCCTGCGAACGCACTTGCGCGGCCGCCCGTGCCGTGCGTTCATTGCCGACATGAAAGTGCGAATCGAGGGAGCGCGCAGCTATTACTACCCGGATGTCGTCGTTACGTGCCAGGCGGCAGACCTGTCGCCGGCCAGTCCGAGGGACTACTTGACGGCCCCTTCGTTGATCGTCGAAGTTCTCTCGGCGAGCACGGAAAGCATCGACCGTCGGGAGAAGCTGCTGGCGTACGCACAACTGCCGGGGCGTCCCGAGTACGTGCTGGTGGACAGCGCCAGCAGGCGGGTCGACATCTATCGTCAGGAGGAAGACGGCGACATGGTGCTCGAGATTCCGGCGCCGGATGAACCCGTCCATCTCGACAGCGTGGGGCTTGCGCTCACCTTCGAGGAAATCTACGAGGAATCCGGCATCGACTGAAAGCGCCGCCGTGCTGGAGCGGGCGCTTCCGTGCGCCGCGTCGGCCATGGCGCGGTGCGCGGCGGCGCGTGGCAGTGACGCACGTTCCACCCGCCGCGCCCCGCCGGCGTGATCATCGTGTGGGTGCTGCATGCGGCCAGCGACCGGTGGCGCCAGTCGGGATTCGAGGCGTGGCGGGACGGGGAGTCGTGCAGGATCATGCGTCGAGAGAAGACGCGGCGAGCGACTGCAGCGATCAGGCGCCGGCGCCGAAGAGGCGGGCGACCGCCGGCGGATTGCCGGCGAAGTAGAAGTGGACGTAGGAAGCGGTGATCGAGCCGTGGCGGTAGATCGCCTCGCCGTCGCCGCCGGCCGGACGGCGCGCGCGACAGAGCGGCGGCAGCGGCGTGTCGCTGCGTGAGTAATGGAAGGTGTGTCCGGAGAGCCGGCCCTCCGGCAACTCGGCGACCTGCATGCCGAGTGCCGCCAGGCGCGGCTGCATCAGCGCGCGGCCGGGCAGCAGCCCGGCCAGCGGGTGCCGCTCGCCCGCCCGGTCGACGATCTCGTCGAACAGGCTCATCATGCCGCCGCACTCGGCGAGCAGCGGCCTGCCGGCGGCGACGTGACTGGACAGCGACCGCCAGAGGTCGCGCCGCGCCGCCAGCGCCGGCGCATGCAGCTCGGGGTAGCCACCGGGCAGCCAGAGCGCATCGCAGACGGGCAGCGCGTCGCCGGCGAGCGGCGAGAAGAAGCGGATCTCGGCCCCCAGTTCGCGCAGCGTGTCGATGTTGGCGGGGTAGATGAAGCCATAGGCGGCGTCGCACGCGATCGCCACGCGCCGACCGGCAAGCAGGGCAGGGACGGGTGCAGCTGCGGGAGCGGCGAAGTGCACCGGCGGCGGCAGGCCGACATTCGCCGACGCCGCCAGCGCATCGGCGAGATGGTCGAGGCGACCCGCCAGGTCGGCGATCTCGGCCGCCTGCAACAGCCCGAGGTGACGTTCCGGCAGGCTGTCGTCGCTGCGCGGGACGGCGCCGAACCAGCCCATTCCTGCCGGCAGGCTGCGGCGCAGCAGGTCGCAGTGATGCGCGCTGCCCACCCGGTTCGCCAGTACGCCGGCAAAGGGCAGCCCGGGGCGGTAGGTCGCCAGACCGTGCGCGACGGCGCCGAAGGTCTGCGCCATCGCCCGCGCGTCGATCAGCGCCACAACGGGAATGCCGAACAGGCAGGCGATGTCGGCGGCCGATGGATCGCCGTCGAACAGCCCCATGACGCCCTCGATCAGGATCAGGTCGGAATCGGCAGCGGCGCGCGCCAGGCGGATGCGCACGTCGTCCTCGCCGCACATGCCGAGGTCGAGGTTGTAGCACGCGCGTCCGCTGGCGACGGCGTGGATCTGCGGGTCGAGGAAATCGGGGCCGCACTTGAACACGGTGACGCGTCGTCCCTGGCGCGCGTACAGGCGGGCGAGCGCGGCCGTCACCGTCGTTTTTCCTTGGCCGGATGCGGCAGCGGCAAGCAGCATCGCCGGGCAGTGCGGCATGGCTATGGTGCCTCGTCGGGCAGGGTTGCTTCCTTTTCCGCGTGTGCGGGAATGCCGGTGAGCGGCATGGTTTTCTCCGGGGATCCGATTGCGGGCCAAGTGGGGAGGGTGTCGAGGATAGCACGCGCGAACGGGCATCGCTGCCGTCGAGTGGTCCGCGTTCGGCGCGCAAGGGCCGTGCCTGTTCCTCCACCAGAAGGCCGGGTCGCCGGTGGCTCAGCGAGGCTCTGGTCAAGCGGGGTGCATGCTGCCACAATCTTCGGCGACACGTTTCGAAATGGGGATACTCATGGTCGCGGTTGCTGCTGTCGTTCGCTGATTCGTCGGCTCACGGGACGAAGAAGATGGAAATCGAGGTGCTACAGCGCTTCGAACTACCTGTTCCCTCGCTCGAGGAGCAGCGCGCCATCGCCGCGCTGATCGCTGCCGCGGTGACTGGTCAGCTCGAAGTGGGGGCTGCGGCATGACGCGCGTGCCGGTCAAGCCGGAGCTTCTGCGCTGGGCCTGTGCGCGGTCCCGGATCGACGAGCTCGATCTGAGTGTACGTTTCCCGCAAGTCGATGCGTGGGAGCGAGGAGAGAAGCAGCCGACGATCAAACAGCTCGAGGCGTTCGCCAAGGCCACGCATACGCCCCTTGGCTATTTCTTCCTCCCTGAGCCTCCTGTCGAGCGCCTGCCCATTCAGGATTTCCGCACTGTGGGCGAGGATGTTGCTCGGCCGAGCGCGGACCTGCTCGACACGATCTTCGCCATGCAGCGCCGGCAGGACTGGCTTCGCGAGGAGCGTCGCGACGGTGCAGCCGAGCCAGTCGAGTTCGTCGGGAGTGCGCGGCTCTCCGACGACCCTGAGGCCGTCGGTCGCGAGATGCGTCGCGTGCTCGGGCTCGATGATGGCTGGGCGGCGGATGTGAAGACCTGGACGGAAGCCGTGGGCGAGCTGCGGCGACGCACAGAGAAGCTCGGCGTGATCGCGGTGATCAATGGCGTCGTCGGCAACAACAGCGCTCGCAAGCTCGACGTGCACGAGTTTCGCGGTTTTGCCCTGACGGACTCCTACGCGCCGCTGATCTTCGTAAACGGAGCCGGTGCGAAGTCGGCGCAGATGTTCACGCTTGCACACGAGCTCGCGCACGTTTGGCTCGGACGGGACGGCGAAGGACTCTCCGGCTTCGAAGGCATTTTCCCGGGTGACCAGCGCATCGAGAGATTCTGCGATCGTGCAGCGGCCGAGTTTCTCGTGCCGGCCGGCGAGCTGAAGAAAAAGTGGCCGACGGCGAAACTCGAAGACGACCTATTCGAGCGCCTCGCGCGTCATTTCAAGGTGAGCCCGATCGTCGCGGGACGACGCGCAATGGATCTGCGGCTCGTAGGTCGCGATGTGTTCTTCAAGTTCTACAAGGACTACACGCAGCGCGAACGGGATCGCGTGAAGACCGCGGGCGGCGGCGACTTCTACAACACGCAGAACACCCGGCTCGGCGAGAGCTTCGCGCTTGCCGTGATGCGGGCAGCGCTTGCGGGGCGGTTGAGCTTCAAAGAGGCGTACGATCTCACCGGTCTGCGCGGCGGTACGTTCCAGGAGTACGGGCGTCGACTGGGAGTGCCGCTGCCATGAAGAAGCGCGCCGTCTACGTCCTGGACTCCGACGTCTTCATCGCGGCAAAGAACGCCTACTACTCCTTCGACATCTGTCCCGGCTTTTGGGACGCGATCGTGCAAGCGTACCGGCACGACCGGGTTCGCAGTATCGATCGCATCAAGGCCGAGCTGGTCGCAGGGCAGCCAAAGGAAGACCTCGTCGTGTGGGTCAAGGAAACGGTCCCTGCTGGCTTCTTTCACGGTACCCAAGCAAAGGCCGTGCTTGATGCGTACACCGAGATCGCGCTCTGGGTCCAACGCAGCACACAGTATCTCGATCGCGCGAAGGCGAAGTTCGCGACCGAGGCCGACGGTTGGCTTGTCGCCTACTGCATGGTTCACGGCACCTGCGTCGTGACCAATGAGCAGCCGAGGCCCGACTCCCGCAGCCGAGTGCTGCTGCCCGACGTGTGCACGCAGTTCAAGGTGCCCTCCAAAGATACGTTCACCATGCTCCGGAGCTTGGCCGTTAAGCTCGACCTTCGTGCGCAGGAAGCGACATGACCGACGCGACCCCGCTGGAAGGCGAGCTGATCCTCGACCGCACCGCGATCCTCGCCCGGTCGTGGCGCTCCGTCGCCACGCTTTCGCCGCTGCATGGCTGCCGGTAGGGCCGGTCATGATCCGTCGGATCCGGGAAGACTTGCGGAAGCGGTGTCCGGTCCTCTATCCTGAGTCTCTCGCCGGTCGGGAACGTCTGTCCTGACGCTTCCCGAAAACCCGGCGTCTGGGGAGAAGCGTCATGGTCCATACGCGGACGGCGTTGCAGCGGCGCCAGCAGGAATCCCGCACGACCCCGAGGATCTCCGAGCGGGGGGCTGTGCCTGCACTGCAGGGAATGCCGAGGTTTCTCGGGGTCGGCTCGGCCCGGCAATCGGCGAACGATGTCGCGCGCGACGGCACACAAGGCCCCGGCCGGGCGCTGGCGCACGGCGAGCGCATCCAGAATTCGTTCGGATCGCGGCACGATCTGTCCTCGCTGCGGATGCACGTCGGCCGGAGTTCGGGCGAAGCCTGCGAGCGGCTCGGTGCCGCCGCGTTTGCCACCGGCTCATCGATCGCGTTTCGTGCCGACCCCGACCTCTGGCTCGCCGCGCACGAGGCGGCGCATGTCATCCAGCAGCGCCATGGCGAGGGGCCGCCCGCTGGGCTCGATTCGCCAGGCGACCGTCACGAGCGCGCGGCGAGCGCAGTGGCCGATCGGGTGGTCGCCGGGAAGTCCGCCAGGGATCTGCTGCCGCGCGGTGCGCCCCGGGCCGCCGGCAGTGCAGGCGCGGTCCAGCGCTACACGATCGAAACACTCGGGGCAGGACGTGCGCAGGTTGGCGAGAACAAGCAGACGGCGCTGTTCGGGTCGCAGACGCTTTATGCGACA
>JAEUOM010000121.1 GCA_016788495.1 Accumulibacter sp. | reverse complement strand
AGCCTCCTCGATACGGCACAGGTCATCATCCTGACGCAGTCGGCAGCCGGTCGAATCCTCACGCTCAACCGCTACGGACGCCAGCTTGCGGGCCTGGGAGAGGAGGATCTGGCGGCCAGCTCCTTCTTCGAACTGATCGGTGGGGACTCGCTGCAGATGGCTGCGGCAAGGCAGGCCGTGCACGAGATCGCTGCCGGCGATCGCCAGCATGTACAGCTGGAATCGATTCTCCAGGGCAAGGGCGGCGAGTCCTACGAGATCACCTGGAACCATTCGCGGTTGGCTGGGCAGCCTGGTGATTCCGTGATGGTACTGTCGGTCGGTGTCGACCACACGGAACGCAAGTATCTGGCGGAGCGTGATCTGCTCACCGGACTGGTCAATCGGCGCCATTTCCAGGACATCCTGCGCAAGGCTCTGGTTGATGCACGTCGCTCAGGGCACGATGGTGCGCTGCTTTATCTTGACCTCGATGCCTTCAAGTACGTCAACGACGTCAGCGGCCATCAGGCAGGCGACGCGCTCCTGAAGATCGTCGCCGAGGAGGTCGCGCACGTGGCCCGCACGAGTGACCGGATCGGGCGCCTGGGCGGCGACGAACTCGGTGTCCTGCTGCACGAGTGCGACAGCGCCGGCGCGGTGCAGGTGGCGGAAAAGATCAACCGGTGTCTGGCCGAGATCAAGTTTCCCGGTCTCGGGGCGAATCATCGTGTTTCCGCGAGCATCGGCATCGTTGTCTTCTCGGCGGCGAAGATGGACGCCGAACTGCTCCTGACCAACGCCGACATTGCGATGTACCAGGCCAAATCGAAGGGAGGCGGGAGCTGGCACGTCTACTCGGAGGGAGAGGGGGTGCAGGAAAAGATGCAGAGTCGCCTGCATTGGGAAGAGATGATCAACCGCTCGCTGGTGAGTGATGGCTTCGTCGTTCACTACCAGCCGATCCTCGACATTGCCGCGCGCAAGGTCAGTCACTTCGAGGCACTGGTGCGCATGCGGACAGCCGATGGCGGGGTGGTGCCGCCGGGCATGTTCATGGAAGTGGCCGAGAGCAGTGGCCTGATCCGCGAGATCGACCGTCACGTCATCGGCATGGTCCTCGCCAGGATGGAGGTCTCGCGCCGGGCAGGCAGGAGTTACAAGTTCTCGATCAATCTGTCCGGTGTCAGCATCAATGACGCCAGCCTGTTGTCCTTCCTGAGCGAGAAGCTGGCGCAGAATCGCGACCTTGCCAGCGACATCGTTTTCGAGATCACCGAGACGGCTGCGGTGGCTGATTTCGCTGCCGCCCGCAGGTTCATGAGCGAGGTCCGTGAACTCGGTTGCGCGTTTTCGCTTGATGACTTCGGTGTCGGCTTCTCGTCGTTCAACTACGTCAAGCAGTTGCCGGTGGATTACGTCAAGATCGACGGCTCGTTTGTTCGCTCGCTCGTCGATAGCCAGGATGACCAGGTTTTCGTCGAGGCCCTGTCGAAAGTGGCGCATGGCTTTGGCAAGAAGACCGTCGCCGAGTTCGTCGAGGATGAGCGCGCCCTGAACCTGCTGGCCAGCTTCGGCGTCGACTACGCGCAGGGCTACTTCATCGGCAAGCCGGCAGAGGAGATTCCCTGAACCGCCGGGGACAGTCCTTCGGCTCGGGCTGGCCGGGATGGCGGTGATATAATCGCCGGCCATCCCGTGCCCACCCGATCCGCGACCACCATCCCCCAGCATGCCGTTGCATACCCTTGGCATCAACCACCATTCGGCGCCACTTTCGATCCGTGAGCAGGTGGCTTTTCACGCCGAAAGGGTGCAGCTGGCGCTTGCCGATCTGACGCGCAACAAGTCTATTCATGAAGCGGCGATTCTGTCGACCTGCAATCGGACGGAGGTCTACCTGACGACGGATGCGCCCGAAATGGCTTGCCAGTGGCTGGCCGGGTACCACCGGCTGGAGCGGCGGCAGATCGAGCCTTACCTATACGCCTACCCTGAGCGCGCAGCTGTCAGGCATGTCTTCCGGGTGGCCAGCGGCCTCGATTCGATGGTCCTTGGCGAGCCGCAGATCCTGGGACAGATGAAGGAGGCGGTGCGCGCTGCCGAGGAGGCGGGGACGCTGGGCACGACCCTGCACAAGCTGTTCCAGCAGTCCTTCGCGGTTGCCAAGGAGGTTCGCTCGACGACTGCCATCGGTGCCAACATCGTGTCCATGGCGACGGCCGCAGTGCGATTGGCGGCCAGGATCTTCGAGCGGATTGCCGAGCAGAGAATCCTCTTCATCGGCGCCGGCGAGATGGTCGAGCTGTGTGCCCGCCATTTTGCAGCGCAGCAGCCGAGGCAGGTGGTGATCGCCAACCGCACGGTCGAGCGCGGGCTCGCTCTTGCCAATCGCTTCGGTGGCTCGGCCATCCGCCTGGAGGAGCTTGGCGAGCGTCTGCCGCAGTTCGATATCGTCATTTCCTGCACGGCGAGTCCGCTGCCGATCATCGGACTCGGCATGGTCGAGCGGGCGATCAAGGCGCGTCGTCATCGCCCCATGTTCATGGTCGACCTCGCAGTCCCACGTGACATCGAAGCCGAGGTCGGTGATATGGATGATGTCTTCCTGTACACGGTCGATGACCTGGCGCAGATGGTCGAATCCGGTATGGAATCACGCCAGGCAGCGGTGGTCGACGCAGAGGCGATCATCAGCGAGCGGGTCGAAGGATTCCTGCGCTGGCTCGCGACGCGGGCGACGGTCCCGGTCATCCGTTCGCTTCGGGATGCGGCCGACCGTGCCCGCCGGCACGAGGTCGAGCACGCGCTCAAGCTGCTCGCCAGGGGCGAGGATCCAGCGCAGGTTCTCGAGCAACTGTCGCACAGGCTGACCAACAAGTTCCTGCATGCTCCGACACAGGCGCTGACACAGGCCGGTGGCGAGAACCATGACCTGCATTCGGTTGTCGCTTTACTCTTCCGCCTGCACGCGGATCCCCACCCGGGTGAGTAGCCGGCCGCGCCGACTCCCCGCTCCTGCTGCAGTTGCTGCCCCTATCCTCACCTGCTGAAACCGACGAGCTGATGAACGAGAGTATTCGTGACAAACTGGAGCATCTTGCCACGCGGCTCGACGAACTCGACCGCATGCTGGCGCACGGCGAAGCGACCCGGGACATCGATGAGTACCGCAAGTTGTCGCGCGAGCACGCCGAGCTCGGTCCGCCGGTCCAGCTGTACCACGACTGGCGACGAGCCCAGGCGGACCTTGCCGCCGGTATCGAGATGCTGGCTGATCCGGAAGTGCGCGAGCTGGCCGAGGCCGAAGTGTCGGCCATCCGCGGGCGACTGCCGGCGATCGAAGCCGAGCTGCAGAAGCTGCTGCTGCCCCGCGACGCCAATGACGAGCGCAACGTCTTTCTCGAGATCCGGGCTGGAACGGGCGGCGATGAATCGGCCCTTTTTGCCGGCAATCTGTTCCGCATGTATGCGCGCTATGCGGAACGTCGGCGCTGGCGGGTCGAGGTGATTTCGGCCAGTCTTTCCGACATCGGCGGATATCGGGAGATCATTGCCCGGATCGTTGGCGGTGGCGTGTACGCAAGCCTGAAGTTCGAGTCGGGAGGGCACCGGGTGCAGCGCGTGCCGGAGACAGAGGCACAGGGGCGCATCCATACGTCCGCTTGTACCGTAGCCGTCATGCCGGAGGCGGAAGTTCTCGAGGAGGTGCTGATCAACCCGGCTGACATCCGTGTCGATACCTATCGCGCATCCGGTGCGGGTGGGCAGCACATCAACAAGACCGACTCGGCTGTGCGCATCACCCACCTGCCGACGGGGATCGTCGTCGAGTGCCAGGATGACCGGTCGCAACACAAGAACAAGGCGCAGGCGATGTCCGTTCTCGTGGCACGGATCAAGGATGCGCAGGAACGACAGCAGCACGCGAACATTGCGTCCACGCGCAGGAACCTCATCGGCAGCGGAGACCGTTCCGAGCGGATTCGCACCTACAACTTCCCGCAGGGGCGTGTGACCGACCACCGGATCAACCTGACCCTGTACAAGATCGACGCCATCATGGATGGTGAGCTTGACGAAATCATCACGGCGCTTGCTGCCGAGCATCAGGCTGACCAGCTGGCTCTGCTCGCCGGCGCCGAGTGAACCACATGGCAGCAGATGGCGGCGGCTGGTCCCAATGTACGGGCTGGCTGCACGGTGTGCGCGAAAGAAAGCCGGGCGGCGGGGCTCCCTGGTGACGGGTATCGGCGAAGCGTGGCGCCTTGCACGGCAGCGGATCGATCGCCTCGATGCGCGCCTGCTGGTGGAGTACGTGGCCAGCTGCAGCCACGCCGATCTTCTCGCTCACCCGACAAGGTCCCTGTCGGCGCTGCAGGCGCGGAGACTCGACGCGCTCGTGCGGCGACGCGCGAGCGGTGAGCCTCTGGCTTACCTGCTCGGATGCGCTGGCTTCTACGGTCGCGAGTTCACCGTCACCGCCGACGTGCTGGTTCCCCGTCCGGAGACGGAACTGCTGGTCGAACTGGCACTCGAACGCCTGCGACACTTGGACGAGCCCTTGGTCGCCGATCTTGGAACCGGCTCCGGGGTTCTGGCGGTGAGCTTGAAGTGCCTTTGCCCGCGCGCAAGCGTGGTGGCTGTAGACTTGTCACCGACGGCACTGGCCGTTGCGCGGCAGAACGCCAGCCTGCACGCAGCAACCGTGCGCTTCGTCGAAGGTGACTGGTATGGACCACTGGCCGGCGACCGCTTCGACCTGATCGTCGCCAATCCGCCCTACGTGGCAGCGGATGACGCGCATCTGGAGAGCGGTGGGCTGCCGTTTGAACCACGGATGGCTTTGACCGATGGTGTGGCGGGTGGCGACGGACTGGGCTGCATGCGGGTGATCGTGGGCGGATCAGTGCGGCACCTGCTGCCGGGAGGCTGGCTACTCATCGAGCATGGGCACGAGCAGGCGGTGGCCGTGCGCAATCTGTTGCGACAGGCCGGTCTGAGCGGGATGGCTACATGGGCCGATCTGTCAGGCAGCGAGCGGGTCAGCGGCGCCTGCCTGGCTGGCTGTCGCGACTGAGCGTCGCGACAGGAGGGTTTTCTTTCTTCAACCACATGAGGTATGAGGTTTCGACATGGATGTGCAGCAACTGATCAAGGAGCAGGTAACGAGCAACCCAGTGGTTCTCTACATGAAGGGAACCCCACAGTTTCCCCAGTGTGGCTTCTCGGCTGTTTCGGTACAGATTCTCAAGGCTTGCGGTGTAGCGAGTTTCTTCAGCGTCAATGTCCTCGAAGAGCCGGAGATCCGTAGTGGCATCAAGGAATTTGCCAACTGGCCGACCATTCCGCAGCTCTATGTCGGCGGCGAGTTCATCGGTGGTTGCGACATCATGCGCGAGATGTATGAGGAGGGCGAGCTGCAGAGGCTGCTGCAGGACACGGCTGGCGGTGGCTGAGGGCGTGGCCCGTTGGCGGTGTCGTCATGGATGGCCTGTTGGCGGTCACCGCCGCGAGCTGGCCGGGACACTTCCGGCAGTTGCCAGCAGCGGCCACTTCCTGGGCTCGCTCCCTCTTGCATGCAGCGGTTGGCGCGACGATCACAGGTGGAACGCGATTCAAAGGGAGTCCACATGAGCGCGAGATCCTTCATCGGGCGGTTTGCTTCGACCCTTGTCTGCGTCATCGTACTTTCGGCCTGCGCAGGGTACAGTGGCTATGGCCTGAAGCCCGGTGTCGCGACCGGGTCCGACGTCATCGCGACGATGGGCGTTCCGGCGATGCGCTGGCTGGACGCCGATGGCAGCGAACAACTCGCCTTTCCTCGCGGCCCGTCGGGTCCGCAGACGTTCATGGCCTTCATCGCGCCGGACGGACGATTGCAACGGATCGAGCAGGTGCTCGACATGGAGCATTTCGCGCGCATCGAGCCTGGCAAGAGCGACCGCGAGTCCGTTCTGCGCCTCCTGGGCCCCCCGGTCCCGCAATGGACCGCCTATTTCAAGGCGCGCAACGAACTCGTCTGGGAGTGGCAGTTCTGCGATTCCTGGAACCAGCTCGCGCGCTTTGACGTGCTCTTTGACGCCAGCAGCGGGATCGTCCGCACGGCTTACCAGCGGCCGGCCCTGATGGGCCTTGATGGCGTTGCGCCCTTCTGCGGTCGCTGAGCGGCATATGCCGCGCCGCGGTACCCGGTACCACCGTAGCCATCCGCAGCCAGTGTCAGAACGATACGAGCCGGATGTTGGCCGAGGCAAGCCGGTCGCTCAGGACGGCGAGGAAGGCTTGGTAGAAGTGCATGCGGCAGGTCGCCGAAGATTCCTGCAGGGCTGTCGCGGCGATCATCACCAATCTGGCATCCGTCAGCGCAACGACGTCGGCGCCGCGCAGCGATGTCATCTTGCCGATCACCGCCATCTCGCCAAAACACTCGCCCTTGGTCAGCAGGTCTAGGAGCATGCCGTTCTTGAGCACCTTCAGTTCGCCTTCGGCGAGGAAGTAGAAGCAATCGCCCACCTCGCCGTCGGCAATGATGACGGTGTCGGGGGCCACCCGGCTCCACTTTGAAAAGCGGACGACTTCCCAGATCTCGGCCTCGGAGAACTCGGCGAAGAAACTGAACGATCGGAGCCTTTCAAACTTCTCGAAGTCGGCCATGCGCTCCGCCGGCACGCTTGGCCTCCTGCCGCGGAAAGCGAGCGTCAGGTCGTGTCCGAACTCGGTCCAACTGGTGTACCGCGCATCGAGCTGCTTGCTCATCGCGCGCGCAACAATCGCATCGAGGTCTGCGGGAATCTCGCTGCGCAGCGACGACGGGCGGCGTGGCTCGGCGTTGATGATCTGGTAGACCAGGTCATAACTGTTGCGTGCCTGAAAAGGCAGCTGCCCGGTCAGCAACTGGTACATGACGACGCCGAGCGAGTAGATGTCGGTCTGATGGTCGAGCGCCCGATCCTTGACCTGCTCCGGCGACATGTAGGCTGGCGAGCCGATCCCGAGTACCAGGGTGCGGTCGGGCGAGCCGATGATCGCGGCACCGAAATCGGAGACCTTGATGTCGCCCTGATTCGGGTCGGTGCTGACAAAGAGGATGTTCGCCGGCTTGATGTCGCGATGGGTGATTCCCATCCGGAAGGCGAAATCGAGCGCCCTTGTGCACTTGAAGATGATCTCCACCACTCGCTCGATGGACAGCAGGTGGTCCCGGGAGCAGACGCTTTCGAGCGTGCCGCCCGGCACATACTCCATGACGATGTAGCAGAGCTGGTCATCGACCACCGCATCGTAGGTCTGGACGATGTGCGGGTGCGACATCTTGCCGATCAGCGCTGCTTCGTTGAGAAAGAGGTGGGTGTACAGCTTTCCCCTTCTGGGATCCTTGAGGATGCCCGGGAAGGCGATCTTGATCGCCACCTCGCGCCGGGTGAAATGGTCGCTTCCCAGATAGACGGTAGACGTGGCTCCGCGACCGATCTCGCGCACCAGCTCATATTTCCCGACCTTGTCCATGCCCGCGACAGGCGCCTAGAGCGAGGAACGGGCGCGGACGATCGCCGCCCTGACTTGCTCCGGCGCTGTGGCACCGTGGTGATTGCGTGCCGCGAGCGAGCCCTCGACCGTCAGTACGGCGAAGACATCGTCGTCGATCAGCGGCGAAAACTGGCGCAGCTCGGCGAGCGACAGCTGCGCCAGGTCCACACCCAGCTCCTCCGCACGGCGAACCGCCTGACCCACTGCTGCGTGCGCATCGCGAAACGGCAGGCCCTTGCGGGTCAGGTAGTCGGCGAGGTCGGTGGCCGTCGCGAAACCCTGGCGCAGGGCGCTGCGCATGTTCTCCGCATTGGCGGTGATTCCGGGGATCATCTCGATGAAGATGCGCAGCGTGTCGGTGACCGTGTCGATGGCGTCGAACAGTGGCTCCTTGTCTTCCTGGTTGTCCTTGTTGTAAGCCAGTGGCTGGCCCTTCATCAGGGTCAGCAGGCCGACAAGGTGGCCGAAGACGCGACCGGTCTTGCCGCGTGCCAGCTCCGGCACATCCGGGTTCCTCTTCTGCGGCATGATCGAACTGCCGGTACAGAAGCGGTCGGCCAGGGTGATGAAGCCGAAACGCGGGTTCATCCACAGCACCAGTTCTTCCGACAGCCGCGACAGATGCATCATCAGCAGGGCGCTGGCGGCACAGAATTCGATCGCAAAATCGCGGTCGGAGACGGCATCGAGCGAATTCTCGCAGACCGCGTCGAAGCCCAGCAACTCGGCGACGTACTGCCGGTCGATCGGATAGGTGGTGCCGGCGAGCGCGGCCGCACCGAGCGGCAGCCGGTTGGTACGCCGCCGGCAGTCGGCGAACCGCTCGCCGTCCCGTCGCGTCATCTCGACGTAGGCGAGCAGGTGGTGTCCGAGCGTGACCGGCTGTGCGACCTGCAGGTGCGTGAAGCCAGGCAGTGGGGTCGCCGCCTCCCGCTCCGCGAGGTCCAGCAGCCTGTTCTGGAACTCGCCGAGCAGAACGTCGATGTCGTCGATCGCGTCGCGCAGGTAGAGACGAATGTCGGTCGCCACCTGGTCATTGCGCGAGCGGCCCGTGTGCAGCCGTTTGCCGGCGTCGCCGATCAGCGTCGTCAGCCGCTTCTCGATGTTCAGGTGTACATCTTCCAGGTCGACCGACCAGACGAACGCACCGCTTTCAATCTCGCTTGCCACCTGCGCCATGCCACTTTCGATGTCGGCAAGGTCGGCTGGACCGATGATGGCCTGCCGCGCCAGCATCGTCGCGTGTGCCAGTGAGGCCCGGATATCCTGACGCCACATCCTCTGGTCGAAGCGGACCGAGGCGGTGTAACGCTTGACGAGTTCAGAAGTGGGTTCGGAGAAGCGGCCGGCCCAAGTGTATTGGGGAGGGTCCGATTGGCTCATGGGGAACAGGTTCCTGGGCTAAAATCATTCGTAGAACCTTGTACAGGCGCCACTGCAACTGATGGCAAGTATAAAGCAAAACGCCGAGAGTCAGCCGCTGCCCGACTTCCGCAATGCCGGAGTCATGCTTCGCATCCTGCTTGGCGTCAATTTGCTGGCCTTGCTTGCCGCGCTGGTACGCCAGGAAGGGCTGGTTGCCTGCCTGCAGGACTACGTCGCCATGGCCGCCTGGTTGCAGCCACTACTGCTGTTCAACCTCGCCGTGCTGGCACTGCTCGGCAACCGGCTGCAGGGCCTTGCGGTGTGGAGCGCGCGCGCGCTGGTCGTCGTGCTGGCCGCGACATCGGCGGTCCTGCTCTCGCTCCTGTGGTCTCTTCTCACCTTCGATGAGTGGGGCTGGCAGGGGCTGCTGCGGGCCGGGCTGCTCGCCGGCACGGCGGCGGCCTGTATCCTCTCCTACCTGGCGTTGCGCGTCAGCGCCCTGTCGCCGGCCCTGATCGAAGCCCGCCTGCAATCGCTGACCGCACGTATCCGGCCGCATTTCCTGTTCAACAGCCTCACCGCGGTGATCTCGTTGATCCGCCTCGATCCGCGGCGTGCCGAAACCGCACTCGAAGAGCTTGCCGAGCTGTTCCGCGCGCTCCTGCGCGACCCGCGTCAACTGGTGCCGATCGGCGATGAGCTCGCCCTGTGCCGGCAGTACCTGGATCTGGAGAAGCTGCGACTGGGCGAGCGCCTGCAGGTCGAGTGGAGCATCGGCGATCCACCCGCCGATCTCCTGCTGCCGCCCCTGCTGCTGCAGCCGCTGCTGGAGAACGCGGTCTACCACGGCATCGAACCGGCTGCCAACGGCGGCACGATCCGCGTTGGCCTGTTGTTGCGTGGTGACGAGCTGCACATTGATCTGGCCAACCCGAGCGTGGCCCATGCCGGGCATGCGCGCGGCAACCATATGGCACTCGACAACATTCGCGAGCGGTTGGCGCTGTATTACGATCTCGAAGCCCGGCTCGACACTGGCGAGCTACGACTCCCCGACGGCAGCTGCGAGTATCGTGTACACATCGTCCTGCCCGGCGGCGGCTCGCGGTGAATGCCGTCTTCGCCCCGTCAGCCCCCCCGGTTGCGGTGCTGATCGTTGACGACGAGGCGCCAGCGCGTGCGCGCCTGCGCGATCTGCTCGCCGATCTCGCTGCCGAACTGCCGAACCAGGTGGTCGCCGAAGCCGAGAACGGCGTCGCCGCACTCGGATTGGTCTCCGCGCTCAAGGTGGACGTGGCGCTGGTCGACATTCGCATGCCGAGGATGGACGGAATCGAATTCGCGCGTCATCTGTCGCAGGTCGCGCAGCCGCCAGCAGTGATTTTCGTCACCGCCTACGATGCCTACGCGGTACAGGCGTTCGAGCTCAGCGCCGTCGACTATCTGCTCAAGCCGGTGCGCTCCGCACGTCTGCTGGCCGCATTGCGCAAGTTGCCGCAGCAGCAACCGCTGAGCACGGCGCAGTTGGCACGGCTGCCGCAGTCGGCACGCAGCCATCTTTCCTGTCATGAACGTGGTCGCCTGTTGCTGATTCCCGTCGCCGGGATCATCTACCTGAAAGCCGACCTGAAGTACGTGACGGTACGTACCTGCGAGCGCGAGTTTCTGGTGGACGAGTCGCTGACCCATCTCGAACAGGAATTCGGCGAACAGTTCATTCGCCTGCACCGCAGCGTACTCGTCGCACGCGACGCGATCGTCGGTTTCGCGCGCAGCGCCACCGATGATGCCGAGGCGCAGTGGCAGGCACTGCTGCGCGACGTTTCCGAGCGACTGCCGGTCAGTCGCCGGCAGTGGCCGCTGGTCAAGTCGTTGGTGCGCCGCAGTGGCGGTTGAGGAGCAGATTGCGGGCAGCGCTTCTTGACACTCATCAAGGTGACGCGAAGAGCGCTCCCTATAATTTTCCTTCCCCTGCGACGAGAATCCAATGATGCACTTCGGCTTACGGGCTCCACTTCTTGCCGCGCTGTTCGCGGGCTGTGCGGTTCTGCCAGCGGCAGCGCTCGAACTGGAGCGGGCCAGGGACATCTACGGTCCCTGCGCGGCGTGTCACGGCGAGTTCGGGGCGGGCGGAAAGAAGGGCGAATATCCGCGCATTGCCGGGCAATTGCCGAAGTACCTCGAGCAGCAGCTGAAGGCCTTTCAGAGTCAGCGGCGAGTCAATCTGCCGATGTATCCCTACACGAAGGAACGGGAGTTGCCGGACGACGATATGAAGCTCGTCTCCGCCTACCTGGCCCAGATCGAACTGCCAACCAGGCCCCCCGTGTTCAAGGACGGCGACGACGCGCTGACGCGCCTGCTGGCGATGGAAAAAGTGATGATCGTGCCACGCGCGGAAGGCAACATCGACAACGGAAAGCTCGTCTATGACCAGCACTGCGCCGTCTGTCACGGCAAGAGCGGCAAGGGCCGCGGCATGTTCCCGATGCTGGTCGGCCAGTACACCAGCTATCTGAAGAAGCAGATCGACGCCTACCTGAAGGCGGATCGCCCGCACGACGAGGACAGTGCCAGCGAGGGCGTGCTGTACCGCTTGCCGGCGCGGGACATTCAGGACGTCCTGGCGCACCTGACCGCGATCCAGGAGGTGCAACCCTGAGGCTCTCAAGAAGGAAAATCGCAGGCATGCGTTCCTTGTGGAACATCGTGCGTGCGATCCGCGGGCTTGGGATGCTCAGAGCCGTTGCCAGATCTGCCAGCGCTCGCGACCGGCAAAGACCGGCAGCGAGTCGCTGACCGCGCGGTCTTCACGGCAGACGAATCCTGGCGTCAGCAGCGCCGCCAGCTGCTCAGGCAGGATGCCGAACGGCGGGCCCCGCAATTCCTCGCTGAAAAAGAAGTAGCCGGCGAGCTGGCCGCCGGTGGCCAGCAACTCGGCCACGCGGTGCCCGTACTGCGGCCACAGGTGGCGCGGCAGCGCACAGAGGAAGGCACGCTCGTAGATGAGATCGAAAGGCTCTGTCGCAACGAAGGAAAAGAAGTCGGCCGCGAGCAGAGTTCCGCGCCACGTGTCGCCAACGCTGCTGCGGGCCAGCTCAATGGCAGCGGCCGAGAAGTCCAGCGCGGTCACCTGCCAGCCCTGTCGGTCGAGATACGCCGCGTCAAAGCCGCTGCCGCAGCCCGGAACGAGAACCCGTGGTCGGCGTCGCGGCTGCGTCGCTACGGCAGCGCCGGTGGCCGGCGCGCAAGTGCGGACGAACTGGCGCAATTCAGGCGGTGCGGCACCAGCTTCCCAGGGCGTGATTCCGCTGCGGAAGCGATGATCCCAGAAGTCGGCAAGTTCGGGCCGCTGGCAGGCCGGCTTTTCGGACAAGTCCGTATGCTCCTTGCTAAAATCAGCGCCGCCAGCATGATGCCGGGGCGTCGATGCGGGCTTCGCCTGCCGGATTTCCGGCCAATGCTTCCTGCCGGAGTCCTGCCGTGATGAGTGCTTTTCCAGTCCAGTCGCGTATCGTCATCGCCTCGCGTGAATCGCGCCTCGCCATGTGGCAGGCGGAACACATTCGTGCCCGCGTCAGCGGATTATATCCAGAGATGGCGGTCGATATCCTTGGCATGAGCACGCGCGGTGACCAGATCCTCGATCGGCCGCTGGCGGCGATCGGCGGCAAGGGCCTGTTCATCAAGGAGCTCGAGGTCGCCATGCAGGACGGACACGCCGATCTCGCGGTTCACTCGCTGAAGGACGTGCCGATGGAGATGCCCGAGGGCTTCGTGCTGGCGGCGATCTCGGCGCGCGAGAATCCCTGCGACGCCTTCGTCTCCAGTCGCTTCGCCGGTATCGACGAGCTGCCGGCGGGCGCCGTTGTCGGCACTTCGAGCCTGCGGCGGGCGGCCACCCTGCGCGCCTGCCACCCGCGGCTGGTGATCCGGAGTCTGCGCGGCAACCTCGATACGCGCCTGCGCAAGCTCGATGCCGGCGACTACGACGCGATCATCCTGGCGGCTGCCGGCCTGATCCGTCTCGGACTGGCGGAGCGGATCAGGTCGCTGCTGACGCCCGAGCAATCGCTGCCGGCGCCTGGTCAGGGAGTCCTGGGCATCGAAGTCTGCCGCGAGCGTGCCGACATCGTCGCGCTCGTCGCGCCGCTCAACGATCCCGTGACGGCGCACTGCGTGCGTGCCGAACGCGCCTTTTCGCGCGCGCTCGGTGGCAGTTGTCAGCTGCCACTGGCCGCCCATGCCGTGCCCGAGGGTGACGGCCTCTGGTTGCGGGGCTGGGTGGCGACGCTGGACGGTGGGCGGATGGTGCGTGGAGAGCTGCGCGGCAATCTGACCGACGATGAGGCGATCGGTTGCTCGCTGGCACAGATGTTGCGCCGACGGGGGGCCGACGCGATCCTGCAGCAGCTTGCCGCCGGCTGATGGCGCATTCGCTGCATGGCCGGACGATCGTCGTCACGCGCCCGCGGGCGCAGGCGTCGCAGCTGGCTGCCTGGATCGGTGAGCAGGGCGGCGAGGCGCTGGTCTTTCCGCTGCTCGAAATCGCCGCCGCGGCTGACCCGGCACCCTTGCAGGCGGCAATCGATCGTCTGGACAGCTACTCGCTGGCGATCTTCATCAGCCCGAATGCCGTCGACCACAGCCTGCCGGCAGTGCTCGCCCGCCGCCCATGGCCGCCGGCGCTGCGGCCGGCTGCCATTGGCCCGGGGACGGTGGCCGCGCTGGCCGCATACGGTATCGGCGGGGTGCTGCTGCCCCCTGATCGCTTCGATTCCGAGGCCCTGCTCGCCATCCCCGGCCTGCAGGCCGCTGCGGTCAGCCAGCGGCGGGTGCTGATCCTGCGTGGCAACGGCGGGCGTGAACTGCTGGCCGACACCTTGCGCCAGCGCGGCGCACAGGTTGACGCGGTTGCCTGCTATCAGCGCCGCGCGCCAGCGGACGCGGCACCTCTGCAGGCGCTCTGGCGCGCTGGCCGAATCGACGCGATCATCATTTCCTCGAGCGAAGGCTTGCGACATCTGGTCGGGCTGCTCGACGCGCCTGCTCTTGCCTGCCTGCGCAGCACTCCGCTGTTCGTTCCGCACCAGCGAATCGCCGAGTCCGCGCGTGCGTTCGGTTTGCAGCAGGTGATCCAGAGCGCTCCCGCCGATGCCGGGATCATGGCGGCGGTCATTGCCCACGACTGGCGGCGAGAGTGAACGAAGCGGCCGCATCGCCGCCGCAGCATCGCGCAGCGGCGGTGCTGTCGGCATGACGCGCCGGCGCGTTCGCTCCGCGGGCGATTACAGCCAGTCGCGCGGCGGCAACACGTCGTAGAGCAAGGCCTCCGCACTTCCCGGCTCGGGCTGCCAGTCATAGCGCCACTTGACGACCGGTGGCAGCGACATCAGGATCGATTCGGTGCGGCCGCCCGATTGCAGGCCGAACAGGGTGCCACGATCCCAGACCAGATTGAATTCGACGTAGCGTCCGCGCCGGTAGGCCTGGAAGTCCCGCTCCCGCTCGCCGTAGGGCGTCGCCTGTCGCTTGTCGACGAGGGGCAGGTAGGCGACGGGAAACGCATCGCCCACCGCTCGGGTCAGAGCGAAACAGCGCTCGAAGCCACCTTCGCAGAGGTCGTCGAAGAAGATGCCGCCGACGCCGCGCGGCTCGTTGCGGTGCTTGAGGAAGAAGTACTCGTCACACCACTTCTTGTAGCGTGCGTGACAGTCTTCGCCAAAGGGCTGCAGGGCGTCGCGGCAGGCGCGGTGGAAGTGGCGTACATCCTCGACGAACGGGTAGTAGGGGGTCAGATCCATGCCGCCACCAAACCACCAGACCGGCTCGGCGTCGCCCTGCGTCGCGAGCAGCGCCCGCACGTTCATGTGCGCGGTCGGGCAGAAGGGATTCTCCGGATGCAGCACCAGCGAAACGCCCATCGCCGCGAACGCGCGTCCGGCAAGTTCGGGTCGCTTGGCGGTTGCCGAAGCCGGCAGCGCGGCGCCGCTGACCTTCGAGAAGGCGATGCCGCCGCGTTCGAAGACGCGCCCGCCTTCGATGATGCAGGTGCAGCCGCTGCCGCTCAGCGGCGCGCCCGCGTCCTTCTGCCAGCGATCGACCCGGAAGCGCCTGCCGTCGCTGCCCTCGATCGCTTCGGCGGCCGTCACGAGGCGTGTCTGCAGGCTGGTGAAATAGTCCCGGAGACGTTCGGCGTCGATCATCGCCGGTCGGCTGCCCTGACTGCCGCCCGCCCCCGGGACGGGCCGCCGCCGTTCATCGACTGGCTGCCCGGTGGCCGATGTCGCGGCGGTACTGCATCCCGTCGAAGTGGATGTGGGCGATCAGGTCGTAGGCCCGTTTCTGTGCCTGCCTGATGTTCTCCGCCAGTGTCGTCACGCAGAGCACGCGGCCACCGCTGGTGACGATCCGGCCGTCCTTGTCGCTCGTGCCGGCATGGAAGACGTGACTGTCGTCGCTGCTTCCCGGCAGGCCGCTGATCGGGTCTCCGGTACGCGGGGCAGCGGGATAGTTGGCGGCTGCAAGCACGACACCGAGGGCGACGCGTCGATCCCAGTTGGCCTCGACGAGGTTGAGCCGGCCGGCGACAGTGTGCTCGAGCAGGTCGAGCAGGTCGCTGCGCAGGCGCATCAGAATCGGCTGCGTCTCGGGGTCGCCGAGGCGGCAGTTGAACTCGACCGTCTTCACCGAACCATCGCGGCCGATCATCAGGCCGGCGTAGAGAAAGCCGGTGTACGGGATGCCTTCGGCGGCCATGCCGCGGACCGTCGGCAGGATGATTTCGCGCATCGCCCGTGCGTGCACCTCGGGCGTCACCACCGGTGCCGGCGAGTAGGCGCCCATACCGCCGGTATTGGGTCCGGTATCGCCGTCACCGATCCGCTTGTGGTCCTGGCTCGACGCCAGCGGCAGCACGTTCCGGCCATCGACCATGACGATGAAACTGGCTTCCTCGCCATCGAGGAACTCCTCGATGACCACCCTCGCGCCGCTTCCTTCCCGCGCCGCTTCCAGTTCGGCAGACGGCAGCATCTGGTCGATCGCGGCGTGTGCCTCGGCGAGGCTGCTGGCGACGACCACCCCCTTGCCGGCGGCGAGCCCATCCGCCTTGACGACGATCGGTGCCCCCTGCTGGTCTACGTATGCGTGTGCCGCGGCGCGTTCGGTGAAGCTGGCGAAGCGGGCGGTCGGGATGTTGTGCCTGAGCATGAAGCGCTTGGCGAAATCCTTAGAGCTTTCGAGCTGAGCGGCTTCGCGCGTCGGGCCAAAGATCTTCAGGCCGCGGGCGCGAAAGAGGTTGACGATGCCGGCGGCAAGGGGCGCTTCCGGGCCGACGACGGTCAGCCGGACATTCTCCCTTTGGGCGAAATCGACGAGTTCTTCCGGGCTGCTCAGCGGCACGTTCTGCAATCCATTCTCGCGCGCCGTGCCGGCGTTGCCCGGGGCAACGAAAACCGTCAGCAGTCCGGGCGTTTTCGCCAGTCGCCAGGCCAGCGCGTGTTCGCGACCGCCGGAACCGATTACGAGCAGTTTCATCTGCATCCTCTCCCCCCCCTCTCACTCTCCCTCTGCCGACAGCCGGCGCCTGGGTGGCAGTCTTTCCGGTGCAGCGTGCGTGCCGCCGGCGCGCCGGGCTTTCAGTGCCGGAAATGGCGGGCGCCGGTGAACACCATCGCCAGTCCATGCTCGTCGGCCGCTGCAATCACTTCCTCGTCGCGCATCGAGCCGCCGGGCTGGATGACCGCTTTCGCGCCCGCGGCCGCGAGCACGTCGACGCCATCGCGGAAGGGGAAGAAAGCGTCCGAAGCGACGCATGCGCCGGCCAGGTCGAGGCCGGCACTCTGTGCCTTGCTGGCGGCGATGCGTGTCGAGTCGACGCGGCTCATCTGGCCGGCGCCGACGCCGAGGGTCATGCCGCGGCCGCAGAAGACGATGGCGTTGGACTTGACGAACTTGGCGACGCGGTAGGCGAAGAGGAGATCCTCGACCTGCGCCGGTGTCGGGGCCACCCTGCTCACCAGCTTGAGGTCCGTTTCCTGGACGTTGAAGCGATCGGGCGTCTGCAGCAACAAGCCGCCGCCGACGCGCTTCATTTCGTAAGCTTGATGGACGCGCGCCAGCGGCAGTTCGAGCACGCGCAGGTTCTGCTTGCCGGCCAGCAGCGCCCGCGCGGCAGCGGTGAATGCCGGCGCGAGGAGGACCTCGACGAAATGCTTGTGCGCATTCATCGCTTCCACGACGTCGGCGTCTACCGTGGCGTTGAAAGCAATGATGCCACCAAAGGCGGACGTCGAGTCGGTCTGGAAGGCCTTTTCGTATGCCGCCGCCAGGGTCGCGTCGATGGCCACACCGCACGGATTGGCGTGCTTGATGATGACGCATGCCGGCGTATCGAAGGTCTTGACGCACTCCCACGCGGCGTCGGCGTCGGCGATGTTGTTGTATGAGAGCTCCTTGCCCTGCAACTGGCGATAGTTGGCGATCGCCCCCGCGACCGGTGCCGGGTCGCGGTAGAACGCCGCCTGCTGATGCGGATTTTCGCCGTAGCGAAGCGTCTCGACGCGGTCGAAGGCGAGCTGCAGGTGTGTCGGGAAAGCCTGTGGCTGCTTGCCGGGGTCGAGCGAAGTCAGCCAGTTGGCGATCGCCGCGTCGTAGCGGGCGGTATGCACGAAAGCCCTGCTGGCGAGAGCGAAGCGGGTCTCGAGGCTGAGCGCACCGTCGTTGGCCGCCATTTCGGCGAGCAGCGCCGGATAGTCGTCGGGGTCGGTGACTACCGCCACGCCGGCGTAGTTCTTGGCTGCCGAGCGGAGCATCGCCGGGCCGCCGATGTCGATGTTCTCGATGGCCTCGGCGAGAGTCACTTCCGCCCTGGCGACGGTCTCGCGGAACGGGTAGAGATTCACGCAGACCAGATCGATCGTCGGGATGGCATGCCGGTCGAGTGTCGCCATGTGCTCGGGGAGATCGCGGCGCGCGAGGATGCCGGCATGCACTTTCGGGTGCAGCGTCTTGACACGGCCGTCAAGCATTTCCGGGAAACCCGTGTAGTCGCCCACTTCGCTGACCGGCAGGCCAGCGTCGCGCAGCATGCGGGCGGTGCCACCCGTTGACAGCAGCCTGACGCCGTGGGCGACGAGTTCTCGGGCGAAGTCGAGGGCGCCGTTCTTGTTC
>JAEUOM010000119.1 GCA_016788495.1 Accumulibacter sp. | reverse complement strand
TCTTCCTTCCGCTGCGCTTGCCGTCGCGCCCATCCGTGCAACGCTTCGTTGCCCAGCTGCCGCAATTCCTCCGTCACCCGCCGCTCCGCCTCCGCCGCCTTCTCGACATCGCCGGCCGCGTTCTCGACCACCGCCAACAACGACTCCATCTTGGCTTGGAGCTCGGGATGATCTCGTAACCGATCTTCCAAACTCCGACTCGGCTTGAGTCGCCCCTCCATTTCCGACCACTGCTCTGACATGGGTTTCACTCCACGTTAAAGTGACCCATGACTATTTACCTCACCTCCGGCCATTTGTCTAGTGCCGAATGCCACCGCCCACCACCCGGCACCGGCGCCAGTCGCACTTCCGATGGCACCCGTCTGCGCCAGGGTTGGCGATCGGGAAGTCGCGGCCGGATTGCGGCCGGATTGCGACCGGTCCGTCGATGGTGCGATACTCGCCGGGATCGGTCGGGTGCCCAACCTTTTCCGCCCCTTGCGCCAGATGGCGCGTCGTGCCGTTCCACGAACTCACTCACTGGCTGGAAACTCTCATGACACCGCTCACCGCGCACCTTCGTTGCCACTACGCATCGTTCGTCGCCAGGCCTGGCAGCGGCGACCATGATCGCCAGCATCGCGGCAGGCACCGCCTGGGCGCAAGGCACGGCGTCGCTGGCCGGTATCTGGAAGATCAATGGCAACGGCTGGCCGGGTGATCTGGTGATCGACCAGGCGGCCGACGGCGCCCTGTCCGGGACGATCTACGGCGAGACGATGCGCGGCTTTCATTCGTCCAGCCAGCGCCTCGCCGTGCTGTTGCGTGGCCCGCTGGCGGCGCCGATCCAGGCCTTCATCGCCGAGGTGTCGGCAGACGGGCATTCGCTGTCGGGTACCTTCTACCTCCTGAACGCAACCGATGCCGGTGCTACCCCCGGGCGCAACAGCTTCAGCTTCGCCGCACGGCGGAGCGGCGCCGCTGCGCCGGCCATTGGCCCGCCGACACAGAGTCCCGCCGGCCCCACCGCGCTGGCCCGGGATTTCACGGTCTTCAACCGCCCCGCCGAGTTCGGCCAGGCGCAGCGCTTCTCGATGTCCCTGGTCGACGGGGCCAACGGCGCCGTGACCGGGATCGCCTTCGGCGACCCGGTTGCTGGCCACTACGCTGGTGGCACGGGTACCCTGGTGTTCGTGCGCATGAGCGGCGGGCTGCCCTACCAAGTCTTCATCGGTCGTGTTGGCACTGCCGCGCCCGGTGAGATCAGTGGCGAGTTCTATCCGCTGACACGCGGAGTCGGCGCTTCCCTCGGCCGCATCCGCTATGACTGGTCGGCGACGCCGGCCGCGGCAATCACCGGCTATCAGCTGGTCTTCGGTGACGTGGGGAGAATCGCCCCGCTGGGGGTGTCCATCGCCGCCTGTCCGCCAGGCAAGGTTGCGGTCGGCGCGGGCTTTCGCATGCGCGACGTCAATCTCGTCTGGGAGTCCTCAAACATGCACATGAACCAGTTCAGCCCCCATCGCGCGGCCGTCGGCAGCGATTCCAGGGCCCGTGGCACGATGCAGAATCCAGTCTCGGTGAGCCGCGACGAGGTCACGGCGCGTGCGATCTGTGCCCCCAAGGCAGGGGGTCCGGATCTGCTGTTTGTCGAGAGTGCAGCGGTCCAACTGCGCGGACAGAGCTCTGCGGACATGCGTGTCGAATGCCCGGTCGGCCACAAGCCGCTGGCCTTCGGCTTTCGCGACGATACCACGAGCCTTGCGATGGGCAATCATGCGCTCGTGCAGGACATGACCCCCGACGGGGACGGGGCCCTGAACGCCACGGTGCGCAACCGATCGGTAATCCAGAGCGATCGCATCGATGTCCGCATCTCGGCGATCTGCGCGCCGGTTGGCTAGCGTCGAGTCGGCATGGTGGCGCGGCAAGGATCGCAGCTGTCGCGCGCCGGCAGCACTGGGCACATCAAGCCGCGATGAGCAGCGCGCGCCCGCTTGCGCGGCCCGAGGTCTGCCGCGATCGCTCAGCATCGCGATGGGTGTTGCCCGGGAAAGGAGACTACCCGTTGTCCGCCTGCTTCGGCACCTCCTCCAGCATCCGTGACGCGTAGTACTGCGTCAGGATCGGCCCGAGGATCGCCGTCACCAGCACCACGATGAGTACAGCGTTGAGCATGCCGCTGTCGAGCAGCGGCTGGCCGGCGGTGTTGAGCGTCTTGTGCGCGACCAGCGTCGCCGCCAAGGTGGCCGCGACCTGTGGCAGCGTCAGCGACCACATCGTTCGGCGCGCTGCCAGTGGGTAGCCGAAAGCACGTCCGCAGGCTTCCGCGGCAATCCACTTGCCGGCGACGAGGGCACCGATCATTCCTGCCGCCAGGGCGAAATCCTGGCTGATGTTGCGCATCACGGCCAGCGGATCGATCAGGAATCCCCTGACGATGAAGAAGGTCGGGATGAACAGACTGCTGCCAAGAAATTCCAGCTTGCCCTTGGCCGGCTTGTCCCGTACCGAGGCGTTCACCGCCAGACCAGCGAGGAAGGTGCCGACGATTCCCGGCAGGTTGATCCACTCTGCCAGCAAGGCCGTCACGGCGAGGATGCCGAACATGAGGAGGAAGTAGGTCTCCTCGTCATGCTCGACGCGCCGCAATAGCCAGGCTCCTGCCCGACCGAGCCCGAGCAGCACGAGCGGGATGAAGACGACGATCTCGACGATCTGGACGACGATTCCTGCGACCGCGAAGCCGCTGGCATACAACGGCACGCAGGCGGCGAAGACGACCAGCGAGAGGGTGTCGGAAACCATCGTCGCACCGAAGGTGACGACCATCGGCTGGAGATTCCTCGCCCCCAGCCTGGCGACGATCGTCGATCCGAGCATCGTGTGCGAGGCGATCAGCGATCCGACGACGATTGCCGGCACGAGCTCATGCCCGAGCCACAGCGCAACCAGCGTTCCCAGCAGCAGCGGCAGCAAGGTCGTGATCACGCCAAAGCCGAGCGCACGAGGAATGTTGCACCGGAACAGCGTCAGGTCGAGCTCCAGCCCGGCGAAGAACATCAACAGCAGCGCGCCCATTTCGGAGAAGAACTTCAGGACGGGATGTTCGTGCGGAAAGATGCCCAGCCCATGCGGCCCGGACAGCACGTCAGCGAGCAGCAGCCCGACCGCCTCGGGGGCAGGTGGGCGCGGCGTGACAGGCGTGGAATGATGACGATCAACATCATGCACAGGGCAAACCTGGCCAGGGTCGGCAGGAGATCGACCGCCTTGTGCAGGTAGTCAAGGAGCCACACGACGGTCGTCCGGCAGCACCTACTGCGGGAACATGAACGGGAGCTGCGCGCGGATCTGCCAGTTCGCTCCGTTGTCCGGTGTCACGACGTTGTAGCAGGCCGAGAGTTGCGTGTTCACCGGCTGGATGTTGAGGACGTTCCGGGTTTTCCGTTCCGGTCCGAAGTTGAGGTTCGTGTTGTTCTGGAACGGCATGCTGACCCGATTGCCGACCGGGTTCTGGGCAAGCTTGGCCAGCTCCTTGGCGCTGAGTGCGGCGACGGCAGGGCTGGCTGCCAGCACAGCGGCAATCGCGGTAGCGGCGCGCCCCGGAGGGTTGCTGTGCTGGATCATGCATGACTCCAGGGCCGAATGATTGTCCTGCCGCGGCACCGCCTCGCCACTGTCGATCGCAGCAGGCGGGCCGGGAAGATCGGTGGCCCCCGTACCGCTCGCGGTCCCGCGCGGGCCACTGGTCTTGAGCGGTTGGCGAGCGGTGCTTCCGTCCCATTGCCGCGTTTTCGCCAAGCTGCTGGCAGTACCCGCTGCGAGAACTCTCAAGAAACAAAATCGCAGGTGCTTGTTTCTTGTAGAACACCTTGCGCGCGATCCGCGGGCTTGGGATGCTCAGAAGATTCCTTCTTCCGAGTTTGGCGCATGAGGTTCCGACCGGTCAAGTTCAAGGGCAACGGCAAGATTCGACTTTACGGTTTGCAGGATCTCGGACAAGTGCTCCTGCTGTTTGGCGGACAGGCCTTGCAGCATTTCCGTTCGACTGCGGAGAATGACCGTCTCCACCTGAGCGAGCAGTTGCCGCGCTCGCTCGGTCAAATGGATGCCCCATGCGCGCCGGTCGCCGGCAACCCGACGGCGTTCGATCCAGCCGCTTTTTTCAACTTGGTCGATCAGGCGGCCGGCCGTCGATTTTTCGATCTCAAGGCGGGTCGATATGTGCGACTGCGAAAGCCCCTCCTGCTTCGACAGAATCGCCAGTATCGACCATTGCGCACGGGTCAGTCCCAGTGGCTGCAACCGCCGGTCGATCAGCTTGCGCAGCAGTCGCGCGGACTCGGTCAGGAGGAAGCCCGAGCCCCGCTGGGAATCATCGATGATCATGGATGTGGCCTCAGTGACGATCCAGGGATTGGCGCCCCGCTGCCGGGGCGCCGGCGCTGTTTCCAGCGCACGAGTCAGCCGCGGATTATCCCAGTTTCTGCGGCACGCGGCGAGCGTGCAGGCGCCCGCCGACGATACGGCTAGGTCGCCGATGTCCCCAAGGAGCAACACCTCCCTGACTTTGCGCAGTGCCGGCCCGTCGTAAGCATGCTTATTATAAGTTGACTAGCCATAGCCTGGCACAGTAAGATCCAAACCAACAGGATTTCCATACCGTCGCTGTGCCCCGTTGTTTGATGGGGCTCAAAGGGGTGTTCGCGACGGCTGCTGCCAACTGACTACGACCATTGTCGACAAGGAGAACCATGAGCAACGCAACGAAAGCCAGCAGCGTTCCGACGAACAACGCGAAACTGATCGCCTGGGTCGAGGAGGTGCGGGCGCTGTGCAAGCCGGACCAAGTCGCCTGGTGTGATGGCTCGAAAGCTGAATACGACCGCTTGTGCAACCTGATGGTCGAAGGCGGAACCTTCATTCGCCTCAACCCCGAGAAGCGGCCAGATTCCTACCTCGCACGCTCACACCCTTCCGACGTCGGAAGAGTTGAAGACCGCACCTTCATCTGCTCCATCAACCGGGAGGATGCCGGTCCAACCAACAACTGGGCCCCGCCAGCGGAGATGCGCACCACGCTGAATGGGCTTTTTGACGGCTGCATGCGTGGACGAACGATGTACGTCATTCCGTTCAGCATGGGTCCGCTGGGCTCGCCGATTGCCAAGATCGGCATCGAAATCAGCGACAGCCCCTATGTCGTGGTAAACATGGGAATCATGACCCGCATGGGCCGTGCCGTGCTCGAGGTCCTCGGCAGCGACGGATTCTTCATTCCTTGCGTCCACTCCGTCGGCGCTCCGCTCGCGCCAGGGCAAAAGGACGTCCCCTGGCCGTGCGAGGCGGACATCAGCCGCAAGTACATCGTCCATTACCCGGAAACCTATGAGATCTGGTCCTACGGCTCGGGCTATGGCGGCAATGCACTCCTGGGCAAGAAGTGCCTGGCATTGCGCATCGCCTCAGTAATGGCTCGCGATGAGGGTTGGCTCGCCGAGCACATGCTGATCATGGGTCTGGAATCGCCGCTGGGTGAGAAGACCTACGTCGCCGCAGCTTTCCCCAGTGCCTGCGGTAAGACCAACCTGGCGATGCTGGTTCCACCCAAGGGCTTCGACGGCTGGAAAGTCACCACGGTGGGCGACGACATTGCCTGGATCAAGAAGGCAGCGGACGGCAAGCTGCGTGCGATCAATCCCGAATCCGGGTTCTTCGGCGTTGCCCCCGGGACCAACATGAGTTCCAATCCCAACGCCATGTTGACCATACAGAAGAGCTGCATTGTCACCAACGCCGCGCTGACCGACGACGGCGACGTCTGGTGGGAAGGAATGGACGGTCCGCCGCCGGCGCATGCGATCGACTGGAAGGGCGAGGACTGGACTCCCGACTGTGGCCGCGTTGCGGCGCATGCCAACGCGCGCTTTACGGCGCCGGCCAGCCAGTGCCCGAGCATCGACGCGGAGTGGGAAAACCCGGACGGCGTGCCGATCAGCGCTTTCGTCTTCGGCGGCAGGATGAGCAAGGACATGCCTCTGGTCTTCCAGGCTTTCAACTGGAGCCACGGCGTGTATCTGGCCGCGACCATGGGTTCGGAAGCGACAGCCGCGGCCATTGGCCAGGCTGCGATGCGCCGCGACCCGATGGCGATGCTGCCGTTCTGTGGCTACAACATGGCGGATTACTTCAGTCACTGGCTGAACGTCGGTCGCCAAGTGCCCAACCCGCCGCGCATCTTCCGCGTGAACTGGTTCCGCAAGGGCGACGACGGCAAGTTCCTCTGGCCCGGCTTCGGCGAAAACATGCGCGTGCTGAAATGGATTGTCGATCGGGTGCACGGCCGCGGCTTTGGCATCGAAAGCCCGATGGGCTGGATGCCGCGCCACGAAGACATCGAATGGAACGGTCTCGACTATCCGAGCGATACCTTCTATGACCTGATGTCGGTCGGCCGCAAGGCGGGCACGTCCGAGGCGCGTGCCCACGAAGAGCAGTTCGACGTCTTCTTTGACCGCCTGCCCAAGGAGTTCATCTTCGAACGTGAACTGCTGCGCTCACGGCTCTGGCGTTCGCCAGAGAAATGGGAACTGGCGCACGAGGCTCACTGATCCGTCGTCGTTGACCGTACGGCTGCGCCCGCTGGCAATCTGCTGTCAGCGGCGCTGGTCGTCCAAGCCGGCAGCGGGTCGTGTCGAGGGGATCGCTGAACTCGCGCTCTACGGCAACAGAGCGGCGATTCTTGGTCACTCGCTGGGTCCGTCGGCCGCGGTGTGGCGTTGGGCAGCCGGCACGTCGGCGCCAGCGCGAACCACATTCACTGAAAGACTCCAACATGAAGTTCTTGCCTGAACTGTTTGTCGCCAATGCCCGTTGGGCCGAAGACATGCGAACCGCCGACCCCAACTTTTTTGCGGGACTGGCCGGTCTGCAGGATCCCGACTACCTGTGGATAGGCTGCTCGGACAGCCGGGTGCCGGCGAACCAGATTACCGGCCTCAAGCCAGGTGAAGTGTTCGTGCATCGGAATATCGCCAACGTCGTGGTGCATACGGACCTCAACTGCCTGTCGGTGATGCAGTACGCCATCGATGTGCTCAAGGTTCGCCACGTCATTGTCTGTGGGCATTACGGCTGCGGCGGTGTCCGGGCGGCCCTGGAAGGGCCCGCACTCGGACTGATTGACAACTGGCTGCGCCACATTCAGGATGTGCGCGATCGGCACGCGGACTTCCTGGCCACACTTGCGGACGACACGAGCCGCTGGCGCGCGCTGTGTGAACTGAACGTGATCGAGCAGGTGCGCAATGTCGCGCGCACCACACTGGTCGGCGACGCTTGGAGGCGAGGCCAGCCACTGATGTTGCATGCCTGGATCTATGGGTTGGAAAACGGTCTTCTCCAGGACCTGCAAGGATCCTGCAGCGAGGGCCGCGAGGTTGATTCGGTCATCGCCGACGCAGTGGCGACGACCCGGTCGCGTTACTTGAGCAATTGAAACCCTTGCCATGAGGGCGAACAGGATCGAGCGATTTCCTGCTCGGTCATCAGTGAATGGCGCTCCGCGCGGTCGTTGCTGGCTTGCCGGGCGCGGCGTCCGTCGATGGCGCCGTCTCTTGCCGGTAACTTGTCCCGATCCATGGCCGCCTGCTGTGGCGCCACGCGCAGCGCACTTCACCGGAAACAGACCCGGAAGAAAACAACACTGGGCACTCGAATGCCGACCAGAATCTACCTGGTGCGCCACGGCGCCACCGATCTCACTGCCGACGACCGGTTCGCCGGTTCCTCTGATGTGCCCCTTTCCCACGAAGGCCGCAGACAGGTGGCATGTCTGGCCGAGCGGCTGCAACGAGAGAAGCTGGATGCCATCTACGCCAGTCCTCTGCAACGCACCATGGAAACCGCGCGCACCTTGGCGCTCCCCCATGGCCTGAAGCCGATCGCCGAGCCCGGGCTGCGCGAAATCGATTACGGCCACTGGGAGGGGCTGCGTCGGTCGGAGATCGAGAGCACGTTTCAGGCCGAGTACGCCATCTGGCAGGAGGATCCGTTCGCCATCGCTCCCCTTGGTGGAGAATCCGGCGTCAATGTACTCAACCGCGCATTGCCCACACTGCGCAGGATCGTCGACCGGCATCGCCAGCGCACGGTTTTGCTGGTATCCCACAAGGGCACCAACCGACTGCTGATCAGTAGCCTCCTGGGCATCGACATGCGGGGCTATCGAGACCGTCTTGAGCAAAGTCCCGCAGCGGTGAGCATTCTCGACTTCACAGGGGAGGTACGCGCCCGCCTGCGCTTGTTCAACGACATTTCGCATTACGAAGAGATGCGCGAGCCAACCCTGGGCGAGCACTCGTAGCGCTGCTGAAGAAGCTCGCATGAGACCGGCCACAGCTGAATCCGCTCGCGCTGCAGGGGCTCGTGGCCTGCCGGAGGGATTGCTCGAGGCAATGGCGCGCGCCCCTGGATTTCCGCCTCGCGGCGCAAGGAGGCCCCGTGCTCGGCGACGGAGTAGCCGCACCTGAGTCCAGTCGGGTCTCGTCGAGTTCTCGTCGTACAAGGAGAAGACAGTTCTTCGCCGATGGCGCCTCGGCGGCCGAGAGCCACACCCGGTCGGCCAGCGCCCGACCCCCACGAACGGTGGCGCTGCCATACTGAGGCCGCCGTCCTACTTCACGTCAGCAACACGGCCGCATGCCGCCCACGTGCCCGTTTCGCCATGCATTCATTGGCCAATAAGCAGAATCGATTTGGCGAGATCAGGCAATGGCCGGAGAATCACCTCGGCAGAGTGCGGGTTCGTCGAGCCCGATGAAATGCGGCAGCAACGGCCGAGACGGCCGTCTCCGCCCGGTGCGGTGGCTCAGGGCCGCACGGGCCCAGTCCAGAGGTTCTCGATGATCTCCTTCTACACGTCTCTCGTCTCGCAACCCGCGGCCGTCGGCGGTTCGCTGCGAACGCTCTGCTGTCAGTTGCCGTATCTCGAAGGCTTGGTCCTGACGGAGGACCAACGGTTGTTCGCCAGCACCCGCGATGGCGTGTACGAGTTGCTTGCGTCGGCTGACGGAAGCAGCGAGAAGCGGCTCATCGAAGTGACGGCCGATGGTGTGCCTGGAAACTGCATGAAGAATGGCATCGCCACTGACGGAAATCGCCTCTACCTTGCCTGTGCGCACGTCCAGCAGAGCGACAATCCACTGGTCAGGACGGTCCTCCGCGACCTGAATGACGTCGAGCAGACTGCTCGTGGCTTGCTGCAGCTTTACATGGCGGCGTTCACCTTTCGCGTCGACTCCTGGATCCTCGACTGCAACCTCAAGGCGACGCCGCGCGCCTTTGACAACCGACTGGCATCGCTGCCGCAGGACCTCGCAGCTGGTGGAATCGCGGCCTATGTCCTGGCGAGTGGTATCGCCATCGACCCTGGCAGCGGGATGCTCTACCTCGCCAACAGCGCGCCGGGCCTCGGGGCAGCCATCTACCGCATGGCCGTCCATGGCACGGGTGACGCTCCGGGCCGGGCTGAACTCTGGCATCGTCCACCGGGGTGCAGGCCGAACGGTCTGAAGCTGATTGACGGCAGCCTTTGCTATACCGGCAACGGGTGGAGCTCTGCCGTTCTCGGGCGTGTGCCGATCAACGCGGATGGCAGTGCGGGGCAGGCGGAGGTCATCGAAATCGCAGCGCTGAGGCTGTTCGAGGATTTTGACGCTGTCCGGCAGGGCTTTGTCGTGGCAGAACCTGGCGACTCCACGGGATTGCAGGTCGGCGCCCTGCGCTTCGTGTCTAATGCTGGCCGGACGATCGGCCTGCTGCGGCATGCCGCGCTGCGCCGGCCGTGCGCCGTCGCAGTGGCGAAAGCGGATAGCGCCCTGTTCGCCGCTGGCTCGGTCCTGATTGCCGACAGGCACGAAGGCCGCGTTCTGCAGTTCGTGCCAGACGAGCCGTGGCGGCAGTGGCTGCGGGCCGGACTGCCGTGAGACGCGGCAGTTTGGTGTTCCACGAAAACTGGACACTCATTCCACGCCAGACTGCGCAGTGATACCACGGCAAACTGGGCAATCGGAGCGTAGCGTCGAGGCGGTGCGTGCCGGCGGTGCCGACTTCCCGCTCGATGGCAAGCTGATCCCGGTTTCGAACGTCCCGGATGCGGCACCCGCTGTCAATGGCGTCACGCGCTGCACGGCGCTGGGCGACATCGAACGCGGCTTCCGGGTTCCGAGAGCTCATAAACAGAACACTGGTACACCGTGCACGCCCACAACACCCTCTTGACGATTCAGGCCTTGCGCGCCATCGCTGCTGGCGCGGTGGTCGCGCTGCACGCGTTCGTAATGCTCGTTCATAACGCGGGTTACTCATTGGAGATCCCGATATTCGGCGCAAGCGGTGTTGACTTGTTCTTTGTGATCAGCGGTTTCGTGATGGTTTATACCACGCGTGGGGAATTCGGCCAGCCGAGTTCGACGATGTCCTTCATTCGCCGCCGGATCATCCGGGTCGTCCCGATCTACTGGTTCTACACGACCGTCCTCGTCCTCCTCCTGGCGTTTTTTCCCGGACTCTTTTCCAAGGCCCAGGCCGATTGGCCGCATGCCATCTCGTCCTATCTCTTCCTGCTCTCGAAGAACAATGTCGGCCAAGTCGGCACGGTGCTGCAGACGGGATGGACGCTATGCTACGAGATGTACTTCTACCTCCTCTTCGCGATGTTGCTGAGATTGCCGGAAAAGGTGTTCCTGCCGGCTGCTGCCGCCATCTTCTCAGTCGGCATTGCGGTAGGCGAACTCGGCGTTCCCGTTCCCGTCTGGCTGACGGTGGCGACGAATCCAATTCTCCTCGAGTTCTATCTTGGAGCCGTCATTGCCTTCCTTTATCTCAGCGGCTTCCATCTTTCGCGCTTCTGGGCAACTGTTGCGATTGTCGGCGCAATCGCAACCATTCTCCTCGCCGAGAACGTCGATCAGGGACTCTGGCCACGGGTTGTCTTTTGGGGAATCCCCGGTGGTGCTCTCCTGCTCGCGGCGATTTCTCTGGAGCGCGCCGGACTGCATACGCCGCGCCCGCTTGTCGTGCTGGGCAACAGCTCGTACAGCCTGTACTTGGTTCATCCCTTCCTGTTGCCTGCGATGGGCAAATTCTGGGCCTCATTCCATCTTGCCGATACCCTGCCTCCGGCTTTGCTCTTCATCTCCGGATTCTGCATCTGCATGGTGGCCGGCCACCTGTCGTACCTGTTCCTGGAAACACCGGCCACGCAGTGGTTGTCACGACGCTGGCGGGAATGAGATCGGCCCGGCCGGTCCCCGCTCACCCTGGATTACCCAACGGGACACATGACTGCGGCGCTGGTCAACTTGCCGGCCGATACTCCGGCACCCACCTTATCAACGTCGCACGTACCTGGGCGTCGGTCTGGATGCGCTGGTCCAGCCAGATTCGCAGTTCGGGCAGGAGATCGCCGCCCACGGTACGCGCGCTGGCTATGCGCACCTTGGGGTGGGCAGTGGTGCGCAAGGGCGCGGCATCGTCCACCAATTCTTCGCAGAGTTTCTCGCCGGGACGCAAGCCGGTAAACTCGATCCGGATCTGGCCCTCCGGATAGTCCCCGAGCTGGATCATGCGCCGCGCGAGATCGACGATCCTGACCGGCTCGCCCATTTCCAGCACGAAGATCTCCCCGCCCTGCCCCATCGCCGCCGCCTGCAGCACGAGCTGGGCGGCTTCCGGTATCGACATGAAGCAGCGCCTGATGTCCGGATGCGTCACCGTCACCGGTCCCCCCCGCGCGATCTGGTCCTGGAACTTGGGAATGACGCTACCCGTACTGCCGAGCACATTGCCGAAGCGTACCATTGCGAACCGTGTGCTGCCGCCCAGCCCGTGAAGCGACTCGCAGACCATCTCCGCCAGCCGCTTGCTTGCCCTGATCACGTTGGTCGGATTGGCCGCCGTGTCGGTGGAGATCAGCACGAAGCGCTCGACACCCGAGCGAACGGCGCACTCGGCGACCTGCAGCGTACCCAGCGCGTTGTTGCGCACCGCCTGCCAGGCGTTGCGGATCTCCATCAACGGCACCTGCTTGTAGGCTGCCGCGTGAAGAACGACTTGCGGCCGCCATTCGGCAAACACTTCCTCTACACGCGCGGCATCCTTGACGTCGCCGGCCAGTGCCACCAGCACCACGCCCGGCATGTGCTGGACAAACCACTGCTCGAGTGCATACAGGGCGAGTTCGCTTTGCTCGAACAAGACCAGCCGCGCTGGACCGAAGCGCGCCACCTGCCGGCACAACTCGCTGCCGATTGACCCGCCGGCTCCGGTGATCAGAACGGTCTTGCCCGCCAGAACGGAAGCGATGAGGGGTGCATCGATCGACACCGCCTCGCGGCCAAGCAGATCTTCGACTTCAACAGGCCGTATCCAGGAGACGGCGACCCGTCCGGACATCACGTCGTCAAGGCCGGGCACCGTGAACACGTGGGCGCCAGCCGCGACCGCGAGATCGGTGGCACGCTGAAAAGCCTCGCCGGAAGCCGATGGAATCGCCAGGATCACGTCCGTCGCCTTCACCGCCGCGAGCACTTCCGCGAGGCATTCCAGGCCGCCGAGCACCCGATGCCCGGAAAGCTCGTGACCCCACTTGTTCGGATCGTCATCCACAAGCCCGACCACCCTCCATTCCGCGCTGCGTTCGAGCCCGCGGACCAGCATGGCAGCGCCATCGCCCGCCCCGATGATCACCACCGGCTTCCCGCTCGCGGCCAAGCCGCCGTAGAGACGATGTTCCTTCCACATCCGGTAGGCGAGCCGGCCACCACCCATGTAAAGCAGGAGCAACAGCGGGTAGAGCACGAGCAGCGAGCGTGGGATCGTCTGCAGATACTGGCGATACCAGAGGGAGAAGAGCAGCATGGCCGCGGTCGACAGCGCAACCGCCCGCAAGACTCGCTTCAGGTCGGGCAGGCTGGCGAAGAGCCAGATGCCGCGATACAGCCTGGCCTGACGACAGGCCAGAGCATGCAGGGGCCAGAGTATGGCCAGTCCCCACCAGAGAGACGGGATGAAGTTCGGCGGGATGTCGAACTTGAAGCGCAACAGCAGTCCGCCCACCCAGGCAAAGACGAGCCCAGACAGATCGAAAAGCACAACGAGCAGGGAACGAACTGATCTGGTCACTTGGCGACTCGATTCTTTGTAAACCGGCTCACTGCGGGCATTCTAGCACCCCCCCCTCATGGACAACGGGGCAGACGGCCCCAGTACTTGACGAAATAGCGCGCCATGCTGGCCAGGTGCCAGCGCAGGTGGCGCGCACTGCGCCGGCTGGCGCGTCGGGCATCGTGCACCACGCTCACGCGCGGACAGGCCGCCACCTTCAAGCCCAGGCGCCAGGCACGAACACAGATATCGACATCCTCGTAATAGAGGAAGAAGCGCTCGTCGAACCCCTCCAGCCGCCTGAAATCCTCGCTGCGGAACAGCATGAACATCCCGGCCACCCATTCGGGGTAGAAATCCGCCTCGCCGCCATGCACGACATAGCGTCCGTCGCCGCGTCCGAAGGCTTTGCGGGTGAGTGAGCGCAGGGTCGGGAAATGCCGGATGCTGTCCTCAACCCCACCGAAGGGGGAAACCACCAGTGGTGCAATGAGTGCGGCGCCGGATCGCGCGATCGCTTGCAACAACTCCGGAAAGGGGTTGACCAACAGGGCGATATCCGGATTCATAGGACAGAAGAACGGCTCGCTGCACAACGAGAAAGCTGCATTGTGGTTCGCTCCGAATCCCCGGGGCGACCGGTTGTCGACCAGCACGACCCGGGGATCCTGCGGAACGTCCAGCGCCTCCGGGATATTGCGGGTGAGGATGACCTGTCCGACCTCGGGGCACGCCAGGGCGGCCCGGACCAAGCCCTGCGTCATGGCGCCATGGCCATGGCTGACGATCGAGACGGCGATCACCGGAAGACGCCGGAAGCCGACGGGCGAGAGGACTGCACGTCACCCAACCAGCGTGCGCGCGTGGCCGTCCGGGGTCCGGTGGGCGAGTCACGGCGCGCGGCGGTGTGGCCGGACAGGGCCAGGCCATGGTTTCGGGGCGAAAGAGTTACACTGTCACGCGACAATTTGACCGACCCGCTCAGTAACGCGAGAGTCCCTTTTCCAGGACGCGCCAGATGCCGCCGATCGATGCTCGGCGCTTCTTCTGGATCGCCCGCCTCTTGACCCACATCGCCGGCAGCCCCTTCAGCGCATCGCGCTTGGCGCGCAGCATCACGTGGCCTCTTCCGCGGACGGCGAAGACCAGCAGCGTGACCACGTTGAGCAGGATGTGCAACGGCAGGCACAGCCAGAAAAGCGCGCCCGGCATGTTCTTGACGTAGGTCCAGACCAAGTTGCGGTGGCCGTGATACAGGGCGAAATCGCTGTGCTGGCCGCCGCTGGTCGCCGAACCGACATGGCGCACGACGGCATCCGGCACATAGAGGGCACGATGACCGGCAAGGCGCAGGCGAAAGCCCAGGTCGACGTCCTCCAGATAGCAGAAATGCTCCTCGTCGAATCCGCCGGCCGTCGCCAACGCGTCGCGCCGGTAGAGTGCAGCCGCGGCACAGGGAGAAAAGATCTGGCAGGCCTGCAAGTCCTCCGGCTGCTGCAGCTTGCCGTGCCGTTGGCGCCATACGAGGCCACTCGCATGGTAGGCATCGCCCGTTCCATCGAGGAACTCCGGGCGCTCGGCGGCCAACTGACGCGATCCGAAACTCGCGCAATCGGGGTTCGCCTTGGCCGCCGCGAGGAGGGCAGCGAGCCAGCACGGGTCGGCGAAAGCATCGGGATTGAGCAGGGCCACGAATTCCGATGTGCATTGGCGGAAGGCAAGGTTGTTGCCGGCGGCAAAACCCAGGTTGGCGCCCGGCGAGAGCAGGCGGCAATTGGGAAATTCGTGTACGCAGTGTGCGGAACCGTCCGAACTCGCGTTGTCTACCACCCAGACGATGTCCGGCAGCACCAACTGGGTTGCCAGGGACGCCAGGCACTGACGCAGCATGTCGCCGCTGTTCCAATTGACGATCACCACGCTGACGTTCGCCGTGTCGCCTTCACGATCTGCTGTCCGGGTCATTGCCAAACGTAGAGCAGCCGGTAGCTTGCCCACAGGCCGATGCCGACCCCGGCGGCGACGTACGGCACGCCGAAACGCTTGGGCAGCAGTACGAAGAGCCCGGAAACGAGGAACGGCATGAAGGCGAAGAGCATCTCGGAGAAACGGTGCGCTGCCGCGGGATAACGTAGAAGGCCGACGAAGACGGCCAGACCGGCCAGCAGAAACCAGCCGGAAAGCTCCACCATCCTCCAACCACGGGACGAGATCTCGGCTCGGTAGCGGAGAAAGCCCGCGAGAGTCAGATACTGGTAGAGTTTCACTGACGAGAACGGGTTCGGCGTCTGCTGACCGACAGGAGCAACGTACGACGCCAGACCCTGAAACTGCGAGCCCACCCAGGCAAATAGGTCACCACCCAGAAGCGACAAAGTGACCCCGGCGAGGAACAGGCCAAGAGAAAAGACGCAGGCAAGGGCCAGCAGCATCGCAACAAGTGTCTGGACATGAAAGCCGGCGGCGAGCAGCCAGCTTCCCGCCAGGCGACCGTAATGCTCGCGAGAAACGAGAAGACCGATGCCCAGCATCAGGAAGGCGATCCCTAGCGAGGCGCGCAACTGTGTGTAATCCTGCAGGACGAAGAAGATCGAGACATGGACCAGCACCGCGACCCAGTACGCCGGGGCCAGCTGCCGGAAACAATGAAACTTGACGCCAAGTCCGAGCAGGGCGATCAGGAAGAACCACAGCGCATCGCTGGCGGGGAGCACTTTCGCGAACAGGAACAGCAGCGCGCCGAAGCCCAGGTCGCGATAAGGAAATGACAGCAAGTCGTTCCACCGAACCGTCCGCGCCCACGCGAACATACTGAGATAACCCCCGTAGTCATCGCGAAAGATGCCCAAGAAGTGCCCGGCGCACAGCGATGCAAGGAGCAATACCGGCAGTACCAACGACCACTGGTGCGCGACCAAAGCCCGCCAATCGATTCGACGCACCGGTTCATTCATCGCGCTTGCGGACTCCCGAAAAGCGCATTATCGCCGACAAAGCCGACAACGCCAAAAAGTCGAAGGCAACGCGGGCCACCCAGGCGATGGCCGCGCCGACGATACCCCATGTTTCCAGAAACCATGGCAGGTTGATGAAATAGACCGGCAATTCGACGAGATGGAGGATGGCGATCTGCTTGGCCCTGCCCATGCTCAGCAGATAGGAAAACGGGAACTGAGCGAGGCTGTTGAGCAACACTCCCCAGCACAGCAGTACGGTCGGAGCGACCGCCAGCGCGGCAAACTCCGGGCTCAGCCACCACCCGAGGAAATCGCTGGCGAACACGGTTCCGGCGATCACTACCGGCAGTAGCACGAGCAGCGTTGCCAGCATGCCGCGCACCATCATTCGCCCGGCAGTCTGGTGACGGTCCGTCCCCTGCGCCTGCACCATCAAGGGGAAGAGTACCGTCGTGACCGACGCCGGCAGGACCAGGAGGCGGGTCACCAGTTCGAACGGTGTCGTGTAATAGGCCAACTGGCTGGCGACCGAGCTCGCCGCGATGACGAAACGGTCGACGTAGACCATCAGCGGGCTGACCAGATTGGACACCATCATCCACCCGCCGAAACCCAGGATTTCCCGCACTTCGGCGCGCGTTCCCTGCACCCGCAGCGCCATCTCCAACAGCTTGTGGCAACTCCAGCCCTGCGTCGCGAGCGTCAGGGCTCGCCCGGCGACCAGTCCGACCACGAGCACGTCCAGCGTCGGCCAAATGTCGAGCAGCGGTACCGGCAGTGCGAAGGTGGTGATGCCCAGGATGATCCGGGCAAGGGCGGGTGGAGAAAATCGTCCCAGCCCTTCCAGCACACCGCGCAGCCCGGTCCCCAACAGCAGCAGCGGCATCCCAAGCGCAAGCCAGATGATGGAGCGGTAGAACTCGGGCGAGCCTTCCGACCCCTTGGCCAGACCGGAATCCCGCAGCAGGGGATAACTCGCCGCGATCATGAGCCCAGCGATCACGCCGAGGCCGAGAAGAAGCAACAGCCCGACGCGGACTGCCACGGCAGCCTGCGGGGAGCCGGACTCACATTCGGCAACGCGCTTGGTCAGCGCCCTGCCGATGCCGAAGTCAAAAAGGCTGAAATAACCGAAGACGCCCCAGACCAGCGTCAGCGTCCCGAAACGGACGACCCCAAGCCGGTCGATGATCAGCGGGACCGACCAGGCCGCCATCGCCAGCGGCAGTACAAGGCTGGAGAAGGTGATCAGGACGGGGGCGCCGATTCGCCTCATCTCCCTGTCACCCGCGATCCACCGGCAATCGCCGCACGCGCGGGGCGAACATCAGC
>JAEUOM010000110.1 GCA_016788495.1 Accumulibacter sp. | reverse complement strand
CGTAGCCGCGCGCTGGAGCGCCAGAGATAGGCACCGGATTCGCCCGTCGGCGGTGGCGGTTCGATGTCGATGATGAGGTTCCAGCGGCCGCTGCTCCTGAGGGTGAGGTCGATTCGCGCCGGCAGCGAGCCGAGCGGGATGGTCGTCGGTCTGGTCTCGAGCGCAGCGACATCGACGCTCGCGATCGGCGTGCCGAGTCCGAGGGTGCTGCCGCTGGCGCGCAGGATCGGCATCGCCGCGCCGAGCAAGAAGACGCCGAGGACGACGGCGCAGATCGTCAACCGCTGGCTGTCCGCTGCTGCACCCACAGCGCAGGGGACGCGCGCGTCGATCCAGGCATAGGCGCCGGCGAGGCCGCAGCAGATGGGCAGCCACCAGACCCAGACCTGCGAACAGACGCTGGCGCTGACGCCATGGAAGAGGCTGGTGGCAAGGGTGACGCAGCCGAGTCCGGCGGCGGCGCCGACGACGCTGGCGAAGCCGCCGCCGACGAGACGCCGGACGTTGCCGAGGGCGCCGTCGGCGGCGACGGTGCCGGCGCGGATGGCGCCGGCAACGATTGGCGGCAGCACGAACAGCATGCCGGCGATGAGCCAGTCTTCCGGGTCCGAGAGGGCGCCGCTGGAGTCCTCGATGAGGATGGCGGCGACGCAGACGAATCCCGGCGCGGCGGTCAGCAGGCAGGCCCAGGCGATCTCGGCCAGCGCCCCGCTGTCGCGCCGGGGATGCAGCCGGTACGGCGTCGTTCGCCAGGTGCCGAAGGCGATCAGCGGGCCGGCGATGAACAGCAGGCTGGCGACCAGGGGGCCGGTGACATCGTGCTCGCTGCGCATGCTGACTTCGGCCAGCCACTGCAGGTAGGCGAAGGCGCCGAGGACACCGATCAGCGCCGTGACGATTCCCGGCACGATGGCGCGCACCGCCCGCGACCACCAGCCGATGGCGCCGCGGGTCTGGCGGAAGAGCGACAGCGCGAGGCGCAGCCACGGCAACGCGGCGGGCAGCGGCGGCAGGGTCGCGCCCTGCGCGTGCAGACGGCCGATCAGCGCATAGGCGGGCGCCGCCTGGTCGGCAGCGGCGAGCGTCGTCGCGATCGCCGGCGCGAGATTGGCCGGCGATTGCTTGCAGAGGGTTGCCAGTTCGGCTTCGGCGGTGGCGCGCACGCCGGCGTCGCCGTCGCTGATGGCGAGCCGCAGCAGTCTTGGCAGCGCTTCGTCGTCGGCGATGGTGGCAAGCGCGACGGCGGCGTTTCGCCGTGCCTGTGCGGTGCTGTCTTCGGCTTGCAGGAACTCGTCAATGATCTGATGGGCGGGATGGCTCATGGCATCACCTGCAGGGTCCAGTAGCGCACGTCGGCGTGCTCTTCGGCGGTGGCGCGCAGGAGTTCACTGCGCAGGATCGCCTGCCGCTCGGCGGGCGTGAATGCTTGTCGGTCACGGTTGGCGTTGATCTGCTGCAGTTCGGGTCGCGAGAGGAAGCCCTGTCCGGCGCTGCAGCCGGCCAGGCGCTGGCGGATGGTGCCGAGGTCGGCGACCGCTGCCAGGCCGCTGGCGGCATCCAGCCAGTAGCGCAGGGTCGCCCGCTGCTCGCTGCCGCCACCGTGGCAAAGCCAGGCGCGCAGCATCTGCTCGACCGCCCAGCCGTTCCATTGCACGCGTTGCCGGTTGCGATCGAGGATGCCGAACTCGGCGCGGTTGATCACCGAGTCGGTGGCGGAAGCCGCGGGATCGCGCTGGCTTTCGGCGAGCGCGCGCAGCGCGACACGAAACTGCTGGTACTCGACGTTGCCGTAGAGGTACTTCTGCAGGGCTTCCTGCACCGCCAGGATCAGGAACTCGTGCGTGATCTCGATGAACTGGCCGCCGAGGCGCGGCTCGATGCGCACCAGCGTCCGGTTGACCAGTTTGTCGAGCAGCGCCGTTCGTCGCGTCGCGTCGCGGAACGGGACCTGGATCAGTTGCCGGCGTTCGACGATGTTGCGCGTGCCACTGCCGGTGATCAGCGGCTCGATCAGCTCGAGCGCTTCACGCCGCTCGTCGTCGTCGGCCAGAGCGACGAGGAAATCCTGCAGGAAGTCGCGCAGGATCCCCTTCGCGCCGTGCAGGCGTTCGGCGTAGGTGGCGAGCGGCACCGTCGGCAACTCGCCGGCGACGGCCGCGGCATGCTGGCGGACGAGGTCGCGGCCGGACTCCAGCCAGAGTTTCTCGCACACCAGCGACAGGTGGGCGGGTTCGATGTAGCGCTCTTCCTTGAGGAGGTCGGCGAGGATCTGGTTGAAGCACTCCTCTTCGTAGGTGTAGCCGTAGAGCACTGCCGGCTCCTCGATCGCCTGTCTGGCGCTGATCCGTGTCAGCAGCTCGAGCTGGTAGGCCGAGCGATCGAGATCGGCAGCGAACTCGCGGATCGGACGCAACTGGGCGATGTACTCGCTGCGCATCGAGATCAGGTAGCGCACCGGCAGCACCGGTCGGCGGCTGCCGCGACGCCGCCCGTCCGCCGCCGGCGGCTCGCGACACAGGGTACGCAGTTCGTCGATGAACTCGAGGCGCAGTCGCCAGTCGGGCATCTCCTGGCTGTGGGCAACATGCAGCGACCCCGGATCGACGAAGCGGGTGAACAGCTCCTCGAACTGGTCGAAGAGCAGGGCGAGGCAGAAACCGGGCCGTGCCGAGCCGTAGATGTGCAGCAGGTTCTCGATGAAGGGCCGCAACTCGCGCACCGGCAGGTCGAGGTATTCGAGCGTCGTCGCGTAGGCGGCACGACAGGCGGCACTCTGCAGGGTCTGCAGCAGGTGCCGCACGCGCGTATCGCTGCGGACCGGCTGCCAGCTTCCGGCACCGGTGCCACAGGCCGTGCCGATCGCCGCCAGATGGTCGGCGACCGTCTGCAGATCGAGGCTGGAGCGCAGCAGGCGGCAGATGTAGGGTGTCACCCTGCCGCCGTCGAGCGCCGGGTAGCGGGCGCCGACTTCATCGAGCAGCACCGGCGCGATCAGGCAGCGTTTGCGCGGGTCGTACACCGGCAGGGTGCCCGGGTCGTCGTAACGGGCCAGCAGTTCCTCGAGAGTCGGATCTTCGGTGGCACCGAAGAGGGCGTCGAGCGCCCTGCGCAGGGCAATCGCCTCGGCTTCCGGTGGTGGCACGACGTACTGCAGGCAGGCGACTCGCGTCGCCCGGACGGGATCGTTCTGCGGCAGGATGCGCACCGGCGTCCAGCCTCGCTCCTCGAGTTGCGGGATCACCAGCGCGTTGAGAAGCGAGGTCTTGCCGGCGCCCGATTGGGCATGCAGCAGGCTGATGTGGGCGGAGAGGACATGCGCGACGATCTGGTCGGCGGCTTCCTTGCGGCCGAAGAAGAAGGCCGCGTCTTCCACCTGGTAGCTTTCGGGGCCCTTGTAGGGTTTGTACTGCTGCTCGAGCGTCAGCGTCGTCACCGGGCGCCTCCCCGCAGTTGTTTGAGGAACAGTTCGCTGCGCATGTCGAGCATTTCGACACCGTAGCGGGTCGTCGCCCAGTTGGCGAGACGGCTCCAGGCGCGCAGCCCCATCTGGTGGCTGCAGTCGCGCTGGTCGCCGAGATCGCGTGGATGCACGGTGAAGCGGCGGATCTGCCCGCGCCGGACGTCGAGGCACTCGCGCAAGAGGTAGTAGCTGAGGCGGAAATCCGGGTCGAGGATACGGCTGCCGAGGCAGACGATCGGCGTGTTGGAGAGAATCTGCGCGATCTGCTCCGGCACTGCCTTGTGTGACGGCGAGCGTGACACGGCTTCATAGTACTGTTCCGTGGAGAGGGTGAAACTGTCGCGCACGTCGAGCGAACCGTGCAGCTTGTAGAGGATGGGTTCGCGCAGTTCGTTGAAGACGGTCGCCAGCTGCGCGGCATCCGGCGCGCCAGCAACGGCCTGTTCGAGGCTGACGCTGCGCGCGTCGCACTCCTCGATGACGCGGTCCATGTCGTCCGGGTTGTCCAGCGGGAACGAGTGGTGATAGCCGCTGCGCTCCGTGACGCGGGCGAAGCCGCCCGCGCCCAGCTCGACCTGGTCATAGATGTTGATGTCGAGGCGCTTGCCGGAGGCTGACTGGACGAAGCGGGTGAAGCCCATGCCGGCGCGCAGGAAGGCCTGCTCGATCATGGTGTCGAGCACCGAGGTGATGACGAGGTGGCGGTAGCGCCGGCGTCCGCGACCGGCAGGGCGGGCGCAAAGGTCCCTGAGCAGCAGCGCGAGTTCGCCATAGGCTTCGGGAATCTCCAGGTGGCCCTGGCGCAGGATGCTGGCGACATCGGTCTGCAGCCGGTTCTCGTCGCTCTTGACGGCGTAATAGTTGGCGGCGAGATCCAGCGATGGAAGCATTGCCGGCGCCTCGTCACCGATCAGTTCGAGCGATCGCAGCAGCTTCTCGGTGATGTCGCATGGGGTGAGAGCCGACATCAATCCGCGGCCGACGTAGAACGAGATGGCGTCGTTCTCGAGGTGGCCCTGCAGGTAGGCGATCGCCTCGCGGTTCGGGTCCGGCGGTTCGGGTGCCGTGGCGACCGGCCGCGCTGCTGCCTGCGCGGCACGCGCGAAGCGCGGATGGACGCCGGTGATGCCGGCGACCAGGCGCTCGAAGTTCGGCTGGTCGTCGAGCGAGCGCAGGAGGCAGAAGTCGAGGTTCTTGAGGAACAGCGGGATGCGCTCATCCCGGACATCGACGCCGGGCAAGGCGACGGGTACGACACGCATCTTGCGTTCGGCATTGCGGTTCAGCGCCGCGCGCACCTCCGGCGCCTGCCAGTTGCCCAGCCCCTTGCGGCCGATGAAGACGACGCTGGTGTTGAGCTGGCGCAGCGCCTCCTCGAGCTTCTCCTGCCACGGGTCGCCCGGCACGAGTTCCCAGCGGTCGAACCAGACCTGCAGGTTCGCCTCGTCGCGCAGGCGCTCGGCGATCCGCGTCACCTCGTCCTCGTCCTCCCTGCTGTAGCTCAGGAAAGCGTCGTAGCTCATCGTTGATCCGCTCCTGACAAGGGGTCGCCGGCAGGCGATGGGTCCGACTCCTGCTGCACATCGCCCGCACCGTTGCGCCGGGCGCGCTCGCGGGTGCTGACGCTTGCCTGCGTACCATTATTTAACAGTGCCATGGGCAATGCAAGCCGCGGGCGCGTGTGTCGCCGGGCGGCAGCGCCCGCGGCCGTTGGGGACGGAGAAAGTCGGTCCGGGCAGTCGCGCTCAGAGCCGCGCGACGAGGATCTGCCGCAGTTCGTCGTCGCTGAGGACGAGCGGATTGGTCTTCATGCTGCCGCCTCGGCTGGCGGCGATGATCCGTGGCAGATCGTCCACGCCGATGCCGTAGGCCGCGAGGTGCGGCAGCGCGAGCTCGACTTCCCAGCGCCGCAGCGTATCGACGAGGAAGCGGCGGGCGTCGGGGCCGTTGAGGCCCTTCTGCATCGCAAAGCGGCGGCCGATCTCGGCGTACTTCGGCAGCGCCGGGTTGTCCGGGTCGCGCGCTTCGAGGGCGGCGATGTTGCAGGCCGTCGCGCTCGCCACCAGCGTGCCGCAGACGACCCCGTGCGGGATCGGGAAGAAGGCGCCGAGCGGCGAGGCGAGGCCATGCACGGCGCCGAGCCCGGTCTGCGCGAGGCAGATCCCCGAGCACAGCGAGGCATAGGCCATCTGCGCGCGGGCCGTTGCCGACGGCTCGCGGTGCAGCACGAGGAGCGAATCGCGCGCGGCCATGATCCCGGAACGGGCGAGGGCGTCGGTCAACGGGTTGGCGCGCGTCGCGACGAAGGCCTCGAGGAGCTGGGTGAAGGCGTCGAGTCCGTCGGCGGCGATCAGTGCCGGCGGGCAGGTGGCCAGCAGGTCGGGATCGATGATCGCCCATTCCGCCACCAGCCGCTCGTCGCGGAACGATTTCTTGAAGCCGCCGGGCGCCGTCAGGACGGCGTTGCGCGTCGCCTCGGAGCCGGTGCCAGCGGTCGTCGGGACGGCGATGAACGGCGTTGCCGGCCCGCAATAGGGCAGTTCGGGGCCGACACCTTCGAGGTGGTCGAGGACCGAATTGCCTGGCCGCAGCAGGCCGGCGATCGCTTTCGCGGCGTCGAGCGCACTGCCGCCGCCGATGCCGACGACGCAATCCCAAGCGTTGTCGCGCAGTGCGGCGACGCTGGCATCGACGAACTCCGGCGACGGCTCGCCCGACACCCGCAACTGCTCCCAACTCAGGCCGCGCTGGCGGAACTGCGCGAAGACACGGCTGGCGGCAGCCGACTCGACGAACGAGCGCTCACCGGTGACCAGCAGCAGGCGCTGGCCGTAGCCGGCGGCGATCGCGGCCAGCCTGTCGAGGGTGCCGCTGCCGAATTCGATGCGCGGCAGGCGGGAGATCGAGAAGGGCAGAAAGGAGTCGCTCACGCCGGCAACAACCCGTTCATCGGCTCACCGCGGCGAGGCTCGGCCATCATCCCGGCGACGGCGTCGCGCCAGGCGAGGTAGTGCGCCGTCTGCTTGTGCGCGGCCGCGTCGGCGGCCGAGGCGTAGGCCTCGTAAAGGATGAAGCGCGTCGCGTCTTCGGGCGCCTGCAGGACGTCGAAACGCCGATTTCCCGGCTCGGCGACCGAGGCTTCGTGATTCGCCCGCGTGGCGGCGATGAAGGCGTCGACCGCTTCCGGCCGGACGCGGACGTGGACGAGGGTGACCTGCATGATGACCTCCGTGGATTGAAGCGGGTGCTCTGGCGATGGGCAGGATTGTACCGGCACCGGGCGCTGCCGGCGTGGCCGGTCACGGCTGTCCGGGACGCCCGCGCCTCAGAGGTTGTGAATAAATCTACTGCGCGACCGATCTGCGGCGTTGCTCACTCGCTCACTCCTCGCCTATCCATCTGATATGTCTCGTCGTTCGCTCGCTCGCGCCTTGCATCTCGGCCTGCTCGCGACGATTTCTTCACGACCTCTCAGCAGTTGTCCATGATGAGCCGGCTGCGCGGCCGAGGTGCGGCGTTGCTCACCGGCTCCCCCGCGCCATGGCCCGCCCGGCACGGAGCGCTGCGCGCACAACCCCTCCAGCCCCTCACCGAGCGACATGCTCGGTCTCAAGCCCGGCTGGCTCCGTGCTTCCTGCCCTGCTCGCGGGGGCTTGTTCATCACCCCTCAGCCCAGCAGGACGCTGGCCCAGACGACGAGGACGTTGAGCAGGGCGAGGAGAACCGCCGCGCTGCCGACGTCCTTGGCACGCCCAGCGAGCGGGTGGTGCTCGAGCGAGACGCGGTCGACGGTAGCTTCGATGGCGGAGTTGATCAGCTCGACGATCAGTACCAGAAGCACGCTGCCGATGAGCAGCGCACGCTCGATCCCGCCCGTCGCCAGGACGAAGGCAAGCGGGATCAGTACCAGGGCCAGCAGGACCTCCTGGCGAAACGCATCCTCTGCCTCATACGCGGCGCGCAGACCCGCACGCGAGTAGCCGAGCGCGTTCCACAGTCGCCGTAGTCCCGTCTGCCCCTTGAACGGACTCTCTTCAGCCATTTCCCTCCCCTTGCGGTAGCCGCCGCAGGCGAGTATACCGGGTTGCCGTGCGCCGTCGCAGACAGTCTGCAGCGGCCATGGGCGATGGCAGGCGCCGGGGTCGGGCTGTCGTCGAAGCCACCCCGTCGTTACAATGGCGACCCGCAGACCCTCAGTAGACAGGAGCCCGAGGCAGGCCATGACCCAGGATGAATTGAAGCAGGCGGTGGCGCGAGCCGCCCTCGCACACGTTGTCGAAGGAGAGATCGTCGGCGTCGGTACCGGTTCGACGGCCAACTTCTTCATCGCCGAACTGGCCTCGCTCGGGCCGCGGATCCGCGGCGCCGTGGCGAGCTCCGAAGCGACCAGAAAGCGCCTCGAAGAACACGGGATCAGCGTCGTCGATCTCAACCAAGTCGACCGCCTGCCGGTCTACGTCGACGGCGCCGACGAGATCAATCGTTCGCTGCAGATGATCAAGGGAGGAGGCGGCGCCCTCACGCGGGAAAAGATCGTCGCCGCGGTGGCCGGGAAGTTCGTCTGCATCGCCGACCACTCCAAGCTGGTGCCGGTGCTCGGACGCTTTCCTCTGCCGGTCGAGGTGATCCCGATGGCCTTGACCCATGTTCGCCGACAGTTGGCACGACTCGGCGGCGAGCCGAGGCTGCGCGACGGCTGCATCACCGACAACGGCAATCTGATCGTCGATCTCCACGGACTCGAGATCGCCGATGCCGTTGCGCTCGAGAGCCGCATCAACCAGATCGTCGGCGTCGTCACCAATGGCCTCTTCGCCTGCCGCCCGGCGGACATCTGCCTGCTGGCAACCGCCGGCGGCGTGCAGACCCTGTTTGCCACCTGAGGCGCGCCACTGCCGTCGCCGACCAGCGCACCGCTGGCCAGCTGCCACTCAGCGTGCCGGCGGCACGTAGCCCTGCACCCGGTCGGCCCCGCCGCCGAAGAAATGGCGCTCCATCTGCTCGGCGAGGTATTTCCGGTGGGCTGCATCGGCGAGATTGAGGCGATTCTCGTTGATGATCATCGTTTGCATGCGAATCCACTGCTGCCATGCCTCCTTCGACACGGCGTCAAAGATCCGCTTTCCCAGCTCGCCGGGATAGGGTGGAAAATCGAGACCCTCGGCCTCGCGGCCGAGTTTGACGCACTGGACCATTCTTGCCATCTGATCAGCTCCTTGCCTGTTCTCGTGGGCCCTGCAGTGGCGAGCGCTGGCGGCCGCCGATCGAGCCGCTGCGGCGTGCCGCTCACAGCTCCTTCATCAGCACGCTCGAACGACGCTGCAGGTTGTAAACCAGCCTTTTCTCGGCCGGCAAATCATTGATCTGGCGGGCCGTGAAGCCACGCTCCTTGAACCAGTGTGCGGTCACTGTCGTCAGCACGAACAGACGAGTGACGCCGCTGGCCCGCGCCCGTGCTTCGATCCGCTTCATCAGCAGGGCGCCGTATCCCCAGCGGCGATGATGCGGATGCACCGCCAGGCAGGCCAGTTCCGCCTGCTCCTCACCATAGGGATAGAGTGCCGCGCAGCCGACGATGATGCCGTCGTGCTCAACGATCGAGAAGCGAGTGATCTCGCGTTCGAGCATTTCGCGGGAACGCCGCACGAGCGTTCCATCCTCCTCGAGCGGCTCGATCAGCGCGACCAGGCCACCAATGTCGTCAGCGCGCGCGTCGCGCAGCTGCTCAAGCGATTCGCGTGTGATCACCGTGCCGACCCCGTCGTGGGTGAACAGCTCGCGCAGGAGGGTGCCGTCCTCGTCGTAACCGATCAGATGCACGCGACCGACGCCGGCGCGACTGCTGCGCACCGCGCACGGCAGGTAGCGCCGGAGGTCGGCCGATAGCCAGTCACCGAGACTGATCAGCCGCTCGGCCGCTTCGACCGTCAGCTCGTCGAGCAGGGCACCATCGATGTCGGTCGCGCCAAGGCTGTCGGTGAGGAAGATCAGTTTGTCTGCCAGCAGTGCGGTGGCGACCGCCTCCGCCACTTCTTCCATGGCCAGGTTGAAGATTTCGCCGGTCGGGCTCGATCCGATGCAGGACAGGAGGACGATGTTGCCCAGACCGAGCTGGGCGCGGATGCCCTCGGCGTCGATCTTGCGGACCTGACCCGAGTACTGCAGGTCGACGCCGTCCACGACGCCGACCGGGCGGGCCGTGATGAAGTTGCCGCCCACGACGCGGATCGTGCTGTGCGCCATCGGCGTATCGGCGAGGCCCTGCGAGAGCAGCGCCTCGATCTCGACGTAGATGCGGCCAACCGCATCGATGACGCAGCCGATCGCCTGCGCGTCGGTGACGCGATAGTTGCCGTGATAGACCGAAGCGAGCCCACGCTGACGCAGCAGCTTCTCGATCTGCGGACGCGCCCCGTGCACCAGGACCAGCCGGACGCCGAGGGCGGCCAGCAGGTTCACATCGTAAGCCAGGGTCCGTGCGAGTTGCCCGGCGATCGCCTTGCCACCAAAGGCAATGAGAAAGGTCTTGCCGCGGAACAGGTTGACGTACGGCGCGACCGATCGGAACCAGGTGACGAAGGGGGCAGAACTCGGCTGGTCACTCATCTCACGCCGCGGGGCTGGCCCTTTCCGTAACTTCGCCGGACTGGTCATCCTTCGCTGCCTTGGCAGCCTTTCCCGCTCGCGCTTTTTCGGCACGCGCCTCCTTTGCCCGCTGCGCCTTCGACTGCCGCGCGCCGTCCGGTGTCGCCCCCGGTGATTCCCTGGCCGCCACTTCCTGCACGCTCTCCGCCTTCGCAGTGGTGGCAATGACCATCCGCGGTTGCTTGACCGGGTCCACCTTCAGTTCCTTCTCTAGGCGCTCGCAGATCGTTCGCAGCACCTTGACGCGGGCAAAGTACTTGTCGTTCGATTCGACGAGCGTCCAGGGTGCCGTACCGGAGCTGGTGCGATCGACCATGTCGCAGATCGCCTCGTGGTAGGCGCCCGCCTTGTCGCGGTTGCGCCAGTCCTCCTCGGTGATCTTGAAGCGCTTGTGTTCGACCTGGGCCCGCTCCTCGAAGCGTTTCAGCTGCTCCTCGTCGCTGATTTGCAGCCAGAACTTGATGACGATGCCGCCCGCATGCCAGAGATCGTGCTCGAAATCGTTGATCTCCGAATAGGCACGCAGCCAGTCGGCCGTGCTGCAGAAGCCCTCGACGCGCTCGACGAGGACGCGGCCGTACCAAGTCCGGTCGAAAACGACGACCCTTCCGAGGCGCGGCATGTGGCGCCAGAAGCGCCACAGATAGGGCTGCGCGCGCTCCTCTTCGGTCGGCGCGGCGATCGGGATGATCTGGTACTGGCGCGCGTCCATCGCCGACATCACTCGCCGGATCGCGCCGCCCTTGCCGGCGGCGTCGGCACCCTCGAAAGCGAGAATCAGTGCCCGCTTCTTGAAGTCGGGGTGGCGCATCAGCTCCGACAGACGCGCCTGCCAGGTCGCCAGCTCGGTCTCGTAAACCTTCTTCGTCAGGCTTTGCGTCATGTCGAGCGAGCTCAGTACATCGAGACGGTCGATGCGCGGCGAGAGGGGCGGCGCCACCGGCGAGTTCTGGTCGCGCTTGTCGGCGAGGCGCTTTTGCAGAGCATCGAGAATCGTCTTGCCAACGGTCAGCGAACGGTAACGGTCGTCGGTTCCCTCGACGATGATCCACGGCGCCCAGGGCGTGTTGGTCGTGCGCAGCAGGTGCCCGGCGACTTCCTGCAGCTTGTCGTAGGTCTTCAGGCGGTCCCAGCTGGCCTTGGTCACTCGCCAGCGGGTCAGGGGGTTGGTCTCGATCGACTTCAGGCGCTCGCGTTGCGCATCCTTCGACAGGTGCACCCAGAACTTGAGGACCAGAGCGCCCTCGTTGACCAGCATCGCCTCGAAGCGATTGAGCTGATCCATCCGCTGATCGAAGTCGGCACGCGAGATGTCGTTGCTGACCCGCTCGGCAATCGGATGCGAATACCAGGAGCCGGCGAAGATGCCGACGCGACCTTTTGGCGGCAGCGCCCGCCAGTAGCGCCACATTGACGGGCGCGCCCGCTCTTCCGCGGTCGGCGCGTAGAAGGCGTGGGTCGACAGGAAACGCGGATCCATCCACTCGTAGAGGACGTTGATCGTCTCACCCTTGCCCGAACCATCCACACCGCTGATCAGGATGACCACCGGAAAGCTGGCGTCTGCCCGCAGCTGCTCCTGGACTTCGAGCAGCGCAGCCCGCAACTTCGGCTCCTCGACCTTGAAGGTTTCCTTGTCGATCTTGTGTCCCAGCTCTGCCGATTCAAACATCAGTCGTCTCCTCCTTGAAGTCACCCCATAAGACCTGCATGGCCGCCAGGGCTGCGAGGCCAGCCGTCTCGGTACGCAAGACGCGCGGCCCGAGACGTACTGACAGAAAACCAGACAACGCCGCCAGCTGCACTTCCTCCGCAGCCAGCCCTCCTTCGGCACCGACCAGCAGCTCGACAGGCTGGCCCGCGAGCGGTGGCGGCACGCGCGCCAGCGAGCATGCGGCGCCTGCTGCCAGCATCAGACGCAGTGCCCCGGCCGGCGGCGGGCGCGCCAGCCAGTTCTCGAGTGGCTCGACGGGCGACAGATCTGGCAACCGGTTACGGCCACATTGCTCGCAGGCCGCTGCAATCACCGCCTGCCAGTGCTCCAGCCGGCGCCCTGCCCGCTCGCCGGCCAGACGCGGCACGCTGCGCCGCGACAGTACGGGTACGATTCGCGCGACACCGAGTTCGACGGCCTTCTGCACCGTCAGGTCCATCTTCTCGCCAGCCTGCAGCGCCTGGACAAGCGTGACCGGCAGCAGCGACTCACGCTCCACCGCCGACCAGTGGGTCAACTCGACGCTCACCCGCCGACGATCGCTGGCGACGATCTGCGCACGATACTCGCCGCCGGTGCCGTCGAACAGCGTCATTTCATCGGCACGGCGCAGTCGCAGCACCGTGCTCGCGTGGTGCGCCACCCGCTCCGGCAGGTCGAAACGCGCACCTGCTGCGAGTGGCTGCGGGCAATGAAAGCGGGGATGGTTCACCGTGCTATTATAAGTTTTTCCGCAATCGATGTTCGCTGTTTGGAGGCTCCTGGCGCATGGCGCTCAATACCCCGGTGTGCGAGTTCGGCTGGCGAGCCGCAGACTTCGACCTGACAGATACCAGCGGTGCGCGCCAGACCCTGTCCACCCTGCGCGGCGCGAACGGTCTGCTGCTGATGTTCATCTGCAACCACTGTCCGTATGTCAAGGCGATCATCGACCGCATCTGCCGCGACGCGCGCGAACTGCAAAGCCTGGGCATCGGCGTGGCGGCGATCATGAGCAACGATCCGGCCGAGTATCCGGAGGATTCGTTCGACAACATGGCGCGCGTGGCGAGAGAGCTCGCTTTCCCCTTTCCCTATCTGTACGACCCGACGCAGGAAGTGGCTCGCAGCTATGGCGCCGTCTGTACGCCGGACTTCTTCGGGTTCAATCGCGAGCTTGAACTGCAGTACCGTGGACGCCTCGATGCCAGTGGCCGCATGCCGGCACCGACGGATGCCCGCCGCGAACTGGTCGAGGCGATGCGGCTCGTCGCCGCGACCGGCCAGGGTCCGCTGCAGCAGACGCCGAGTATCGGTTGCTCGATCAAGTGGCGCCACTGAGCGCGCATGCGGCAGGAGAACGACGCAGTCGCCCCCCTGGCTGACGGCGAACTCAAGCGGATGCTCGATGCCAGCATCGCGCTGGTACGTGAGGTGGCACAACGGGAAATCATTCCCCGGTTCCTGCGCGTCAGTCACGGCCAGCGCAAGGATGACGGGTCGCTGTGCTCGGAAGCCGATGTCGCCGCGCAGCGATTCCTTGTCGACCGCCTGAGCGCGATTCGTCGTTGCCCGATCATCGGTGAAGAGATGTCGCCGGCAGCACAGCGCGCCATCTGGGAGGCCAGCGGTGACGACCCGCGCGGCCTCTGGTCCATCGATCCGATCGACGGGACCACCAATTTCATCAACGGATTGCCCTGCTTCGCCGTTTCGATTGCCTGGCTGGGGGCACGCCGCACTTGCCTGGCGGTCACCTACAACCCGATCACCGACGAGATGTTCTACGCCCGGCAAGGCAATGGTGCCTACCTCAATGGCCGCCGCCTGCCGCTGCGTCAGGTGACGGCCGACATCGCGCGCGCCGTCGGCGGCGTCGACTTCAAAAGGATCCCCAAGCCGCTGGCCGATCGCATCGCCGTCCGCCCGCCGTTCTACTCGCAGCGCAATTTCGGCAGCTCGACGCTCGACTGGTGCAACCTGGCGGCCGGCCGGCTCGATCTCTATCTGCACGGCGGCCAGATGCTCTGGGATTACGCGGCCGGCAGCCTGATCCTGCGCGAGGCTGGCGGCCGGATGTGCTCGCTGGCACATGACGATTATGATGCCGAGGACGTCTGGCGCCGGCCGGTGATCGCCGCCCTGCATCCCGCAGTCTTCGCCGCCTGGCGTGACTGGGTTCGCCAGGACACGCCCCCAGTCGTCGACGCAAACGCCGAAGGTACCCGCTGACGAGCGGGCTGCCCGGGGGCTGCCGGCTATTCGGGCGTCAGTTCGCCGGCCAGTCGCCAACCGGCTGACAGTTCGTCGGCGACCTGTCCGGTGTCGAGTGTGACGGCGAGGGCGGCACGCTCGCGTCGGCAATCCAGACCGGCCTGTTGCAACCAGCTCTCGTTGTAGTAGGTGTGCCGGTAGCGATCCCCCGAATCGCAGAGCAGTGTGACGACCGAGCCCCGCACACCGCGTTCCCGCATCCACGCCATGCAGGCCAGCGTGGCGATCAGGTTGGTGCCGGTCGAAGCACCGACACTGCGTCCGAGACGGGCCGTGAGTTCGTGCATCGCCGCGAGTGACCAGACGTCCGGGACCGCGACCATGGCATCGATCACCTGTGGCAGAAAGGAGGGCTCGACGCGCGGGCGGCCGATGCCTTCGATGCGCGAGCCGACATGCAGACACAGGTCGGGTTGGCGGGTGCGGTAGTGATCGAAGAAGACCGAGTTTTCCGGGTCCGCCGTACAGACGCGGGTCGTGCGTGCGCAGTAGCGGACGTAACGACCGATGGTGGCGACGGTGCCGCCGGTGCCCGCGCCGGAGACGATCCACTCCGGCACCGGGTAGCGCTCGAGACGCATCTGCTGAAAGATCGACTCGGCAATGTTGTTGTTCGCGCGCCAGTCGGTCGCCCGCTCGGCATAGGTGAACTGATCGAGGTAATGGCCGCCGAGCTCGTCCGCCAGTCGCCTGGATTCGCTGCCGATGGTCGCCGGATCGTCGACCAGATGGCAGCGCCCACCCTGAAACTCGATTGCGGCGATCTTCTCGGTGGAGGTCAGCGCCGGCATCACGGCGACAAACGGCAACGAGAGGAGGCGGGCAAAGTAGGCTTCGGAGATCGCCGTCGAACCGCTCGATGCTTCGACGACGGTCGCTCCCTGGCGTAGCCAGCCGTTGCAGAGCGCGTACAGGAACAGCGAGCGCGCGAGGCGATGCTTGAGGCTGCCCGTCGGATGGCTCGATTCGTCCTTGAGATACAGGTCCACCTCCGGAAAGCCGGGCAACGACAGGGGGATCAGGTGCGTGTCGCTGGAGCGCTGGAAATCGGCCTCGATGCGCCGCACGGCGGCGAGTCTCCAGGCCCTGTCGCTGCCTGCCGCAGCTGCACTGCTCGTCTTCATGGGCGCAAAGCTTAGCACCCGAGCGAACGGTGGCAAAACCCCGTGCGTAGACAGGCAGCGCGCGTGGCGCGCGAATCTGGGTTAAACTGTAGCAAATTGCTCAGGTAGCAATCACGGGAACGCGAACAGATGTCCATCACGACGGAAGCGGTGCACGCAGCACTGAAGCAAATCATCGACCCCAATACGCGCAAGGATTACCTGTCTACGAGGTCGGCAAGAAACATCCGGATTGACGGCGCCGATGTCTCGCTCGACATCGAGCTCGGCTATCCAGCCAGAAGCCAGATCGACGAGATCCGGCGATCCGTGATCGACGGACTGCGGACGATCCCGGGCATCGGCAACGTCAGTGCCAACGTCACCTCAGGCATCGTTGCGCATACGGTGCAGCGTGGACTGAAGCCGCTGCCGGGGGTGAAGAACATCATTGCCATCGCTTCCGGCAAGGGTGGCGTCGGCAAGAGCACGACGGCCGTCAATCTGGCTCTGGCGCTGGCGCAGGAAGGTGCGACCGTGGGTCTGCTCGATGCCGACATCTATGGCCCGTCACAGCCGCAGATGCTTGGACTGGCGGGTCGGAGACCCGAGTCGAGCGACGGCGTCTCGATGGATCCGCTGCGCGCACACGGGCTGCAGGCGATGTCGATCGGTTTCATGATTGACGTCGATTCGCCGATGGTCTGGCGCGGTCCGATGGTGACGCAGGCCCTCGAGCAGCTGCTGAAACAGACCAACTGGCAGGATGTCGATTACCTGTTGGTCGACATGCCGCCGGGGACGGGTGACACGCAGCTGACCCTGTCGCAGAAGGTTCCGGTCACCGGTGCGGTGATCGTCACGACACCGCAGGACATCGCCCTCATCGATGCGCGCAAGGGGTTGAAGATGTTCGAGAAAGTCGGGATCCCGATTCTCGGTCTGGTCGAGAACATGAGCATCCACATCTGCTCGCGGTGCGGGCATGAGGAGCACATCTTCGGTGACGGCGGCGGTGAGCAGATGTGCCGCGACTACGATACCGAGTTTCTCGGCGCTCTGCCGCTCGAGCTGTCGATCCGCGAACTGACCGATGCCGGTACGCCGACGGTCGTCGGCGCACCGGATTCGCGAGCAGCCAGCATCTACCGCGCGATTGCCCGCCGCTTGGCAGTCAAGGTCGCCGAGCGGGCACGCGACCTGAGCGCGCGCTTTCCGAACATCGTCGTCCAGAACACCTGAAGCGGCGCTGGCGTGCCGCCGCTCGCCAAGGCGGTTTCATCCGCTGCCCGGACACCGTAGAATGAGCAGACTTTCTCTCTCGGTGGTGTGCGGGTAGCGACCAATGTCAATCAAATCGGATCGATGGATCCGCCGCATGGCGGAGCAGCACGGCATGATCGACCCCTTCGAACCGACGCAGGTGCGCGAGGTCGACGGGCGCCGCATCGTCTCCTACGGCACATCCAGCTACGGCTATGACATCCGTTGTTCGGATGAATTCAAGCTGTTCACCAATCTCAACTCGACGATCGTGGACCCGAAGAACTTCGACCCGAACTCCTTCGTCGAGGTGAAGAACGACTTCTGCATCATCCCACCCAACTCGTTTGCCCTTGCCCGGACCGTCGAGTACTTCCGCATTCCGCGCAGTGTTCTCACCGTCTGCCTGGGCAAGAGTACCTACGCCCGCTGTGGCATCATCGTCAACGTGACGCCCTTCGAACCCGAATGGGAGGGGCACGTCACGCTCGAGTTCTCCAACACGACGCCACTGCCGGCGAAGATCTACGCCAACGAAGGGATCGCGCAGGTATTGTTCTTCGAATCCGACGAGGAATGCGAAACGTCCTACAAGGATCGCGGTGGCAAGTACCAGGGTCAGGTGGGCGTGACCCTGCCCAAGATCTGAGCTGCCAGCGAGTTCACGAACAGAGCAGCGGGCAGCACGGTGCTTCTGCTGACACCGGCGCTGCCGACATCTCACCCCGACCAGAGACTGGATTCCGCAGATGCATTTCAATTTCCCGGTAATCGTCATCGACAAGGACTACCGCTCGGAAAACACCGGCGGAATCGGCATTCGCGCGCTCGCCAAGGCGATCGAGAAG
>JAEUOM010000087.1 GCA_016788495.1 Accumulibacter sp. | reverse complement strand
ACGGCCCCAGGAACCACCCCGCGCGCTGCGCTCGGTGCCGGGAGAGGCTCGCCCAGGGATCAAGATGGAGCTCCTGCCACCGATCGACACCCTCTTCACGGACCCACACCACCCGCGCATCCAGCCCTCACCTGCCGCCAGTCTCCAGCAATCTGACCGCTTCAGCGGCGAAAGCGGGGGCTTCCGGCAATCGGGGCCGATTCGGCAGGGTCATGCTTCAGGGCTGCGCCCGTGCGCGCGGATTTGACCGGACACGTGCAAACTGGCTATACTCCGCCAGTTTTTTCCGCGTTACCGTGCCTGCAGGCCGTTCGCTGCGAGCTCGAATCCGAGGCGATATGGACTATCTTTTCTTTCTGGTTCTCATGGTGCACATTCTGGCGGCCATTGGCGTGATCGGGCTTGTCTTGGTCCAGCATGGCAAAGGAGCAGACATGGGAGCCGCGTTTGGCAGTGGTGCGTCGGGAAGCCTTTTTGGCGCGACCGGCTCGGCCAATTTCCTCAGTCGTGCCACCGCGGTCCTGGCGACGGTGTTCTTCGTGACCAGTCTTTCGCTGGCCTTCCTGGCTTCCAGCAAGCCAAAAACGACTGGCAGTGTGATGCAGGATGCGGTAAACTCAGCGCCTGTTCAGGTGCCGCCGGTGGGCGGTGTTGACAAGGGTGCTGGCCCATCGGATCCCGATTCGAAGGCGAAAGATATCCCCAAGTGACCTAGTTTCAAGGCAGCAGCGAGACGCAGCAGCCCTCGTCAAGCTCGCGCTGTCGGAGGTAGTGCCGACGTGGTGAAATTGGTATACACGCTATCTTGAGGGGGTAGTGACTTCGGTCGTATGAGTTCGACTCTCATCGTCGGCACCATGAGGAGCCGCTCCGGGCGGGCGGCTGCAGTTCGAAGTGAAGCACTTGTGGGGCGGATCATGCTGGAAAGCTATTTCCCGGTTCTAGTCTTCATACTGATTGGCGTTGCTTTCGGCATTGCGCCTGTCGTTACCGGTCTCGTGGTGGGGCCGCATCGCCCGGACAGCGAGAAGCTGTCGCCTTACGAATGTGGTTTTGAAGCATTCGAAGATGCGCGCATGAAGTTCGATGTGCGCTACTACCTGATCGCCATACTCTTCATCCTGTTCGACCTCGAGGTAGCCTTCCTTCTGCCGTGGGCGACGATTTTTCGCGAAATCGTCGCAACCGAATCGCTGAAGTGGTTTGGCTTCATCGAGATGCTGATCTTCATCGCCATCCTGGTCGTCGGTTTTGTTTATGCCTGGGTCAAGGGCGCGCTGGATTGGGAGTGAGCGATGGGCATTGAGGGCATCCTTCAGGAGGGCTTCGTCACCACGACAGCCGACAAGCTGATCAATTACGTGCGCACGGGTTCGCTCTGGCCGATGACCTTCGGTCTTGCGTGCTGTGCCATCGAGATGATCCATGCCGGTTGTTCGCGCTACGACCTCGACCGCTTCGGCATTGTCTTCCGTCCCAGCCCCCGGCAGTCGGACGTGATGGTGGTCGCCGGGACGCTGACCAACAAGATGGCGCCTGCCATGCGCAAGGTCTACGACCAGATGGCCGAACCGCGCTGGGTGGTTTCGATGGGCTCGTGCGCCAATGGGGGTGGCTACTATCACTACTCGTATTCAGTGGTCCGCGGCTGCGACCGCATCGTTCCGGTCGACATTTACGTTCCGGGGTGTCCGCCAACCGCCGAGGCGTTGATCTATGGGCTGATTCAGTTGCAGAACAAGATTCGCCGAACCAACACCATCGCCCGCTGAACAATCCACAACCGAGAGTTGACCATGTCTGCCACGCTGGAAGCGCTTAGCCAGAACCTGCAGGAGCATCTCGGTGATCGTCTGAAATCCATCAAGGTGGCGCTCGGTGAAGTGACCATCGAGGTGGGTGTCACCGATTACCTTTCGGTCATGCAGAGCCTGCGGGACGAGCCGGGGTTGGGCTTCGAGGAGCTGATCGATCTCTGCGGCGTCGACTATTCGAGCTATGGCCACGAAACGCGCGAAGGGCCACGTTTCGCTGCCGTGACGCACCTGCTGTCCATCGCCAGGAACTGGCGCCTGCGGGTGCGCTGTTTTGCTGCCGACGACAGCTTTCCGTCGGTGCCTTCGGTGACCGCGATCTGGAATTCCGCTGACTGGTTCGAGCGCGAGGCGTTTGACCTCTACGGTATCGCCTTCCCCGGGCACGAAGACCTGCGCCGGATTCTTACCGACTATGGGTTCATTGGACATCCGTTCCGCAAGGACTTCCCAATCTCCGGTTATGTCGAGATGCGCTACGACCCTGAGCAGCAGCGGGTGATCTATCAACCGGTGACCATCGAGCCGCGCGAAGTGACGCCGCGGATCGTTCGCGAAGAGAACTACGGGGATGTAGACAATGCCTGAACTGCGCAACTTCACGCTCAATTTCGGGCCGCAGCACCCAGCCGCGCACGGCGTTCTGCGCATGGTTCTAGAACTCGACGGCGAAGTGGTCGTGCGTGCCGACCCACACATCGGACTGCTCCACCGGGCGACCGAGAAGCTGGCCGAAACCCGGACCTGGATCCAGTCGGTGCCGTACATGGACCGCCTCGATTACATGTCGATGATGTGCAATGAGCATGCTTACTGCATGGCAATCGAGAGGTTGCTGCAGATCGACGTTCCGATCCGTGCGCAGTACATCCGCGTCATGTTCGACGAGATCACGCGCATCCTCAATCACCTTCTCTGGGTTGGCTGTCACGGCCTCGATGTCGGTGCGATGACGATGGTCCTCTACGCGTTCCGCGAGCGCGAGGATCTGGTCGATGCCTATGAGGCCGTCTCCGGTGCCCGGATGCATGCCGCCTATTATCGTCCGGGGGGTGTATACCGCGACCTTCCCGACCGCATGTCGCAGTACCAAGAGTCGAAGTGGAAGAGTGCGGCGCAGATCCGTCCGTTCAACGAGGCGCGTAGCGGTTCCCTGCTCGACTTCCTGGACGATTTCGTCAGCCGTTTTCCGAAGCTCCTCGACGAATACGAGACGCTGCTGACCGACAACCGCATCTGGAAGCAACGTTTGGTCGATGTCGGCATCGTCACGCCGGAGCGTGCCCTGCAACGCGGTTTCAGCGGGCCGATGCTGCGTGGTTCGGGCATCGCCTGGGACCTGCGCAAGAAGCAGCCCTACGAGGTCTATGACCGCGTGGACTTCGATATCCCGGTTGGCGTTACCGGCGACTCCTACGATCGTTACCTTGTTCGCATGGAGGAAATGCGCCAGTCCAACCGCATCGTCAAGCAATGCATCGACTGGCTGCGGCAGAACCCTGGGCCGGTGATGTCCGACAACCACAAGGTTGCGCCGCCTGATCGCGAAGCGATGAAGTCGAACATGGAAGAGCTGATTCACCACTTCAAGCTGTGCACCGAGGGGATTCACGTGCCCGCGGGCGAGGTCTATTCGGCGGTCGAGCACCCGAAGGGGGAGTTTGGCGTCTATCTGGTTTCTGACGGAGCGAACAAGCCGTATCGCCTGAAGATACGTGCTCCGGGTTACGTGCACCTGTCGGCCATGAACGAGATGGCCAACGGCCACATGCTGGCTGACGTGGTGACGATCATTGGTTCCCAGGATGTTGTTTTTGGCGAGATTGACCGCTGATGCTCACTCCAGAATCCCTCAAGAGAATCGATCGCGAGATCGCCAAGTATCCAGCCGACCAGAAACAGTCGGCAGTCATGGCGGCGCTTGCAATTGCCCAGGAACAGCAGGGCTGGCTGTCCAGCGATGCCATCGAATGCGTTGCCGGTTACCTGGGCATGGCGCCAATCGCCGCCTATGAGGTCGCCACCTTCTACAACATGTACGATCTCAAGCCGGTGGGCAAGTACAAGCTGTCGGTGTGTACCAACCTGCCGTGCATGCTCACGGGCGGAGTCGACGCCGGAGAGTACCTGAAACAGAAGCTGGGAATCGGCTTCAATGAAACAACGCCGGATGGCCTGATCACGCTCAAGGAGAGCGAGTGCATGGGAGCATGTGGTGACGCGCCGGTCATGATCGTAAACAATCGTCGGATGTGCAGCTGGATGAACCCCGAGCAAATCGACAAACTGCTGGCGGAGCTCAAGTAATGGCGATTCTCGGTGCGATCAATCCGATGCTGACCGTCGGCTTGGACGGCGACAAAGCTTGGCGACTGGCTGACTATGTCAAGCGCGACGGCTACTCTGCCCTGCGCCGCATCCTTGAGTCGGGCATCGGCCAGGGCGATGTGATCAACGAAGTAAAGAAATCGGTTCTGCGCGGCCGCGGCGGTGCCGGTTTTCCGACCGGACTGAAGTGGAGTTTCATGCCGCGCTCCTTTCCCGGCGACAAGTACGTCGTCTGCAATTCCGACGAGGGTGAGCCGGGCACCTTCAAGGACCGCGACATCCTGCGCTACAACCCGCACTCGGTGATCGAGGGTATGGCGATCGCCGCCTTTGCCATGGGTGCGGCGCGTGGCTACAACTACATCCACGGTGAAGTCTGGGAGATCTACGAGCGCTTCGAAGAGGCTCTTGACGAAGCTCGAGCGGCTGGCTTCCTTGGTCGGAACGTCCTCGGCTCGGGTTTCGACTTCGACCTCTTTGCACATCATGGCTACGGTGCCTATATCTGCGGCGAGGAAACGGCCTTGTTGGAGTCGATCGAAGGCAAGAAGGGGCAGCCGCGCTTCAAGCCACCGTTCCCGGCATCGTTCGGACTGTACGGCAAGCCAACCACGATCAACAACACCGAAACCTTTGCCTCGGTGCCCTACATCATCAATATGGGCGGCGACAGGTACCTCGAGGCGGGCAAGCCGAACAACGGCGGCACGAAGCTGTTCTCGGTGTCAGGGCATGTCAACCGTCCCGGGAACTACGAGGTGCCCCTCGGTACGCCATTCGCCACGCTGCTCGAGATGGCAGGCGGCATGCGTGGCGGTCGGAAGCTCAAGGGCTGCATTCCGGGTGGCTCGTCGGCACCGGTGGTGCCGGGGCCGACGATGATGGATTGCACCATGGATTACGACTCGATCAGCAAGGCCGGCTCGATGCTGGGTTCGGGTGCGGTCATCGTCATGGATGAGACGACCTGCATGGTCAAGGCGCTGGAGCGCCTGTCGTACTTCTACTACGAAGAGTCCTGCGGCCAGTGTACGCCCTGTCGTGAGGGAACCAGCTGGTTGTACAAGGTCGTGCACCGGATCGAGCATGGCAAGGGGCGGGCGGACGACCTCGACCTGCTCGGCAGCGTCACCACCAACATCATGGGCCGTACGATCTGCGCGCTCGGCGACGCCGCTTCGATGCCCGTGCAGAGTTTCATCAAGCATTTTCGCGACGAGTTCGCCTACCACATCGAAAACAGGAAGTGCCTCGTGCCCGTAGATGTCCAGCGCGCCGGCAGCGGCTTCTTCACGGCAACGGCTTAG
>JAEUOM010000055.1 GCA_016788495.1 Accumulibacter sp. | reverse complement strand
ACCTGATTCGCCTGGATGCGGCCAACGAGACCAAGACCAGCCTGCGCCGGATGCGCAAACGTGCCGCTTGGGACGACGACGTTCGGCTCCGGATTCTCGGTCTCACGCCGCTATGACAACCGAGTGCGGAGGCCCTGGGACTGCCACCGGTCGTTTGCTGCGCGCCCACATGTCTCCAGTCCGAGCGGATCGCGGTCGTCGTCATGCCGATGGCGAAGCGCCCTCGATCAGCGGTTTCGTGCTCGTTCTCGATGACGTGACGACAACCAACGAGCGCCATACGCGACGGGATGCGGTGATCCAGTCACTGATCGAAGGATGCCGCGGACCGCTGGGCAGTGTTCGCGCGGCGGCCGAGATGCTCTGCGATTTCCCGGATATGTTGAGCGAAGAGAAGGACCGTTTCATGCACGCGATTCGCGACGAAGCAACGGCGCTATCGTCGCAATTCGAGAAGGCTGCCCGCGCGTTTTCGAGCGACCTGCGCGAGCGCTGGGTGCTGGAGGAGATCAGTGGTGCGGAAATCCTGCTGGCGACGGCCGGCGGCATCCAGGAGAAGAGCGGCGGCGAGCGGCCCCCCCTCGCCGTCAAGACCGAGCATGTGGAAAAGGGTCTGTGGCTTCGCGTGGACAGTTTCGCCTTGCTGCAGGCACTGCGTTACCTGGCCCTTCGCCTGCAGGACGAGTACCGGATTCCTGAGGTGCGCCTGTCGCTGACGCGCAGCGGACACCTGGCGCAACTCGACCTGTCGTGGCCGGGCACCTTCATGAACAACGAAACCGCGATGAGCTGGTTGCAGGATCCGATGAACGTGCCGGGCAAGTCAGCTTCCCTGTCCGTGACCGATGTCATCGAGCGCTGCAACGGAGACATCTGGTTTCAGCGCGAACGGGTGTCCCATCGTGCTTTTTTCAGGACCGTGTTGCCAATCAGCGCGGCGCCCGGGGATCTGCCCATGCCGATGATCGCAGCAACGGCGGAAGAGCGTCCGGAGTTCTACGATTTTGATCTTTTTGATTGGTTGGCTGGCAGTCATGAGCTTGATGATCTGCCACTCAGCGAACTCGCTTACACGGTTTTCGATACCGAGACGACCGGTCTGCAGCCATCTCAGGGCGACGAGATCATCCAGATCGGAGCGACGCGAATCGTCAACAGCCGCCTCCTTCGGCACGAGTGCTTCGATCAACTGGTCAAGCCACTGGTACGCCTGTCACCGGGATCGATCGAGGTGCACGGCCTTACGCGCGAACTGCTGGCTGGCCAGCCGAGCATCGATGCCGTCTTGCCCAGGTTCCACGCCTTTTGTGCCGATACCGTACCGGTCGGCCACAACGCGGCTTTCGACCTGCGCTTCCTGCAACTCCAGGAGAAGCGAACGGGAGTGCGTTTCGAGCAGCCGGTGCTCGATACCTTGCTGCTCTCCTCCGTCCTTCACCCGCATCAGGCAACGCACCAACTCGAAGCAATTGCCGAACGGATGGGGGTGCCGGTTCTGGGACGGCACACAGCGCTCGGCGACGCGTTGGTGACCGCCGAGATCTTCCTGAAGATGCTGCCGCTGCTCGCCGAGGTGGGGGTCAAGACACTGCGTCAGGCGCGCGAAGCAAGCCAGAGGAGCTACTTGGCGCGGGTCAGGTACTGAGGCCCTGACCGCGTCGTCCATCCCGTTGAATTCCCCGGCGGGACAATCGTTGCTACCCCTGTCGCGAAACCCCGGTTTCCCGTCAGGGCCTCGCAGACGGCGCGCAGACTGCCCTTGCGCCGCGAGCAGCGCAACCGCCCGCCTGTCGAAGGACATGCAGGTTTCTCCGCCAAGCCAGTTCCCTTCGTGGGCAATGACGCCATCGGCGAAATCGCCACCTGCTTCAAGAACCGCCGCACCAGCACGCGGCGACCCTCGGCGGCGCTCGGCGGCGCTCGCCGGGGCTCTGCCGGGCATGCGATAATTCGCGCCTTGGCGGTCTGCGTTACCGCCAGCAATTGTGCCGGCGAGTCGTCGGCCACCAGTGGCACCGTAAGTCGCGAGGGCTTCCGCCTCGCGGCGGTTGATGAAATCGGGAGAAGTCGATCACCCCTGCAGCGCCCCTGATGCGCCGCGCCGTCCTGTCGCCCGTCCGGCGCCGGGCCGGGAGCGGCTGCCGCGTGCTCGTGCTGCTGCTCGCCTGTGCGCTCACCCAGGCCGCAGCCGCCGCCGAACTGCGCGCTGTGCCGGCACGCCCGCTGCCGGCGGCCGCCGCCGGAACCTCACTCGCTGCCCAGCTGGCTGCGCTTGCCGGCCGCCCGGTGATCATCAACTTCTGGGCCTCCTGGTGCGAGCCCTGCCGCGACGAAATGCCGGCGCTGCAGCAGCTTGGCGCTCGCTGGCGCGAGCAGCGGCTGGCCGTGCTGACCGTCGCCGTCGCCGATCAGCGGGCACGGCTCGACGCGTTCCTGACGGCGCACGCCATCGACCTGCCGGTGATCGACGATCGCGAACAGCAACTCAGCCGCGCGTTGGACGTCCGGTTGCTGCCGACCACCCTCGTCCTTGACCACCAGCACCGCACCCGCCTGCGCGCCGAGGGCGCCATCGACTGGCATTCGGCGGCCGTCAGCCAGCGCTTGCGGAGCGTCCTCGAGCGGCCGCCGCGATGAAGCGCGCTCCGTGGCGAGGCTGCCGGCCGCCGGCGCGTGGACGCGGTCGGCGGGCGCTCGACCGCACCGGCGGATCCATCGCCCCGCGCGCATCGCCCAGTCCTCGCGACCCCGCGACTTCGCCCGACCGCGGCGCGCTCGCCAGAAGCCGTCAGGTTCCCCGTGCGTCGCTGCGGCGACTATACCGTTCACCCACTCAGGAGACCCACCATGGATCGTCGTGATTTCCTCAAGACCGCCACCCTCTTCAGCATCGCCGGCTCTGCCGCCTGGCGGCCGGCGCGCGCCGAGCAGCAGTTCTTCGACCCCAACCCGGCCAACGGCTGGCGAGTCTTTGAAGTCAGCATGCGCGCCGAAGTCGCTCGCGGCGGGAGCCAGACGCGCGTCTGGCTGCCGCTGCCCTCGCTCGATGAAGCCGCCTGGATCAGACCGATGGGCAACCTCTGGCAGGGCAACGCGGCGACCATGCAGATCGCGCGCGACCCGGTTTACGGCGCGCAGATGCTCGTCGCCACGTGGGGCGCCGAA
>JAEUOM010000043.1 GCA_016788495.1 Accumulibacter sp. | reverse complement strand
AGCCCGCGCCAGCGCTCGGGCAGCAGGCGGACGGTCAGGCCGTCGGTGGCGATGTCCTGCGTCGCGGCGGCGAGGTTGATGGCCAGGATCAGGCCGAGCAGCAGCGGCAGCCCGTTGCCGAAGAGAAGCGCCGGGCTTGCCGCCGCCAGGCTGGCGACGCCGAGGATGATCGTCGCCTGCAGCGGCAGGATCCAGCCGCGATGGTGGCCGAGGCGAGCGGGTGCGATGCGGTCCACCCACGGCGCCCACAGCAGCTTGAGCATCCACGGCAGTGCGAGCAGCTTGAGCAGACCGATCACGGCCAGATCGACACCGTGTTGGCGCAGCAGCACCGGCAGTGCATGCGCGAACAGGCCCGACGGCAGGCCCTGGGCGCAGTACAGGCTGGCGAGCAGGACCAGAGTCGGCGTGTCGGGGAGGGACGTCGGGCGGTGGGGTGAAGGCGTCACTGAGGTTCCTCGCGGATGGTCATGGATGGCGCCATTCGGCGATCCGCCGCGGCTTGTCCGCGAGTTCGGGCAGGTACGCCGGGCGCACCGGATCCCGGGTCAGATGGCTCGGCAAGGCATCGACGAAGGCGCGTGTCGTATGCCCATGGCAGCATGCGTGCCGGCGACGGCGATCCTGGCACTGGCCGCCTCAAACCCAGATCCCATGGGCGACGCTGCGCAGCAGGATACCGACGCAGCCGCCCAATGCCGCGGGTTTCCAGACCGCGCCGACGCGCCGGCCGGCGGAGATCAGGAAGGCGACACCGGGCAGGTCGAAGGGGTTGATCAGGAAGCCGGCGCTCGCATTGAGCTGTTCGACGCTGATCTGGCCGGCGCGGCGCATCTCGTCCATCACCCCCATCATCGCCGTGCCGCCGGCGAGGTACTTGGTGAGCGAGGGCAGGATGAGCGTCGGATCGATGGCGACCAGGGCGAGCAGCGGCGTCAGCCACTGCGTCAGCAGGTCGATGACGCCGAGCCGCTTGAGGGCGCCGACCACCACCAGCGACAGCACCAGCATCGGAATGGCGCCGACCGAGATGCGGAAGGCCTCGGCGCCGGCGAGGTTGATCGTGTCGAGCACGCCCTTTCCACCGGCCGCCGAAGGATGTTGCAGGCTCTCGTCGAGGTTCTCCTCGACAGCCGAGAGGTGGCGGCCGAAGACATGGTAGGTGAGCGTCGCGGCGGCCAGGCCGCCGAGCAGTGAAAAGGCCAGTGTGCTTCCCAGGTGCAGGCCCATGGTCATCATCGGCAAGGCGGCATTGGCCTGCGCCATGGCGAAGATCATCGCCAGCGTGGCGGCGAGGTGGCGGTCGGAGGTGCCGCGTTGCTCCATCATGCTGAGGGTGGCGATCGGCGCGGCGAAGCTGACGAAACTGATCTGCAGGCCGGCGAAGACACCCATGCCGTTGAGCCCGAAGGGCTTCAGCAGCGGCGTCAGCCGCGCAACCAGCGTGTCGAGGATGCCGCGCGCTTCGAGCAGGCGCATCAGGCAGAGCATGACCACCATCACCGGCAGGAGGACGAAGAAGGCCAGCTCGACGGCGGAGCGACCAGCCTTGAGGATGACGTCGATGATCATTTCCATGCTGGGCTTCCAGTCATTCCTTCAGTGACGCCGACGGACAGGCTCCACCGGGCTTCCGCGTCTCCTGCCCGATCGCGCCACGGCACACCCGGCGCCGGTGTGCGTCGCCGGGGTCACCCCGACAGCTGGTGCGAGCGGTAGGCATCGTTGCCGACCGCCGCGCTGGCGACATCGAGCAGGTGCTCGTGATGCGTCAGGAAGAGAACCTGCGTTCGCTGCGACAGCTCGGCCAGGACCCTGAAGGTGGCGGCCGCCGCCGCGTCGTCGAAGTGGACGGTGATGTCGTCGACGATGACCGGCAACGGCTCGCCGTTGTCGAGGTGGCCTTCGATCGCTGCCAGCCGCAGGGCGAGGAAGAGCTGGTCGCGGCGGCCGGTGCTCAACTGCTCCATGTGCAGGCGTTCGCCGTCGGCGCGCACGGCCTTGAGGATCTGCCGCTCGTCGTCGTAGTCGACGACGACGCCGCGGTAGCGGTTGCCGGTGAGCGCGGCAAAGTGGCGCGACGCCTTGTCGACCAGTGGCGCCTGGTTGCGCTTCTGGTAGGCGTCGATGACCTGTGCCAGAACCGCCGCGGCGATCCGTGCGGCGGCGTAGTCGGCAGCGAGTTCGGCGAGGCGCGCGGCGTGCTGCGCCATCCGCTGTTGCGCGTCGGCGGCGACCGCCGAGCCGTCCATCGTCGCGAAATGCTGCCGGGCAGCGAGGTAGCGCTCGTGACTGCGCTGCACGTCGGCGACGTTCCGCTCGCTCTCCTGCGCATTCCGCGCCAGGCCTTCGGCGATGGCGTCGGGTTCCTGGCCGGCCGCCTGCCTGAGGACCTCCGGCAGGGGAAGTCCGGCCGCCCGGACGAGCCGCGCTTCGATGCCGAGAACCTCGGCGGTCAGTGCGCCGCGTTGCGCGCTCAGTCCCTCGACCAGTTCGAGGTCCTCGATCGTGTCGCAAGCGGCCTGCCGCTGAAGCCGTTCGATGACCGTCGCCGCTCCGCCGGCGGTCAGCCGCGCTTCGTCGATGGCCTGCTGGTCGTCGGCGATCTGCTGGCTCAGGGTGTTCCGTTTCTCCTGCAGCGAACGCGTCAGGTTGAGTTCGCGATAGAGCTCGGCGGCGAGGAGGTCGGGGCTGCGGTCATCGACCGGCAGTGCTTCGCCGCGGACCCGCTGCCAGGTCGTCGCGAGACGGGTCTGGAAGTCGTCGATCTGGATGCGGGCGTCGTCGTGCTCCTTGTTCGATCGGTCGAGGGTGTCGCGCGCGTCGACGAGATCGGCAAGCTGCTGCAGGCGGGCGGTTGCCTCTGCTTCGCTGGCGTCGGCGGCGAGCCGGATCGAGGCCATCGCCGCCGCCCAGCGGGTCGTCCAGTCGGCGACCGCGGCACCGCTGTCGCTGGCGGCGGCCCGGGCATGCTGCAGCACCGCGACCGCGTTCGCCAGGCTGCTGCTCTTCAGTTGCCGTTGCGTGCGCTGCTCGGCGTGCCGGCGGTTGATCGTCCGCGCCCGCGCCAGGCTTTCCGACAGGCGTTCGCCTGCCGCCTGAGCGGCTGTTTCCGGTCGGCCACAGAGTTCGGCGAGCCGGCTGCGGACGTCCTGCGCCACTCGGCGCAGCCGCTCGGCCTCGTGCCGCTGTGCCTCGCGGGCCGCGAACTTCTGCTGCCAGGCCTCGCGTCTCGCCAACCAGGCGGCCGCCTCACCGATCGTCAGATCCGGCAGGCCGTTCGCCGCGAGCACCGCCGCCCAGCGCCGCGCGAGCTCGTGCGCGTCGCTGGCGAGCGTGGCAGCGCGCTGGCGGTCGAGATCGAGGGCACTCTCCATCTGTGACTCGCGGACGCGGAACCCGGCGTAGCGGGTGGCACGTTCGGCGTCGGCGAAGAGCTCGTCGGCAGCCTCGTCGGCACGGCTGACGGCAAGCTCGTAAGCTCCGGCCGGTGGCGGCGGATCGGGTGCAACGCTGGCGTCGGCGGCCGGCAGGAAATGCCGGCGGAGCGCGAGCCAGAGGCCGTCGCGCGCGCTCCGCAGGGCAGCGAGGGCCTCCCTGGTCGGGACGCTGCCACCGATCTCGAGACCCTTGATGTCGCCGCGCAGGGCGGCGAGATCGTCTTCCAGCTTCTCGATCGCCTCGCGGATCGAACGCTCGCGCCGGCGCAGCTCCTCGTCCTGCAGCCGGAATGCCTGCAACTCGGCGTCGAGCGGCACCGTCGTCCGCGCCACGGCCGCCGCCGGTAGCCGCAGGCCACGGGCTTCGGCTTCGAGCCGGGCTGCTGCTGCCGCCGCCTCGTCGTCGAGCTGCTGCGCCCGCGCTTCCGGATCGCCCTGGTCGGCAATCGAGTCGAGGTAGTTGCCGAGATCGTCGCTCGCCGGCGTCTGCTGCAGCTCGCGCAGCGCTGCCTCGAGCTGCGCGACCTCGAGCGTCTTCGCTTGCCGGTTTGCGAGATCAGCCTGGTGCCTGGCCTTGAGCGTCGCGCCCTCGGTGATCAGTGCGCGGATCCGGGCGGTCCGCGTCGCATCGGGGATCCACTGCAGCGCGTCGGCGGGCTCCGCGTCGCCGGCGATCTGTCGGCTGACGAGGTCGAGCTTGCCGCGCGCCGCGGCGATGACCGCTGCCGCCCGGGCCGACTGCAGGGCTGCTTCACGGCAGGCGGCGGTGGCGTGGTGAATCGCCTCGATGGCTTCGGCATCGGCGAGGACGCCGTCGTTGATGCGGATCGCCGCCAGCCCACTCTGGTGTTGCTGCAGGCGTGACGCCGCCGCACGTTCGGCGGCGAGCGCTTCCGCCCTCTGCGTCACTGCCGCCACTCGCTCGCTCGCCGCTGACGGCGGCAGCAGCGGCACGGCGGCGAGTTCGCCGAGTTGCTGCCGCGCCAGCCCGAGCGCGGCGACGTCCGGCAGGATCGCCGCCAGACGCTCCAGCCGCCGTGCTTCCGTGTGCAGTCGCAGCTGCTCGGCGCGGGCGGCTTCGTACTCCTTGCTCGCCGCTTCCATCGCCGACCGCGCCGCGGTCCATTCGAGCGGCCGCACGGTGGCTTCCCGTGCCTGCCGCCGGCTTTCCTCGTGCTCGGCCAGCGCCCGGTAGATGGCCGACTTCGAAGCACGTGGCTTGAACAGGCTTTCCGCCTCGCTCTCGAGCCGGGTGCGCAGGGCGCGAATCGAGCCGAGACCGGCGCCGGCTTCGAAAAGGCTTTCGCCGGCATCGCCGCGGCCTTGCGCCAGCGCCTCGCCGCCACGCACCAGCGCCGCGTGGTCGAGGCTGAACATGGCCAGGAAGAGTCCCTGACCGAGGCCGCCGAGCCAGTCGCCGAGTCGCTCGTCGGGCACCGTCGCCGACAGTTCGCTGGCCGTCTCGGGATCGTAGGCGAGCAGGGTATTGACGCGACCCTTGCGGCGCATCACCGCCAGCCGCTCGCCGGCGCGCGACGACAGGACGAGCCCGACGCGCAGTTTCGGGTTGCCGTGCAGGTAGCCGTCGCGGGTGGTTTCGGGGATGCCGAAGAGGGCACCGTTGATCGCTCGCCAGAGGGTGGTCTTGCCGGCCTCGTTCGGGCCGCAGATGAGGTGCAGGTTGGCGCCGCCGGCGAGGTGCAGGCGCTGGTTGCTGAAGTGTCCGTAGGCCTTGAGATCGACCTGCTCGATCTTCATCGCGTGTCCTCGGCGCCGATCACCGCCAGCAGGCGTTCCCTGGCACTCGCCAGCGCGTCGGCGAGCGCTGCGTCCGCATCCAGCGCCCAGGCGCTGTCGGCGCCGCGCAGATCCGGTGGCAGCTTCTGGCCGAGATCGGCGAGCACGGCCTCGGCGAGCGACTGCAGCGCCGCCGGATCGGCGGCCAGCGAATCGAGCGAGCGCAGGAGCAGGCCGATCGGATCGTCACGGCCGGCCAGCCGCTCGAGGTCGAGCGGCGCCGTCACCCGGATGTGCACCTTCTCGAGCCAGGCGCGGCCGGCCGAGGCCTCGCCAACCGAGGCCGCGAGTTGCGCCCGCAGCGCTTCGCGATCGGCGACGAGCAGCCGATGCAGTGGCCCCCGCCCCGTCAGCGTCAGGCGAATCGCCAGCAGCCGCTCCTCCGCCGCCGCCTGCAGCGAACGCACCTCGTTCTGCACGGCGGCGTGCAGCTCGTCCGCCGACACCAGTCCGGCGATGTCGATGACGAGCTGTTGCCAGCGTACGACGTCGGTGGCAACGAACTCGACCGAACGGATGCCGAGGGCGGCCTCGGCTTCGACGAGCATGCAGCCCCGGGCGCCGGTCTCACGCGCGTGCCGCCCCTGTGTATTGCCGGGGAAGACGATCCATGGCGATTCGCGGACGATCTCCCGGGTGTGGACATGACCCAGCGCCCAGTAATCGTAGCCCTTGTCGGCGAGCCGCTGTGCCGTCGTCGGCGCGTAGGGCTGATGTCCTTCGCGCCCCGACAGTGCGGTGTGCAGGACGCCGATGTTGAGCAGCCCGCCGCGTGGCGCGGGATAGGCGGCGGCGAGGTCGATCGTCACCGCCTCGCTGGCAAAGCTCTGGCCGTGGATCGCCACGCCGAGGTCTGCGAGCTCCTGCGTCACCGGACGATTGGCGGGAAAGCAGAAGACGTTCTGCGGCAGCGGTACCGAGCGCGTCAGCTTGCTGACCGCATCATGGTTGCCGTAGCTCAGGAAGACGCGGATGTCGGCAGCGGCCAGGCGGCGCAATTGCGCGGCGAAGTAGAGGCCGGTATTGAAGTCCGGCCAGTCGCCGTCGAAGATGTCGCCGGCGATCAGGACGCAGTCGGCGGCGCGCTCGATGGCGAGGTCGACGACGTTGGCGAAGGCGCGACGGGTGGCGTCGCGCATCTCGTCGACGGGCGCGCCTTCGTAGCGTTCCAGCCCGCGCAGCGGACTGTCGAGATGGATGTCAGCGCAGTGGATGAAGCGCATGCGGGCAGCAGTCGCCGTGCCGGGTCGCCGCGGCCGCGTCGCTCAGCGGATTCGCCTGACGACGGCGCCGAGCTGCCCGAGCTTCTCCTCGATCCGCTCGTAGCCGCGGTCGAGGTGGTAGATGCGGTCGATCAGCGTCTCCCCCTCCGCCACCAGTCCGGCAATCACCAGGCTGGCCGACGCGCGCAGATCGGTCGCCATCACCGTCGCTCCCTGCAGATGCTCGACGCCGGTGACCATCGCGTTGCTGGCGTCGATCCGGATGTCGGCACCGAGCCGGATCAGTTCGACGGCGTGCATGAAGCGATTCTCGAAAATCGTCTCGCGGATCACCGCCGTGCCCTCGGCGACGCAGTTGAGCGCCATGAACTGCGCCTGCATGTCGGTCGGGAATGCCGGGTACGGCGAGGTGCGCACGCTGACCGCCTTGAGACGCGGCGGTGCCGCCAGGCGGATCGCCTCGCGCTCGGCAACGATCTCGCAGCCGGCGTCGAGCAGCTTGTCGACGACGACGTCGAGGTAGGCGGCCGAAGTGTGGGTCAGCCGGATGCTGCCGCCGGTTGCCGCTGCCGCACAGAGGTAGGTGCCGGTCTCGATGCGGTCGGCCATCACCGTGTGTGCGGCGCCGTGCAGGCGGTCGACGCCGCGGATGCGGATGCGGTCGCTGCCGGCACCCGAGATGCGCGCGCCCATCGAGCAGAGGCAGTCGGCGAGATCGACGATTTCCGGTTCGCGGGCGGCATTCTCGATCGTCGTCTCGCCGTCGGCGAGAACCGCCGCCATCATCAGGTTCTCGGTACCGGTGACGGTGACCATGTCGGTGACGATGCGGGTTCCCTGCAGGCGCCGCCTGCCACCGGCAATGCGGGCATGGATGTAGCCGTGCTCGACCTGGATTTCGGCGCCCATCGCCTGCAGGCCGCGGATATGCTGCTCGACCGGTCGCGCACCGATCGCACAGCCGCCCGGCAGCGAAACCCGCGCCTCGCCGTGCCGCGCCAGCAGTGGTCCGAGGACCAGGATCGACGCGCGCATGGTCTTGACCATGTCGTAGGGGGCGAGCGGATTGTCGAGGTTGCGACTGTCGAGAACGACTTCGGAAGTCCCCTCGCGGCTGACCTGGACGCCCATCTGCTCGATCAGCCGCAGCATCGTCGCCACGTCCCGCAGCTGCGGCACGTTGCGCAGATGCAGCGGCTCGGCGCTGAGCAGGCTGGCGCAGAGGATCGGCAGGGCGGCGTTCTTGGCGCCGGAAATCGCGACTTCGCCGGCGAGCCGCCGGCCTCCCTCGATCAGCAGCTTATCCACGCCGGACACTCCGCCACTCTTCCGGGGTCTGCGTCTTCATCGACAGCGCGTGCAGCTCGCCGCTGTCGAAATGCTGCTGCAGGATCCGATTGACCAGTTGCTGGCGCTGTACGCGGTTCCTGCCGGCAAAGCTGTCGCTGACGATCAGCGCCTCGAAGTGGTGGCCATCGCCGCTGACCTGCAGGTGCTCGCAGGGCAGGCCGCCGGCGATCAGCTGGTGGACTCGCTCAGGGTGCATCATGGTTCAGGATCTCAGTTTGTAGCCGCTTCGGAGCAGCAGCAGAGTTGCCGCCGATACCAGCGCGAAACTCGTGCCGACGACCGCCAGGCTGATTTCGGGCGGCACGTCCGAGACGCCGAAGAAGCCGTAGCGAAAACCGTCGATCATATAGAAGACAGGATTGAAATGCGATACCTGCTGCCAGAAGTCGGGGAGTGAATGGATCGAGTAGAAGACACCGGAGAGCATCGTCAGCGGCATGATCAGGAAGTTCTGGAAGCCGGCCAGCTGGTCGAACTTGTCGGCCCAGATGCCGGCGATCATCCCGAGCGCGCCCATGATCGCGCCACCAAGGAGGACGAAGGCGAGAATCCACAGCGGTGCCTGGACCGCCGGCATGGCAAACCAGACCGTCACCAGCAGGACGCCGCTGCCGACCATCAGGCCGCGCAGCATGGCGGCGACGACGTAGGCGAGAAAGAACTCGCCATAGGAGATCGGCGGCAGCAGGACGAAGACGACGCTGCCGGTCACTTTCGACTGGATCAGGCTCGACGAACTGTTGGCGAAGGCATTCTGCAGCGCCGACATCATCACCAGACCGGGGATCAGGAAGGCCGTGTAAGCGACGCCATGCACCTGCACGTGCGCTTCCAGCACGTGCGCGAAGATCAGCAGGTAGAGCAGCGCCGTCAGCACCGGTGCGGCGATGGTCTGGAAACTGACTTTCCAGAAACGCAGCACTTCCTTGTAGAGCAGCGTGCGAAAGCCGGTCATCAGTCACTGCTCCGGCCGCCGGTGGCGTTGTGCATGACGCGGAGGAAGACGTCCTCGAGATCGGTCTGCGTCAGACGCAGCTCCTCGATGACGCAACCCGCCTGCCGCAGCTCCGCCAGCAGCGGCTCGATCTCGCGCGCCCCGGCGAGATGGAAGGTCCAGTCACCGTCGGCGATCGTCGCCCTGGTTGCCAGCTGTTGCGGCAGCACGGCTGGCGGCGCCAGGCGCAGTGTCACCGTTTGCCCGGCAAAGCGAGCCAGCAGGTTGGACGTCGAATCGAGCGCCACCACGCGACCCTGCTTGAGCATCGCGATGCGGCCGCAGAGCGACTCGGCCTCCTCCAGATAGTGCGTCGTCAGGATGACCGTGTGGCCGTCGCGATTGAGGCGGCGGACAAACTGCCAGAGCCCCTGCCGCAGCTCGACGTCCACGCCGGCGGTCGGCTCGTCGAGAACGATCACCGGCGGCTTGTGTACCAGCGCCTGGGCAACCAGAACGCGCCGCTTCATGCCGCCGGAAAGCCGCCGCATGTTGGTATCGGCTTTGGCGTCGAGATCAAGGTTGGCGAGGATCTCGTCGATCCAGTCGTCGTTGTTGCGGATGCCGAAGTAGCCCGACTGGATGCGCAGCGTCTCGCGCACCGAGAAGAAGGGGTCGAAGACCAGTTCCTGCGGCACCACGCCGAGCAGCCGGCGGGCGGCCCGGTAGTCCCGGACGACGTCGTGTCCGAGCACCGTCAGGGTGCCGGCATCCGCCCGGCTGAGACCCGCCAGGCAGGAGATCAGCGTCGTCTTGCCGGCACCGTTCGGTCCCAGCAGACCGAAGAACTCACCCTCGCCGATCTGCAGCGAAACGCCGGCGAGTGCCTGCAGAGAGGCGAAGCGCTTCTCGACGCGATCGATGGCAACCGCAACGCCCATGGCTGTGCGCGGCAGCGGGCCCGGTCAGGCCAGCGGCAGGAGTTCGGCAACCCCGTAGAGCGCCGCCAGGCTGATCAGGCTCGCCGGCGGGTTGCTGATGCGCAGCTCGAGATTGCGCTCGCCGGCCGTGCGCAGCCAGGCGAGGATCAGGCTGACGGCCGACGAGTCGACCTCGCCGACCTCGGAGAGGTCAAGTACCGTGAGCGCTGCCCCCTCACGGGCACGCAGGCAGCTCCGCCCGGCAGCGAGCAGTGCGCGTGCGTTGGCGATCACCATCGGCGCGCTGACACGCAGCCCGCCGTCCGTGCACGCAATCATGACTTGCGTGCCTGGAGTTCCCGGTTGCGCTTGCCGAGCATCGCAATCAGGCCATCGATGCCGTTGCTGCGAACCTCCTGGCTGAAGGTGTCGCGGTAGTTGGTCACCAGGCTGACGCCCGCCACCCGCACGTCGTACACCTGCCAGACGTCGCCCTGCTTCGACAGCTCGTAGTCGATCTGGACCGCCTGGCTGCCGGGCTGCACGACCTCGGTGCGGACGACGACGCTGCTGTCGTCGGGCGGCAGTTTGGTTGGCTTGTAGACGATTCTCTGGTCCTTGTACGAGGTCAGTGCGTTGGCGTAGGTGCGCACGAGCAGCGTCTTGAACTCCTCGGCGAGGCGCGTCTTCTGTTCCGGCGTTGCCTTGTTCCAGTCGCGTCCGACAGCCAGTGCCGTCATGCGCTGGAAGTTGAAGTACGGCAGGACCTTCGTCTCGACCAGTTCGATCGCCTTGCTGGTGTTGCCGCTGCGAATCTCCCTGTCCTGGCGGACGACGGTCAGGACGTCATCGGTGACCTTGCGCACGAGGGCATCCGGGGCGTTGTCCTGCGCCAGAGCGGGTGTCAGGCTGCAGAACAGGGCGAAGAGCAGTGAACAGGCGAACTTCATCATCATCTTCCAGACAGGTAGAGGCTGCTGCCGCCGGATGAGCTGCAGCGGTTCGGATGCGCGCCTAGCGCGCCGGTTCGTCGACGATCACCTCGTGCGGCTGCGCGCCGTCGAAAATCTCGCTGCGGCGGTGCTGCAGATAGGCGTCCCGGATGTACTCGTACCGGTCGAAAGCGGCCTCCCTGACCACCTTGTCCGACGGCAGCAGGCTGGCGCGCAAGTTGATGTAGCGTGTTGCCACCAAGCTGTTGCGCAGCGCCATGTCGTCGACGCGCCAGACCGGGTCGCAGTACACGTCGACCATCCAGCCGAAGGTATCGCGAGTCGTTCGTGGTCCGATGATCGGCCAGTAGAAGAACGGGCCGTCACCGACACCCCATTTGCCGAGAGTCTGGCCGAAATCCTCGCTGTGCTTGGTCAGTCCCATCTCGCCGGCGATGTCGAAGGCACCGCCGATCCCGAGCGTGCTGTTGATGAGGACGCGACCGACATCGGAGGCGGCGTCCCCGCCCTTGCCCTGCAGCAGGTTATTGACGGCTGTCCAGGCGTCCCAGATGTTGCCGAAGAAGTTGCCGATGACCACTTTCAGCGGCAGCGGCGCCGCCACGTCGTAGCCTTGGGCGATCGGCTTGACGACGACGTCGATCCCCTCGTTGACGGCAAACATCGCGCGGTTGAAGCCCTCGAAGGGATCCTTCGGATTGTTCGCCGTCGTCGCACAGCCACCGAGTGCGACCAGCGCCGCGGCGCAGGCCAGGCACGAGATGCGAGTCGAAAGCTGCGTTTTCATTGCCTTGCCCCCCTTCATTTTTCGCTTTGTCCTTCGGACGCCTTGTTGAACATGAACTGACTGATCAGCTTTTCCAGCACCACTGCCGACTGCGTCTTGGCGATCACTTCGCCCGCCTTGAGCATCACCTCGTCACCTCCCGGATCGAGGCCGATGTACTGTTCGCCGAGCAACCCGGCGGTCAGGATCAGGGCGAAGGTGTCCTTCGGAAAACGATAGCGGCCGTCGATGTGGATGGTCACCACGGCTTCGTAGGATTCGGGGTCGAAACGGATGTCGGCAACCCGTCCGACGACGACACCGGCGCTCTTCACCGGCGCGCGCACCTTCAGACCACCGATGTTAACAAACTTGGCGCTGATCGGGTACGTTTCGGCAAAGTTCGCTGCCGACAGGTTGCCGACCTTGAGGGCAAGGAAGAGCACCGCAGCCATCCCCAGGACGACGAAAACACCGACCCAGAGGTCGAGCAACTTGCGACTCATCAAGCCTCCCGGAACATGAACGAGGTCAATACGAAGTCGAGCGCCAGGATCGCCAGTGCCGACTTGACGACGGTCCCCTTGATCGAAGCGGAAACACCTTCGGCGGTCGGCAGGGCGTCGTAGCCCTCGAAGACGGCGATCAGCGATACCGCGATGCCGAAGACGAAGCTCTTGACGATGCCGCTCCAGATGTCATAACGAAAATCGACCGATGCCTGCATCTGTGACCAGAAGGCGCCCTCGTCGACACCGATGAAGACGACGCCGATCAGGTAGCCGCCGAGGATGCCGGCGGCCGAGAAGAGCGCCGCCAGCAACGGCATCGAGATGACGCCACCCCAGAAGCGCGGCGCGACGACGCGGGCGATCGGATTGACCGCCATCATGTCCATCGCGGTCAGCTGCTCGGTCGCCTTCATCAGGCCGATCTCGGCGGTGATCGACGAACCGGCGCGCGAAGCGAAGAGCAGGGCCGCGACCACCGGCCCGAGCTCGCGCACCAGCGACAGGGCGACGAGGACGCCGAGCGCCTCGGCCGAACCGTAGCGCTGCAACGTCTCGTAACCCTGCATGCCGAGCACCATGCCGATGAACAGACCGGAGACGAGGATGATCAGCAGCGACTGAAAGCCTGAGAAGTAGATCTCGCGGATGGTCAGGTGCAGACGCCGGAACGACTGCCCCGACTGCAGCAGCACCATCAGGAAGAAGCGGGTCGCGAAACCGAGGCGCAGCAGGCCGTCGACCACCCGGTGGCCGATGTGGCCGAGCGTTGCCACGATGCGGTTTGCTGATCGGCTATCGTCCGCCATGCGCGTGCCTCGCGAGCAATTCCTGCGCCAGCGGCGCAGCCGGATAGTGGAAGGGTACCGGTCCGTCGGCCTCGGCGTGCACGAACTGATGGACGAAGGGGTGCCGCGACGCGCGGATCTCGTCCGGGGTGCCGAGCGCGATCACCTTGCCGTCGGACATGAAATAGATGTAATCGACGATCAGCAGCGACTCCTGGATGTCGTGCGTGACCATGATCGTCGTCGCGCCGAGCGCATCGTTGAGCCGACGGATCAACTGGCCGATGATGCCGAGCGAGATCGGGTCGAGACCGGCAAAGGGCTCGTCGTACATGATCAGCATCGGGTCGAGGGCAATCGCCCGGGCGAGGGCGACCCGCCGCGCCATGCCGCCGGAGAGCTCGGCCGGCATCAGCGCGTGCGCGCCGCGCAGGCCGACGGCGTTGAGTTTCATCAGCACCATGTCGCGGATCAGTTCCTCCGGCAGGTCGGTGTGTTCGCGCATCTGGTAGGCGACGTTGTCGTAGACCGAGATGTCGGTGAACAGGGCGCCGAACTGGAAGAGCATGCCCATCCGCCGCCGCAGTGCGTACAGTTCCTCGTCGTCGAGATGCGGCACCGACTGCCCGTCGACCAGGATCTCGCCGCGGCTGGGCTTCAACTGGCCACCGATCAGGCGCAGCAGCGTCGTCTTGCCGCAACCGGAGCCACCCATGATGGCGACGACCTTGCCGCGCGGGATCTGCAGGCTGATGCCGTCGAGGATCGGGCGATCCTCGTAGGCAAAATCAAGACTGCTGATCTCGACGAGATTTTCGGCAGGCACGCGGGCATCCGGGAGAAAAAACGAGTGCGAATTATACCCGACGCTTCATCGTCTTACCGTGAATTACTTGACGTTAATATAATTGTGGAATAATGGCGCGACCGCCATCAGCCCCCGTGACGACACGCTTTACATGCTCAGCCACCCCGCAACCGCATTGCCCGAGAAGCCACTGCTGCTCATCGTCGATGACGATCCGCTGATCTGCGACACCCTGAGCTTCTCGCTGAGCAAGCCGTTCGAGGTCGTCACCAGCCACTCGCGCCCGCACGCGCTGCAGCTTCTGCGGCAGTTGCGCCGCTCGCCGGAGCTGGCGCTGGTCGACCTCGGGTTGCCGCCGGTGCCGCATCGTCCGGATGAAGGCTTTGCGCTGATTGCCGATCTCCTCAAGCTGGCGCCAGCCATCCGCATCGTCGTCCTCTCCGGGCAGAGCGATGACGGCAACGCGCGGCACGCACGCACCCTCGGTGCCGCCGATTTCGTCGCCAAGCCGTGCAACCCCGGCGACCTGCAGCAGGTGCTCGAGGGCGCGCTGGCCTTTCGCGCCCTCGACGAACAGCAGCGGGAGGTGGTGTCGCCGCTGATCGGCAACAGCCCGGCGATGCAGAAGCTGCGGCTGCAACTGCGGCAGTACGCCGACCTGCCGTTTCCGGTGCTGATCGAAGGGGAATCCGGCAGCGGCAAGGAGATCATCGCCTCGCGCTGCCTGCACCTCGATACGCAGCGGCGTTACCGACCCTTCCTGGCGCTCAATTGTGCCGCGATCTCGCCCAGTCTGGTCGAGGCGACGCTCTTCGGCTATGCGCGCGGCGCGTTCACCGGCGCCTCGTCGAGCCGTGCCGGTTACTTCGACGATGCCGCCGATGGCACGCTGTTTCTCGACGAGATCGGCGAACTGGCGCTCGACCTGCAGGCGAAGCTGCTGCGCGTCCTCGAGAACGGCGAGTACCAGCGGATCGGCGAGACGCAGCGGCGCGTCAGCCGGGCGCGCATCGTCGCTGCCACCAACCGCGATCTGCGCAAGGAGGTCAAGGCCGGCCGCTTCCGCGCCGACCTCTACCATCGCCTGTCGGTCTGCTCGATCGTCGCCCCGCCGTTGCGCGAAATGGGCGACGACAAGCTGCTCCTGCTCGAGCACTTCCGCCAGCATTACGCCGCGCAGACGCAGCAGCTTCCCTTTTCCCTGGCGCCGGAGGCGGAGAGCCTGTGGCGCGACTACGCCTTTCCCGGCAACGTGCGCGAGCTGCGCAACGTCGTCATCCGCCTGACCACCCGCTATCCCGGACAGATCGTCGATGCGGCGGCGCTCGAGGCGGAACTCGATCTGCCGGACGATTCGCCGGCCGGCGGCGATGCCTTGCCGGCAGCCCTCGACACGGGTACCAGCGACGCCATCGTCGCCGCTGCGACGCAGCGTCTGCGGCAGCGCGAACCCTTCAGTCTCGATCGCCTGCTCGACGCCACCGAGCGCGGCTACATCGAAGCGGCGCTGAAGCTGGCGCACGGCAACGTCAGCCAGGCGGCACGTCTGCTCGGAGTCCACCGGACGACGCTCTACAACCGCATGGAAGTGACGGCGCGCGAAACATGATGTATCTCGAGCATTTCGGGCTGCAGCAGGCGCCCTTCCGCATCACGCCGCACACCGAGTTCTTCTTCGCCGGTGCCAACCGGGGGGCGACGCTCGAAGCGCTGATCTACGCGATCACCAACGATGAAGGCATCGTCAAGGTCAGCGGCGAGGTCGGCAGCGGCAAGACGATGCTCTGCCGCATGCTGCTCGAGAAGCTGCCGGAGAACGTCGAGACGGTCTATCTCGCCAATCCGATGCTGTCACGCGACGAGATCCTGTACGCCATCGCCGCCGAACTGCGCCTCGACCTGCCGTCCGGGCAGGGACAGTTGCTGCTGCGGGCGCTGCAGGATCGTCTGCTCGAGATCTACGCCGCCGGCCGGCAGATCGTCGTCCTCATCGACGAAGCGCACGCGATGCCGCCGGACGCCCTCGAAGAGATCCGCCTGCTCTCCAACCTCGAATCCAGCCGCCACAAGCTGTTGCAGATCGTCCTCTTCGGCCAGCCGGAACTCGATCAGCGGCTGCACGAGCGCGCCATGCGGCAGCTCAACGACCGCATCACCCACAGCTTCAGCCTCGAGCCGCTGCACCGCAGCGATGTCGCCGCCTACCTGATGTTCCGGCTGCGCGCCGCCGGTTACCGTGGCCCCGATCTCTTCAGCCGCCGTGCCGTCCAGCTCATCAGCCGCAGCTCCGAGGGGTTGACGCGGCGCATCAACATCCTCGCCGACAAGGCGCTGCTGGCCGCCTTCGCCGCCGGTCGGCACGAGGTTGATGCCCGACAGGTGCGGGCGGCGATCCGCGACGCGCAGTTCCAGCCGATCGCCGGCCGGGCGTTCGGTCACTGGCTGTGGCCGGCCGCCGCTGTCGTGGCGATGCTCGGAGTCGCCACCGTCGCCTACCTTGCCGGCAGCCACCGTGCCGGCAGCGGGGCTCAGCCGCAGCCGGCGCCGCAGCCCCCGGCTGCCCTCGCCACCGTGACGGCGGCCCCGACTGCTCCGCTGGTCGAGACGACGGCGACGACACCGCCAGTCCCGCCAGTCCCGGCAGTTCCGGCAGTTCCGGCGGCACCGGCGGCACCGGCGGCACCGGGGGCACCGGCGGCACCGGCGCCTGCGGCAGTGTCCCCGCAGGTGCCGGTTGCGACCGCGGCGGTGGCCAGGACGCCGAGCCTCGCGCAGCGGCTGGCGGCGAGCGAGGAGTGGCTGCGCCGGACGCCGGACAGTCACCATTTCATCCAGTTGCTCATGACCGACGCCGGCAGCCAGCGCGAAGTCGATGATTTCATTGCAAGAAACTCGACGGTCCTCGATCCACGCCTGGTACGGGTCTATCGGTCGCGGCTCGCCGGCCGGGAGCGGCTGGGGGTGATCTACGGCGACTATTCGTCACGCGAGGAGGCGAACGCCGCCCTGGCGACGCTCGGCGAGATCTCGCCGGCGAGCAGGCCCTACGTGCGCCCGGTCTCGCGGTTGCGCGCCGGCGGCGCTGCCGCCGTTCCGGCGCCGGCTACGGAAGGTAATAAAAATCATGCACTTGTACCGAAGTCCTGACGTGGTATGATCAGCTTTCCCTGTAACCGGAGCGAGCTTGAGCGTGTCCCCGAGAAGCCTTGACGCCGTCCTCCTGGTGCTGGTGCTTGCCGCCTGCACGCCGACCACCCTGAGCACCGGGCCGTCGCCGGGGCATCTGCAGGCCGACAGCGTGGCGCGCCCGCCGGGCGCGATTCCGCAACCGGTGCAGCAGAGCGTCTCGCTGCCGCGGCCGCGGGCGACCGCCCGCACCGAGACCTACAGCGTCGTCGTCAATAATGTCCGGGTGCACGACCTGCTCTTTGCGCTCGCGCGCGACGCCAGGATCAACGTCGATATCCATCCCGGGATCAACGGCACGGTCACCCTCAACGCCATCGACCAGACGCTGCCGCAACTGCTGACGCGGATCGCCAGACAGGTCGACATGCGTTTCGAGATCGATGGCCCGAACCTCGTCGTCATGCCCGATGCTCCCTACGTCAAGACGTACAAGGTGGACTACGTCAATATGGCGCGCAACGTCGTCGGAACTGTCTCCACCAACACGCAGATCTCCACGAGCAGCTTGGGGACAGCAGGAGGAGGGGCGTCGGCAGGAGAGAATACTTCTCGCATCCAGATCGTGAACCGCTCCGAGAATAACTTTTGGCGAACTCTTGAGCAGAACGTGAAGGACCTGCTCACTGAAGATGATAAGTTCATTACTAGGATGCGCTGTGGCGCCAATGAGACGGCGCAGATGATGGAGGATTCGTCAGCGAGTGGGAGCATTGACTTCTCGACATCTGGCTCAGCTTCGGGTGCCGCAGATCGCTCCTCATCCGGTTACGGATCGGGGCAGTTCGAGGCGGAGGGCACCGGTTCTGGATCGGCGTCGGGCTTCTCAGGATCTGTCTCAGGTTCGGGACGAACTGATCGGTCTTCATCGCTTCGCGAGTCAGCACAGTTTGAGGCGGCGGGGAAGGGTTCTCGCTCGGCGTCAGGCAAAGCCGCACAGGGGAAGAAGTCCGAGAGCCGCAAGGAGCAGGCGTGCAGCTTTCTGCGAGAGGCGCCCTTAGTAACGTCAAATCCCGAGACGGGGGTGTTGTCCGTTCGCGCGACTCGACGCCAGCACGATAGAGTCCAAGAGTTTGTCGACCGCGTCCTGAACAGCGCCCGGCGGCAGGTGCTGATCGAGGCTACGATAATCGAGGTGACCCTTTCCGATGGCTATCAGCAGGGAATCGAGTGGAGTCGGCTGACCAGCGGTACGGAGTACAGCGTTACGAAGCCAACGCTCACCACCAACGTGCCCAGTGCAGTGACGCCCTTCGTCATCAAGTACCGAGACATCAATCCGTTGAACCTCGTCGCCACGGTCGAGCTGCTGCGCGCCTTTGGGACCGTGAAGGTGCTGTCTAGCCCGAAGCTCGCGGTACTCAACAACCAGACGGCGACCCTCAAGGTGTCGGAGGACTTTGTATACTTCAAAGTCGAAACAAGCTCTGTGCCGGGAGGGCCAAACACCAACGCCACGGTTGCCACGACGACGACGCCCCAGTCGGTTTCGATCGGCTTTTTCATGAGCCTGACGGCGCAGATCAGTGATACCGGAACGGTCACGATGAACGTCCGGCCGTCGATCTCGAGCATCGCCGAACTGAAGCAGGACCCCAATCCAGAACTCGCAAGGCTCAACATCAAGAACCTAGTGCCGCAGATCCGGATGCGCGAGATCGAGTCGATGATGCGCGTCGAGAGCGGCGACATCGCGGTCCTCGGCGGCCTGATGGAGGACCGCCTGGACAACCGCCTGGGGCGGATGCCGTTGCTGGGCGACATCCCCTTCCTGGGCGAGGTGTTCAACAACCGCAACAACTCGTCCGGAAAATCCGAACTCGTCGTCCTGCTGCGCCCGACCGTGATCAAGGATGCCTCGATCGAGGGTGACTTCAGCAGTTTCAGGAATTTGCTGCCGGACAGGGAGTTCTTCCGCACCGACCAGGTCTACCGGCCGTTCTCGCTGCCCGAGCAACCTCCGGAGCCGCTGCAGTGAGCCTGTTGATGGATGCGCTGAAGCGCGCCGAGGAAGCCAAACGGCTGGCCGCCGCCGGCGCGCAGCCGGCAGCGCCGGCTGCGCCTGCCGCAGCGCCCGAGCTGAGCCTCGACCCGCTGGACGCGCCGGCAACGACAGCCGGCCGCTCGCTGCCGCCGTTGTCGCAGCACCTCGATTCGCTCGACGCGGATCTCGCGGCCAGCGCCGCCGCGCCGCCGTCGCGGCGGTCCGGGGCGGGATCGATGGCGGCGGTGGCCGACCGCGGCGGCGCCGACGACGCCGCCCGGATGGCGGTGAAGAACGCTTTCGCCGTCAAGCAGGAGGCGCGACCGCGCACCTCGCTGTGGCTCTTCATCGGCCTCGGGGGCGCTGTCGCGCTGGCGATTGCCGGCTACTTCTGGTGGCAGCTGCAGGGGCTCGCCGGCGGTTCACGGGTCGCGCCGCCGCCGCTGCCAGCGGCCAGGCAGCCGGTCCTGCCGGCCGTTGCCGGCGCCTCGGTGCCACTGCCGCCGGCGTCGACAGCAACCATG
>JAEUOM010000015.1 GCA_016788495.1 Accumulibacter sp. | reverse complement strand
CCGGGTCACGTTCTTTTCGCGCGCCAGCACATCGACCAGCAGCAAGATCTCGCGGCTCATTTCCTCATTACCTCCTAGACCGGCTTCCCGCCCGATTTCATTGTTTCGAATCTGGGCACCAGACGTGCCCGGTCAATGTTGCCCAGCTCGACCTCCATATCGCCCGCGTCCGTCCGCAGGCGGACCTTGCCGTCACTGACGCCGCACAGCGTGCCACTGAAGTTGCGCCTGCCACTCGATGGCAGGCGCAACTTCAGCGTGATCTCGGACCCGGCGAAGCGCTCGAAGTCGGACACCTTCTTCAGCAGCCGGTCCAGACCCGGTGACGAAACTTCCAGCCGGTCGTAGTCCACCTCCTCGACCGCCAGCACGCGCGACAGCTGATTGCTGACCAGAGCACAGTCCTCGACGTCGACGCCACGCGGCCGCTCGGGCTTGTCGATGAACACACGCAGGACGCGCCCGCGCGGGCTTCGCTCGATATCGACCAACTCGTAGCCGAGACCGGTCACCGTCTTCTCAAGAATGTCGTGCACATCCATGGCTGCAAACAAAAAATGGGCGAAAAGCCCATCCCCGGTTAGATGCCCCCAGAAGGGGCGAGCGGAAAACCGTTGGATTATAACGAAAAAACGAGCGCGGGTAAATCGGCCTGCGGCCGCGGGAGAATGGCGGGAATCGATCAGCCCGTCCGCGACCGCGGCGGCGGACGGCGCGGCCCCGCCGGTTCCATGCCGAAATCGACGAGCAGTTGCCGCACCACGGGCTCCGCCAGTTCCTCCACCCTGCCGCGCTTGAGACCGGGCGGCAGCACGAAAGGACCGTAGCGAACGCGGATCAGGCGACTGACGACCACGCCAACGGCCTCGAACATCCGCCTTACTTCGCGATTGCGGCCCTCGAAGAGGGAAACGCGGTACCAGCGGTTGGCGCCCTCGCCGCCTGCCTCCTGGAAGCTGCCGAACCTTGCCAGCCCATCCTCGAGTTCGATGCCCTCAAGCAAGCGTTGCCTTGCCTCGTCGGGCAGATCGCCGAGGATGCGCACGGCGTACTCGCGCAGCAACTGGTAACGCGGGTGCATCAGACGGTTGGCGAGATCGCCGGAAGTGGTCAACAGCAGCAGCCCGCTGGTGTTGAAGTCGAGGCGGCCGACAGCCACCCAGCGACCAGCCGCCATCCGCGGCAGCGAAGTGAAGACGCTCGGCCGATGCTGCGGGTCGTTGCGCGAGACGATCTCGCCTTCCGGTTTGTGATAGAGGAGCACCCGCGGCAGGCGGTCGGCGGAACGCAGCCGCACCAGCTTGCCGCCGATCTTGACGCGGTCACCCGGGCTGACCGACTGGCCGATCTGCGCCGGCTCACCGTTGACCGTGATGCGACCGGCCGCGATCAGATCTTCCATCTCGCGCCGCGATCCGAGGCCGCTGTTGGCGAGCAGTTTGTGCAGGCGCTCGGGCTTGTCGACCGGCTCGGCGCCCGCGCTGCGCCGCGCCGCGTCGGTCACCCGGGCGTTTCTCCCGGCGGGCCGACTGCCGGCAGCAACCGCGGCCAAAGGGTCCGGGCTTGTCGCCGGCGGACGCCGCGGTGCTGCCGCGCCCCGTGAAGAGCGTGGCGGACGCGCGGGATCAGCCGGCGGCCGGCGTTTGTCGTTGGGCATCGGAGAGGTCCACAGTGGGGTTGATCTGTTCGAGCGCCGGCAGCTCGGCGAGGCTGCGCAGACCGAGGTCGTCGAGGAACTTCTTCGTCGTCGCCAGCAGCGCCGGACGCCCGGGGGTATCGCGATGGCCGACGACATCGACCCAGCCACGTTCCTCGAGTACCCGGATCACCTGCGTCGCGACCGTGACGCCCCGGATGTCCTCGATGTCGCCACGGGTCACCGGCTGGCGGTAGGCGATGATCGCCAGCGTCTCGAGCACCGCGCGCGAGTAGCGCGGCGGCTTCTCGGGGTGCAGCCGTTCGAGATAGGGCATGAACTCGGCGCGCGTGCGAAAGCGCCAGCCGCTCGCCACGGGCAGCAACTCGAGCGGGCGCCCTTGCCACTCGCTGCGCAGCTCGTCGAGCAGCGAACGCAGCGCGTCGGCGGTGATCTGATCATTGAAAATCTGGCGCAGTTCGAGCATCGAGAGCGGCTCCCTGGCGCTCAGCAGCACCGCCTCGAGCACCCGCTTGAGTTCATCCGGAGTGGCCGGCAGCGCTGCGCCGGCGGCGTTATCGGGCACTGCCGTGCTCATCGACCAACCTCAGGTAGATCGGCGCAAAGGCCTCCGCCTGCGTCATTTCCAGCAGGTGCTCACGCGCCAGCTCGAGCAGGGCAAGGAAATGAACGACCAGCACCGGCGCTCCCTGGCTCGCGTCGAAGAGATCGACGAAATCGACGAAGCCACCGGCTGCCCGCAGACGACGCAGGATGACGCCCATGTGCTCGCGCACGGAGAGCTCCTCGCGCTGCACCAGATGATGCGTGTGCAGGCTCGCCTGTTGCAGGATGCCCCGCCAGGCGTTCTGCAGGTCGGCCACACTGACCTCCGGCAGGCGCCGCCGCAGGGTCTTCTCGACCCACACCTCGACCCAGTCGAAATCGCGCTCGGCCTGCGGCAGCTCGTTGATGACATGCGCCGCGCGCTTCATCTGCTCGTACTCGATCAGGCGCCGCACCAGTTCGGCGCGCGGATCCTCGATCTCGTCGCCGGCCGGCGCCTTGGGACGCGGCAGCAGCATGCGTGACTTGATCTCGATCAGCATCGCCGCCATGACCAGATAGTCGGCGGCCAGCTCGAGATTTCGTTTCCGCATCGCTTCGACGTAGAGCAGGTACTGGTCGGTCAGCGGCGCCATCGGAATGTCGAGCACGTTCACGTTGGCCCTGCGAATCAGGTACAGCAGCAGATCCAGCGGCCCCTCGAAGGCGTCGAGCATGACCGCCATCGCATCCGGCGGGATGTAGAGGTCGTGCGGCAGCTCCGCCAGCGGCTCGCCGTAGATTCTCGCCAGCGGACCGGCCATGCCCGCCGCTGCCAGGGCCGTGCCCTCGAGGACGACAGCAGCATCGTTCATCGTTGCTCCGGACCCGGGGGCATCATTCAGATGTAGTCCAGACCGAGCGCCTGGCGCACGTCGCGCATCGTTTCGCGGGCCAGATGACGCGCGCGGCCGTTGCCGTCGGCAATGATCTCGTTGACCAGCCGCGGGTCGTCGAGATAGGGTTGCGCCCGCTCGCGCATCGGCGCCTGCTCGCGCAGGATACCGTCGATCACCGGCTGCTTGCACTCGAGGCAGCCGATGCCGGCGCTGCGACATCCCTGCTGCACCCAGGCCCGACAGCCCTCATCCGAATACACCTGATGCAGTTGCCAGACCGGGCAGTTATCCGGTTCACCGGGATCGCTGCGCCGGACGCGCGCCGGATCGGTCGGCATGCGGCGCAGCTTGTGCGTCACCGATGCCGCGTCCTCGCGCAGCGTGATGGTGTTGCCGTAGGACTTGGACATCTTCTGACCGTCGAGTCCGGGCATGCGGGCCGCCGCCGTCAACAGCGCGCCGGGCTCGACCAGGATCATCTTGCCGGTACCTTCGAGATGGCCGCAGAGCCGCTCACGATCGGCATGCGGGAGGTCGTGCACCTCGTCGAGCAGCTGCCGCGCCGCTTCGATCGCCGCCTGGTCGCCGCGCTCCTGGTAGTGCGTGCGTAGTTCCTCGTAACGCCGCGCGCGTTTCGCGCCGAGCTTCTTCACCGCCTCGCCCACCTTCTCAGCGAAACCGGGCTCACGACCGTAGAGGTGGTTGAAGCGGCGCGCGATCTCGCGTGAGAACTCGATGTGCGGCACCTGATCCTCGCCGACCGGCACCTTGCCGGCGCGGTAGATGAGGATGTCGGCCGCCTGCAGGAGCGGGTAGCCGAGGAAGCCATAGGTCGACAGATCCTTGTGCTCGAGCTTCTCCTGCTGGTCCTTGTAGGTCGGCACGCGTTCGAGCCAGCCGAGCGGCGTCATCATCGACAGCAGCAGATGCAGTTCGGCGTGCTCGGGCACCTTCGACTGGACGAAGATGATCGCCCGTCGCGGGTCGACGCCTGCCGCCAGCCAGTCGATGACCATGTCGCGGGCTGCACCGACGATGCCGTGCGGATCATCGTACTGGGTCGTCAGGGCGTGCCAGTCGGCAACGAAGAAGAGGCAGGGATACTCGTGCTGCAGCCTGACCCAGTTCTTCAACACGCCGTGGTAGTGACCGAGATGCAGGCTGCCCGTCGGGCGCATCCCGGAGAGGACTCGTTCTGCATACATGGTGTCGGCGATCGCTCAGGAAGGAAGTTGAAAGAGGAACCCGACGAGTCCACCGACGAGCCGCATCACCGGCGTCAGCAACGAGCTGAGGATGCCGGTGAACAGCAGCAGCAGCAGGATCGGGAAACCGAAGCGCTCGATCTGCCCAAAGCGCCAGGCGGCCGCCGGCGGCAACAGGCTGACGGCGATGCGACCACCGTCGAGCGGCGGCAGCGGAAACAGGTTGAGCACCATCAACACCAGGTTGATCGTCATGCCGACCTCTGCCATGCGCGACATCGGCAGGCTGAAGAAGTTGAACGGCAACAGCCAGGCGAGCTTGAGCACCGCCGCCCAGAAGAGCAGCATCGCGAGGTTGGCCGCCGGCCCCGCCGCCGCCACCCACAGCATGTCGCGTTTCGGATGCCGCAGGCGCCCGAAGTTCACCGGCACCGGCTTCGCCCAGCCGAAGAGGATGCCGCCGGTCGACAGGAGGAGAATGATCGCTGGCACCAGGATCGTCCCCACCGGATCGATGTGCTTGAGCGGATTGGCGGTGATGCGGCCCTCCTGCCACGCCGTCGGATCACCGAAATGGAGTGCGGCGTAGCCGTGCGCCGCCTCGTGCAGGGTAATCGCCAGGATCACCGGCAAGGCGGCGATGGCGATCGTCTGGATCAGGGAATCCATGCGGCTCCTCTCAGTCGAGGCCGAACGGCGCCAGCGCGCCGCGGCCTGCACGAATCAGCAGCGGCAGCGCCGCGGTCAGATCGACGACGGTCGTCGGCTCGACGCCGCAACGACCGGCGTCAAGAATCAGGTCGATCTGCGTCTCGAGCCGGTCCTGGATCTCCCAACCCTCGGTCAGCGGTCCTTCGTCGCCGGCGATGATCAAGGTCGAGGTGAGCAGCGGCTCGCCGAGTTCCTCGAGCAGTGCCAGGGTCACCGTGTGCGCCGGCACGCGCAGGCCGATCGTCTTGCGCTTCGGGTGCAGGACGCGCCGCGGCAGCTCGCGCGTTCCTTCGAGAATGAAGGTGTAGCTGCCCGGAGTCGTCGCCTTGAGCAGGCGGTAGCGGGCGTTGTCCACGCGCGCGAACTGGCCGATCTGTGACAGGTCACGGCACATCAGCGTCAGGTGGTGGCGTTCGTCGACGCCACGCAGACTGCGGATGCGCTCGACTGCCGCCTTGTCGCCAAGATGGCAGCCGAGCGCATAGCTCGAATCGGTCGGCAGTGCGATCACGCCGCCGCGGCGGACGGCCTCGGCCGCCAGGTGCAGCAGCCGCTGCTGCGGGTTGTCGGGATGAATCGTGATGTATTGCGCCATCGCCGGATGCCGCCCCTCAGAACAGTTGCCAGACGGGCCGCAGCCCCTCGGGCAGCGGCGGCAGCCGGCCGAGGTCGACGTAGCTCTCGCCCGGACCATGAAAATCGGAACCGCGCGAAGCGGCAAAGCCGTATTCCCTCGCCAGCCGCGAATAGAGATCGACGTGCTCCGGCGTGTGGCTGCCCGACATGACCTCGATCGCCTGTCCGCCGAGGTCGCGGAACTCGCCGAGGAAGCGCCGCATGTCGCCGCGCGACAGCTTGTAGCGCCCCGGATGCGCCACCGTCGCGACGCCACCAGCGCCATGAATCCAGCCCAGCGAATCGGCGAGCGTCGCCCAGCGATGATCGACGTAACCCGGCCGGCCGGGCACCAGAAACGAGTCGAAGACGCTGCGCAGATCCTTGCAGACGCCGCGCTCGACCAGATAGCGGCCGAAATGCGCCCGGCTGACGAGGTTCGGGTTGGCGGCCAGGCGCATCGCGCCGTCGAACGAGCCGTCGATGCCGACCTTCTCCAGCTCGGCCGCCATCCGGCGCGCACGCTCGATGCGGCCGCTGCGGACCGTCTGCAGGCCGGCGTTGAGCGCGGCATCGGCAGCGTCGAAGGCGAAGCCGAGGACGTGGATCTGCAGACCCTCCCACTCGATCGAGATCTCGACTCCGCTGACCAGACTCAGACCGACCTCGACCGCCGCAGTGCGTGCCACCGGCAGCCCGGCGATGTCATCGTGATCGGTCAGCGCCAGCATGTCGACGCCGTTCTCCGCTGCCCGGCGAACCACTTCCGCCGGCGCCAGAAGGCCGTCCGAGCAGGTGGAATGGCAGTGCAGGTCGCAGTTGGGCACGGCGGGAAAGGTCCTCGGGGGCGCGAAATAACTGCGCATGATAGCACAGCCGCCGCCCCGCCCCGGCGGCAGCGCGCCCGGTCGGCGATCGGACTCGCCCGCGCTGCAGCGAAAGCGGCAGCGACGGCTTTCCAGCCTATAATGCCGAGCTTTTTGCAGGCCGAAGCCGATGTGGTTCAAGAACCTTCAACTTTACCGCCTGCCGCAGGGCTGGGCGGTCGAAGCCGAGAGCTTCGAGCAACAGCTTGCCCGGCTGCCACTGCAGGGCTGCGGCACCACCGATCCGCGCAGCCTCGGCTGGGTGGCGCCACGCGATGGCGGGTCGCTGGTGCATGCCGTCAATCAGCAGTGGCTCATCGCTCTCGGAGTCGAGGAGAAGCTGCTGCCGGCTTCGATCGTCAAGCGGCTGGCGGGTGAGCGCGCCAAGGAGATCGAGGAAGTCGATGGGCGCCGCATCGGCCGCCGCGAGCTGCGCGAACTGCAGGAACAGATGACCCTCGAACTGCTGCCGCGCGCCTTCGTCCGCTGCCGCACGACGCATGCCTGGATCGACCGCGGCAACGGCTGGCTGGTCGTCGATGCCGCTTCGCCGGCCAAGGCCGATGAAGTCCTCGAACACCTGCGGCGCTCGCTCGACAGCCTGCCGGCGAAGGTGGTAAAGCCGCTGCAGTCGCCGTCGGCGGCGATGACCGGCTGGGTCGCTGCGGGCGAAGCGCCGGCGGGTTTCACCCTCGACCAGGACCTCGAGCTGCGCTCGGCGGAGAAGGCGAGCGTGCGCTACGCCAACCACTCGCTCGACGGGGACGAGATCCGGCAGCACATCGCCGACGGCAAGGTCGTCACCCGCCTGGCGATGACCTGGAACGACCGCATCTCCTTCGTTCTCAACGACCTGCTGCAGATCAAGCGGCTGGCCTTCCTCGACATCCTCAAGGAGCAGTCGGAG
>JAEUOM010000151.1 GCA_016788495.1 Accumulibacter sp. | reverse complement strand
GATCGCCCTGCTCGCCGTCGTCGCGGCTGCCTGCGATGGGGGCAGCGCTGTCCGGCTGAACGTCGGTGACGTGGCGCCGGCCTTTGCCGCTCCGACCCTCGACGCCGGCCCTCTCGCTTTCCCCGGCGAATTGCGTGGCCGGCCGGTGGTCATCCGCTTCTGGGCCGACTGGTGCCGCTTCTGCGCCGACGAGATGCAGGCGATCGAGGGCGTCTGGCAGCGTCACCGGCAACAGGGGCTGGTCGTGCTGGCGATCAACGCCGGCCAGAGCCGGCAGGAGGTCGAGGCTTTCATCCGCCGCATTGGCGTCGGTTATCCGGTGCTGCTCGATGACCAGGCTGCGATCTCGCGCCAGTACGGGGTCGTCGGGCTGCCGACAACCTATTTCGTCGATGGCGATGGCCGCATCCGTGGCAAGCTCCTCGGCGAAGCCGATGCCGCGACCTTCGAACGCCTGGCTGGCGAGCTGCTGCGATGAGCGAGAATCGTGCCTGCCACCTGTGTGGTCTCGACTGCGGCAAGAGACCGCTGCAGCTGCAGACGACGGCGGCGCAGCTGTCTTTCTGCTGCGAAGGCTGCAAGGGAATCTATCTGATGTTGCACGATATCAAGGAAGCGCCAGCGAATCCTGGGCACGCTGGCGGGAACGAACCGAAAGGCTGACAGGGAGAGATGCGATGATGAACGGAGGGACGATGGAAGCACTTGGACACGTGATGAACAGGCCGGCCGCACAGGCGGCGGCGATCGGCGGTGCCGCCGCGCACGGCGTCGTCGCGGCGCGCACGCTGTTGCTCAACCCGCTGACCCTGCTCGCGGTCGGCGCCGCCGGTGGCGTGGTCGCTGGCTTCCTGCTCTACCGCTACCGCAAGGAGATCGCGCTGTCGGTCTCGCGGGCGTGCGGCATGGGCAAGGATTTCGTCCTGCAGCAGAAGGAAAGCCTCGCCGACCTGATCGAGGAAACGCGCGAGCGCGAGTCAGAGGCTGCCGTGCCGACTGGCGAAACCAGCGACACCGAAGTTCCGCCGAAAGCGGCCGGCTGAATCCGCTACCAGCGCAAGCAGCCATGAGACCGTCCACCGATTCTGCCGACCAGTGGTCGCGCCGGATTTTCGTTCGCTACCGTGCAGCCGGCCACCTGCGGCTGGAGCTGCCAGCGGCGATCTGTTCGCCCGCCAGCGCACGCTGCATCGAAGCGGCTCTGCGTCGCCAGGAAGGCGTCTATCGCGTTGGACTGCATGCCGGCACGCGCAAGCTGTCGGTGTTCTACGACGAGCACGTCTGTGACGCCGGCGCCATCGCCCGCTGCCTGCAACGGGTGCTGCCACACCTGCCGGCAGCCGATGCCGGGCTGCCGACCGCAGCCGGAGAAGCCACCGGCCCGACTGCAACGGCGGCGGCAGCGGACAGTGGCGGACGCCAAGTCAGCGCGCTGACGCCGTTCGAGGCTGCCGCCCGACGCTCGCTGCGCCGCCTGTTGCGCGGCCTGGACCGCTACCCGCAATTGCAGGGCGTGCGCACCCGCGTGCAACCGGTCCTCGAAAGCGCGCTGAGCGAACGGGCGATCCTCAACTTCCTCAACGACCTGCTGGCTTTCTATCTCATCCGCGTGCACTGGGATCTGATCACCCAGCAGTGGCTGCGCGACCCGTTGAGGTTCCGCTCCGCCTGGCTGACGATCTTCTACCTGGTGTTCCTGCTCGTTCGCTACCGCAAGGCGGGCGAGCGCCGATGAGCTCCGGCGACTACCGCAACCTCCACGTGGTGCACCGGTTGCGGCGCCGGCTGCGGGTCATCGCGCCCCAGCTGGTGCGGAACGAAGAGCGCAGCTACATCCTCGAGATCCTGCTGCGCAAGCGGCCCGAAATCAGCGACGTCCGCGCCGTTGCCGCGCTCGGATCGCTGGCGATCCACTACGATCCGCGGCGCCTGCCGGAGGCCCGCTTGCTCGCCAGCGTCGACGACCTCATCGGCCGCCTGGCCGCCTGCCCGCCGACACGAGCACCGACCGTCGGCGCGGTCGGCGGCGATTCGCCGCTGCTGGAATCCTCGCTGGCCATAGAGGGCATGAGCTGCGCCTCATGCGCTCTGCTGATCGAGCTGTCGCTGCGCCGTGATCCGCGCGTCCACCTGGCGAACGTCAATTTCGCCGCGCAGACGGCGGTCGTCCGCGGGACGATCAGCCGTGACGAGGTGTTCGCAATGATCAACCGGCTCGGCTACCGGGCACAGTCGATGGACACGCTGGCGCAGCGGCGCCTGCTCGTCGCGCGCGAGAAGGAGAGAGTCGCGCTGGCGAAAAGGCGCGTCGTCGTTGCCGCTGCCCTGACCGCACCGGTGATGCTGCTCGGCATGGCGATGCATCGCTCGCCAGCGCTGCGCCTGCTCGAGTTCGCACTGACGACGCCGGTGCTTTTCGGCCCCGGCCGCGACATCTTCGCCAAGGCCTGGCAGATGGCGCAGCAGAAGAGCGCCAACATGGACTCGCTGATCGCGATCGGCGCCGGGTCGGCTTACCTGTACAGCTTGGCAGGCCTGCTGCACCCGACGCACCACGTCTATTTCGAGGCCGCCGCCGGCATCGTCAGCTTCGTCCTCCTCGGCCGTTTCCTCGAGGAGCGCGCCAAAGGGCAGGCGAGCGAGGCGATTCGCAAGCTCATCGAGTTGCAGGTGACGACGGCGGTGGTCGTGCGCGACGGCGGCGAGGAGGTGGTGCCGATCGACGAGGTCGTCGTCGGCGACCTGCTGCGTGTGCGCCCCGGCGAGCGCATTCCGGCCGACGGCCTCGTCGAGTCCGGCAGTTCGGAGGTGAACGAAGCGTTGCTCAGCGGCGAGTCGCTGCCGGTCGCCAAGGGCTGCCGCGATCGGGTGTACGCCGGCTGCGTCAACGGCAACGGCAGCTTCACGCTGCGCGCCACTGCGGTCGGTGCCGACACCGTGCTGGCGGGAATCGTCCGCCTGGTCGACCATGCACAGGGCAGCAAGCTGCCGGTGCAGAAGCTCGCCGACCGCATCTCGGAACGCTTCGTTCCTGCCGTCGGCGGTGTCGCCGGGCTGACCTTCGGCGGCTGGCTGCTCGCCGGCAGTCCGCCGGCGACGGCGCTGGCACACGCCATCGCCGTCCTGCTCATCGCCTGTCCGTGCGCACTCGGGCTGGCGACGCCGACGGCGATCATGGTCGGTACCGGCCAGGCCGCGCGGCGCGGCATCTACATCCGCAACGGCGAGGCACTGGAAAGCGCTGCCCGGCTGAACACGGTCGTCTTCGACAAGACCGGCACGATCACCGAAGGTCGACCGGTGGTCACCGACTTCCTCCCCGCCGCCAACGTCGACCGGAGCAAGCTGCTGGCCATCGTTGCCGCTGCGGAGGCCGGCTCCGAACACTTCCTCGGCCGGGCGATCACTGCCTGGTGCACGGCACAGGCGATCGTGCCGGCAGAATGCAGCCAGTTCACAGCGATCCCCGGGCGCGGCGTGCGTGCCGTCTGCGAGCACCAGACGGTGCTGATCGGCAATTCGGCACTGCTCGCAGAGGCCGGCATCGATTGTCAGGGCAGCTCGGCACAGGCGGCGGCACTCGCCGAACAGGGCCGGACGCCGGTCTTCGTCGCCGTCGACGGCCATCCCGTCGCCCTGCTGGCAGTCGCCGACCAGCCGCGTGCCGGCGCGCGCGAGGCGATCGCGCTGCTGCATGGCCTTGGCATCGAGACGGTGATGGCCACCGGCGACGTCGCCGCCGTCGCCCGCCAGATCGCGCGCCAAGTGGGCATCGGGCGCGTCGTCGCGCGCGCCACACCGGCCGCCAAGCTGGCCTTGATCCGCGATCTGCAGCGCCAGGGCAGGCGCGTCGGCATGATCGGCGACGGCATCAACGACGCGCCGGCGCTGACCGCTGCCCATGTCGGAATGGCGATCGGCAGCGGCGCCGACATCGCCCTCGAAGCGGCCGACATCACCCTCGTCGGCGGCGACATCGGGCGCGTCGCTGCGACGATCGAGCTGTCGCGGCAAACGATGCGAATCGTCCGTCAGAACCTCTTCTGGGCACTCGGTTACAACGTCGTCGCGATTCCGGTCGCCGCCGCCGGCCGCCTCAGCCCGATGATCGCCTCGGCGGCGATGGCGCTGTCGTCGGTTTCCGTGGTGCGCAACTCGTTGCGCCTGCAACAGAACTGAGGCTTGGACCACACACAGCATCAGGCGCTGGTCGAGTTCTCCTACTGGCTCGCCTTCATGACCGGAATCCTCGGCAGCGGCCACTGCCTCGGCATGTGCGGCGGCCTCGTCTCCGGCTTCTTCATGAAGCTCGGCGCACGGAGCTTCGCCCCCTATCTCGCCTACCACCTGACGCGCGTCGGCGTCTACGTGCTGATCGGCCTGCTGGCGGCGGCGCTCGGCATGGTTCTCATGCAGGCGGGTACGTTCGGCAGGCTGCAGGGGCTGCTGCAGATCGTCGCCGGCGGCATCGTCATCCTGCTCGGCCTCGACCTGCTGGGCGTTTCGCCGTGGCGCAACACGCTCGCCTTTGCGCCGGTCAACTGGCTGCGCCGCCAGTTCGTCGACGCCAGCGCACGCGGCGTCCTGCCGGGAGCGATGATCGGCGGCGCGATCAACGGTCTCATGCCGTGCTCGATGACGATGGCGATGGCGATCAAGGCGACGACCGCGCCTTCGGTCGTCGAAGGCGGCCTGCTGCTGCTCGCCTTCGGCGCCGGCACGCTGCCATCGATGCTCGCGGCGAGCTTCCTCTTCGGCCGGCTTGGCGTTCGCACGCGCGGCTGGCTGCTGCGGGGCGCCGCGCTTTTCGTCGTCGTCCTCGGTCTGACGACGGTCTGGCAGGGTATCCGCTACTACCTCGTGATGCAGCGGCTGCTCGGCTGAGCGGCAGCCGTGACGACAGTCTCGGCATACCGCCGGCGAGACCGTGGCAGCGCCTGGTGACAGCCGCACTCGCCAGCGGCGGCGGCACGGCCAGCGGCGCCTGGCAAGCGACGCCCGGCTGGCAGCATCAGCGAGCCCGCGGCCCTCTGTCGCTGCGACGATTTGCCGCAGCGCACCGCCCGGCAAAGGCCCTACCATGCGTCGTGACGCCACCCCGGGCTGGCCCCCTTCCACCTAGCCAGGAGCATGACCGTGAACCGCCGTGATCTGCTGAAAATCTCGCTCGCCTCGACCGGCCTTCTCGCCACCGCCGCACAGGCGCAACCATCCTGTGCCACCGACGGCACGCCGGCCCAGTTCATCCCGAAGAAGGCGGCCGATCCCCGACCCGCCGAGAACGACCTCGAGAAGTTCCCGAAATGCCCGTACTGCGGCATGGATCGCCGCCAGTTCCACCACTCGCGCATGCTGCTGCAGTACAGTGATGATCTACCGGACGGCGTCTGTTCGCTGCATTGCGCAGCGATCAGCCTGGCCGTCAATGTCGACCGCGAGCCGAAGAGCATCTGGGTCGCCGACAACGCATCGGCCGCCGAGATCAAACCGCTGCTCGAAGTTGACCAGGCCACCTTCCTGATCGGCAGCCGCATCAAGGGGGTGATGAGCCGACGCAGCAAGGTCGCCTACGGCAGCGAAGCGGCAGCCCGGGCAGCCATGGCCGAGAACGGCGGCGACCTCGGCAATTTCGAGCAGGCGCTGCTCGCCGCCTACACCGACATGTCGCAGGATGTCGCGATGATCCGCAGGAGTCGTGAAGAGCGGCGGCAACGGGCGGCGCGACCTCAGGGGTGAACGCCGCCACCTTGTGGCCGTTGTGGCCGCGACTGTCGCAGAGGGTCGCTGCCGGCGTTTTCTGGCTGGCTGCCAGCCTCGCAATGGCCGGCCCGCCGCCGCCAAATCCGGGAGAGCGGGATCTCTGCCCGGTCTGCGGCATGCTCGTCTCGCGTTACCCGCACTGGATCGCCGTGGTCGCCTACCGTGACGGTCGGGCGCATTTTTTCGATGGGGCCAAGGACCTGTTCAAGTACCTTGGCAACCTGCCGCGCTACGCGCCGGGCCGGAGCACGGACGACATCGTCAGCATCTGGGTCACCGAGTACTATGGACTGACCCGCATCGACGCCCGTCGGGCCTTCTACGTCATCGGTTCCGACACGCCCGGACCGATGGGACACGAGTTCGTTGCCTTTGCCACGCGCGCCGACGCGGAAGAGTTCCTCAAGGAACATCGCGGTCGGCGCATCCTCGCCTTTGGCGAGGTGACGGCAGAACTGGCGGCGCGCCTCGACAAAGGACTGTTCGACTGAAGCAGCCGCGGCAGCAGTGGTCGCGGCAGCAGCCCGCCGGCTCAGGGCAGCGTCAGGATCCAGCGCACGAGGATGCGGATGTTGTCCATGCCGGCACGCTTGTTGGCCGACATGTAGTCATTCCCCCAGGCACCACCGCCACCCTCATACACCTTCTTGACGAGAATCTCCTCGACTTCTGGCTTGCCGCGGTAGCGTCTGGCGACGTCGCGCCAGGCAGGACCGCGCAGCGTTTCATCGACATCGTGACAGGTCAGGCAGCGGCTCTGGTCAGCCAGTTCGAGCATCGCCGGGTCGACCGGCGGCGGCGCTGCCAGCGTCATTGACGGCAACAGCGTGAGAAAGAGACTCAGGTCCTTCACTTTCATCGCTTCTCCTGTCGGCAGACGGCCAGGCGTTGCCTCGTCCGCCGAACGTTGAAAAAACGGGGGGCCGCAGCCCCCCGTTTGCTTCGACTGCGGTCTTCGCTCAGTAGATGTCGTACTGCGTGTTGTACACGTTGAACTTGCCGGTCGGTGTCACGAGACGCGGATCCTTGATCACGTTCTTGACGGTACGCGTCTTGTCATCGAGGACGACGATCGCCGACGGCTCGGTCTTGTTGCCGGTCCACACGGAGAACCAGACCTCGTCACCCTTCTCGTTGTACTCGCCATGCACGACGCGCTGGATGCCCTTGGTCTTGCCGAGATCGGCGGCGGCGGCGAGATCGAGCACCTGCGGCTTCGGATCCGGATTGCCGAGGTCGGCGATGTTGTAGACCGTGACCGAACCGGCCAGTTTGGGATCCGGGTTCAGCGGCGCGTCGGCCCACAGGTTCTTCGACTTCGGATGGGTCTTGACGAAGAGCGAGTTGGCGCCATGGTTCTTCACTTCCTGCACCACTTTCCAGGCGTGCTGCGGATTCTTCGCCGGGTCGGTACCGATGATGCTGATCACGTCGGCGCCGAGGTGCGAGGTGGCCCAGACCGGCCCATACTTGGGATGGATGAAGTTGGCGCCGCGGCCCGGATGCGGGATCTTGGCGGTGTCGACCAGTGCCGCCAGCTTGCCTTCCTTGGTATCGACGACGGCGACCTTGTTGGAGGCATTGGCGGCGACGAGGAAGTAGCGCTTGGAGGCATCCCAGCCACCATCGTGCAGGAACTTGGCCGAGTTGACGGTCACTTCCTTCAGGTTGTTGATGTCCGAGTAGTCAACCAGCTTGATCATGCCGGTTTCCTTGATGTTGATCACCCACTCGGGCTTGTCGTGCGACGAGACGATCGAGGCGACGCGCGGCTCCGGATGGTACTCGCCGTCGACGGTGACGCCACGGGTCGAGATCAGTTTCAGCGGCTCGAGCGTCTCACCGTCGAGAATCGCGTATTGCGGCGGCCAGTACGAGCCGACAACGGCATACTTGTCCTCGAAGCCCTTGTACTTCGAGGTGTCGACCGAGCGCGCCTCGTAACCCGCCTTCATCGTCGCGACGATCGTCGGCTTCTCGTACCACATGTCGATCAGATCGTAACGACCGTCACGGCCGATCACGTGCACATAACGCCCGGAAGCCGAAACGCGTGAGATATGGACCGCGTAACCGGTCTTGACAATGCCCCAGATCTTCTTCGTGTCACCGTCGATCAGCGCCACCTCGCCGGAATCACGCAGCGTGACGGCAAAGATGTTCTTCAGGTTGATGTTGTTCATCTGCTTCGTCGGCCGCTGCGCGACCGGCACGTGCAGCTTCCAGCTCGCCTTCATGTCCTTCATGCCCCACTCGGGCGGGGCTTCGGCAGGCATCTGGATGTAGGTCGCCATGTTGGCGAGCTCCTTCTTCGACAGGATGTCGTCGAAGTTGGGCATGCCGCCTTCAGTGCCGTAGGACATGATCTTCTCGAGACGCGAGCTGCCGAGCTTGGCGGTATTCGCCGGCTCGAGGTTCTTGCCGGTGGCGCCCTTGCGCAGCATGCCGTGGCAGCCGGCGCAGCGCTCGAAGTAGGTCTTGCCGGCCGCCGCCTTGTCTTCCGCGGAAAGCGTCGGCCCTGCAGCCGGAGCGGCACTGGCGGCTGGCGCAGCGGCCTTCTCGGCCGGTGCGGCAAACGCCAGGTTCATGGCCAGCGGCAGGCTTGCCAGCATCAGTATGTTACGGATTCCCTTCTGCATTGTTCGATTCCTCTCCTCTTGAAGTTGCTTGTTCGGCGCTCGCGGTCAGACCCTTGTCAGACTGCTCGC